>CAYWPF010000081.1:0-66511 GCA_964460065.1 uncultured Enterobacteriaceae bacterium
TGCCCCTTTAAGAAATCCATTGCGGCTTCTTCAGTAACGAAACGGAGTAAGCTGTCGTACGCCTGAACAAAATGCCCAACCGCCGTTAAAAGGCGGGCGTGAACATCCCGTGACGACGGAGGGGGCCTCAAGGCCTCTGTCTCACCTAGTAACACTCGGACCGTACTCCCTATAGTGTCTTCCAGAGCCCGGCTCTGCTCGGCCAATCGACGGAGTTCGAGCCCTTCAAGGTGAGCTTCGACTGCTCGAACAAAATCTACCAGTTGCATCTCAACTCGGGTTTTACCCTCGAGATAAGTAGTGTCGTCTTCTAGCAACTGCTCCTCCTCTCCCGGTTAATAGGAAAGCCAACAGGCCGAGGGCGTGATCTACTGCCTCTAAAAGCATTAACGGATTCCACGGTGCTTCATCAAGCGGCACCGACCTTCCTTGCAGTTACAGTTCGAACAAAACTCGGCAATCTTCACCTCACAGCAAACGGACGAAATTTGCAACGGAACTCAGAGAAGCCAGAATTCTCAATCACAATGTGCCAAACTACAAGCCAGAGATATGCCCGGGCCTCAAGTGTACGTTGCAAAGAAGCGGCTGAACACTCGTCCTCTCGGAACAGCCTTACCGCGATCACCTCCCCCAGAAATTAGGCCCTATAAGAGGCCCATGGTCCCTACGTGTTGATTCACTGCTCTATGAGACGTCCGCATAGGCATCCGGGAAGCCACGTGGATCATATCCTACGGGACTTTGATCTTCTTGACAGCCTACTAATTCTCGTGCTTCTCTTCTGCAACCGTGGCGCGCAACAGTTAAAGATGCCATATTCCTTCGGTAACAAGACCCGAGATAATGAAAAATCGAGAATGCAAGCGGGCAGACGGAACAAGACTCTCGCGCTTGCGCCGGACGATCGGCCCCGGCTTGATGTTTGCCAGTACCGCTATCGGTGTATCGCACCTAGTTCAATCGACAAGGGCGGGAGCAACGTACAGCTACGCTGTGTTGTGGGCGGTTCTGCTCGCGAACCTTCTGAAATATCCCGCTTTTGAATATGGATCCCGCTATGCAAACGCAACAGGGGAGAGTCTCATTGATGGCTACAAACGGTTCGGGAACTGGGCACTCTACGTATATCTCTTCATCACGGTTAGCCCGATGTCAATCATCATTGCCGCCATCTGTTTTACTACAGCGGGCTTGCTCAACAATCTTCTCGGCCTACATCTGCCGGTAATATATACTTCTTTTGCCGTCATTTTCGGCTGCGTCGGTATTCTCTTCATTGGGACATACCGTACACTTGATGGCATGATCAAGATCGTCTGCACGGTACTTTTCCTTTCGACATTAACAGCATTTGTACTTACGCTCAGCCGCGGGCCAAACGTGCCAGTTATCTTTTATTCGGACGCAGTCTGGACCGCGTCCGGCTTCGCCTTCCTCATCGCTTTGATGGGTTGGATGCCAGCACCTTTGGACCTTTCCGCGCTCAACAGCTTATGGACCCTGGAGCGCTTTAAACAGACAAATTACAGACCAAGTCTCAACGAGACACTCTTCGATTTCAACCTTTCTTATTTCATGACGGCGGCGCTTGCCGTGTGTTTCATGACCTTAGGTGCCTTTCTCATGTACGGCAGCGGCGTGGCGTTCTCCACCCAGAGCGGGACACAGTTCACAAACGAGGTCATCCGCCTGTACACGGCAACTCTTGGCGATTGGAGCTACCTCATTATCGCCCTTTCCGCCTTTTCGGTAATGTTTGGTACCGCGCTTGTCATATTCGACGGTTACGCGAGAGCAATGCAACGGACCTGGGAATTATTGTTCGGCCGGAAACAGGTCCAGGGTACCAGTCGGAACGTCTACCAGATCTGGCTTATTCTCGGAGGCACGAGCGGATTCCTCATCCTGACGCAGTTCCTGCAAAGTTTTACTACACTCATTGATCTTGCTACCGTGGTCTCCTTTGTCATAGCCCCAATCATTGCTATCGCAAATCATCGGCTCGTGGTCAGTGCCCATGTGCCGAAATACGCCCGGCCACCAGCGTGGTTAAGAGGCCTAAGTTATGCCGGCATTGTTTTTTTGATAGGGTTCACGTCCGTTTTTATTTGGATGCGGCTCACAGGTTGATTTTGCTTTAAGCCAGCAAACGAAAATAAAATGCTGCCGAGGAGGGGTAAAAACCGTGTACGCTAGGATCGAGGAAGAGGACCGCATTGGGGTCCCGAATACATTCGCCTGATCCAAACAATCAGATTCGCTCGCGCAGAGGATCCTTGCCAACGATGGCAAACACGGCGTATACCAACCTAGCAGAGAGGACACTTTGTGGAATCGGAACAACGCCACTCGCATCTGATCAACGAATTGGACGCCGCGGCCTGGATTAAAGACGGGATGACTATAGCCATAGGCTCACCTGCCCCTATGGCGCTAGTGCGTCAGATTATACGTCGCGGCGTGAAGAACTTAACGGTAATCGATGTCGGGCTATCGTTGGATATGCTTATAGCCGCCGGCTGCGTAAAAAAGGTTGTGAGCTACTACGCCGGAGGTGGCTTCGGGATCCCGGTGGCCCCGGCTTTTAGGGTAGCCGCCGAGAAAGGAGAAATTCAAGTCTGGGAGTGCGAAGAAGGTATACTCACTGCCGGCCTTCAGGCCGCGGCGCAGGCACTGCCGTTTATGCCGTGGCGCGGGGGAGTAGGCACTTCTATCCCCGAAATTAACCCGGACCTTCAGATTTTCACCGATCCTGTGGAAGGTCAGACTCTACTTGCGGTGCCTCCTATCAAACCTGACATAGCACTATTGCATGCCGCCGTTTCCGATTCATTTGGAAACATCCAACACGAAGGAGGCCCAGGATGGATTGACTTGTTTCTTCACCGAGCCGCAGATCGTACGATTGTCGAGGTCGAAAAGATCGTATCGAATGAGACTGTAAAAAAGGACCCGTGGGCAACCACCGTCCCTGAAGCAGATGCTGTCATTCGGGGTCCCTACGGAGCGCACCCCTTCTATAGTCGTGGATTTTACGTGCAAGACAATGCCCACCTGAAGGATTACGTCGAGGCGTCTACCGCGGCTGCTAAGGGTATGCCACAGGCGCTGAACGACTATTTCGACCGTTATTGTCGATGCCCCAAAACACATGCTGACTATTTGGAGCAAATAGGTATAAGACGGCTTTTGGAACTCCACGAATTCTAGTGTCAGAAACACAGAGAACTAAACATGTCCAACGACTTTTCCGTTCAGGAACTGATGGCGATATTCCTTGCAAGGGACTTGCACGATGGAGAGCACCCCATGGTCGGGGTCGCGATGCCAATCGTGGAAGCGGCGGTCCGTCTAGCTCACCTCATGCACGGTCCCAATATGCAGCTAATTTTCTTTGGCACGCGTATGAACGTACATGATCGCCATACACTCCCCCTACCTGAATTTGCTTGGGACAATCGCGTTGTGCGTTGGGCGGAGTCGTTCAGTGATACCGGACATCGGTTCGAAGACGTCAAACACTGGACCAAACGCGTCTTTTTTATTGGCGGCATACAAGTAGACCCTTACGGGAATACCAACCTAATAGGCATAGGCAAAGACTACTCAAGGCTCCGTTTCCGGGGACCCGGGTCAGTAGGGACAGCCACACTGAGCACACACGTCGGCCGGTACTATATCGTGCTCAATTCCCATTCGTCACGAACGTTCGTAGAGCGGTGCGACTACAGGAGCACATTCGGATGGGGTACGGGCGGCGCCGACGCTCGCGAGAAAGCCGGCCTGCCCGGAGGCGGCCCGAAATACTGCGTTACACCGCTATGCGTCTTCGATTTTGATGAAAGCCAAAAGCGGCTCCGTTTACATTCGTTGCACCCGGGGGTGAGCGTAGAAGACGTAAAATCCAATACGGGCTTCGACATAATAGTACCAAGCCAAATTTCTGTGACCGAGGGCCCAACCCCGCAAGAACTAAATATCCTTCGGACTCAAGTAGATCCCGAAGGACGTCTCCGCAAGATGCAATAGTTTGCAGATGCACTTTGGCAATTCCCGAGGGCGGCGATTGCAAGCTCTCGCCTTCAACAGCACGGCTGCCTTCTATCTGAGCAGAACAATCGTACGCGAGGCAGTGCGACGAAGGATTCCCCGTTTTTCAAAAATTGTTTTGCCAAACATCGTCGGAAAGCGGATAAATTTAAAGAGACCGGAACATTTTCAACGAAGATAGCCCAAACGACGTTTAGGCTATCTCAAGGTCTATCACGCTCAATAGGAAACCGTTCACTTTTTAAGAGCTTTGCTACCAAAATTCCACCCGTTATAGAATTGCATTTTCTGTTACCAGCTATCCCGCCACGCCCAATCGGAAACTCCCGATTCTTCTACGTCTCTAAGCGGAAAACCTGTTACCACGTTGCGGGTTAGGCCTTTACTCTTCTCAAAGAAGCGTTTATCTTCGCCGCGTGGGACTGGTGAGTTCGGAAAGTGCTGGCCCCCGACGCACACGGGCCCGATAAGGTCAAAGGGGGACAACCTAGCGTTCCTAGTTGTGAGGAGGAAATAGAAAATGGATCACAATGCAATTGCTATAGTTCTTGGTTTGGTCGGCCTCGCTATCGCGTTCGTCATATACAGGTCGGTTGCCCGGGAGCCCGCGGGAAACGAGCGGATGCAGGAAATTGCAGAATCTATCTACGAAGGCGCCATGGCCTTTCTGAAGCGTGAATATAGAATTCTAGCGATATTCGTTCTAGTAGTGTTTGGGTTGCTGGTTTGGAAAGTCGCACTGGAAACCGGCGTAGCTTTTCTCGCTGGGGCCATCTGTTCGGTGCTCGCCGGATACCTCGGAATGCAGTCGGCGACTAAGGCTAATGTACGCACCTCACAGGCAGCGATGGAACGCGGAGAAGGGGCCGCTCTCCTGGTCGCTTTCAATGGCGGGGCAGTAATGGGTCTCTCCGTAGCAAGTCTCGGCTTGCTCGGGGTAGGCGCTTTTCTTGGTTTGTATTCAGACCCCGAAACATCGAGATATATAAGCGGTTTCGCAATGGGAGCTAGTTCCATCGCCCTATTCGCGCGTGTGGGCGGTGGAATCTACACGAAGGCCGCGGATGTCGGGAGTGATTTGGTCGGGAAGATAGAAGCCGGAATTCCCGAAGACGACCCCAGGAATCCTGGCGTCATCGCCGATAATGTGGGCGACAACGTTGGCGATGTCGCCGGCATGGGAGCTGATATATTCGAGTCTTACGTGGGGTCAATTATCGCGACAATCGCTATTGGGGCAACGGCCGTCGGTGCCTCATTCACCGCACTGGGGAAAGAAGGTGTCGACCCAGATGCTTTGCGCCAAGCGTTAATGGCGCTGCCGCTAAGCATGGCGACAGTCGGCCTCCTTGCATCTCTTCTCGGTATTTTTTCTATGAAAGTCCTCAAAAACGCTGGACCGCAAAATGCACTGCGTTACTCTGGCTTCATTTCAGCCGGCGCGTTCATTGCCGCCGCCCTATGGCTCGTTAATTATTTTCCGGTCTCCACCGACATCTTTTATGCTGTTTCGGCAGGTTGCGTAGTAGGCGTGTCGATTGGGCTAATAACGGAATACTATACTTCCGCGTCCCCGGTTACGCGTGTGGCGGAAGCAAGTAAGACGGGATCGGCCACCAACATAATCCAGGGCATGGCAGTCGGTCTTGAAAGCTGTGCGCTTCCTGTTTTAGCGATTTGTCTTGCAATTTTTGTAGCCAACCACTTTGCGGGATTGTACGGTATAGGCATTGCGGGTGTAGGCATGCTGGCCACGGTAGGTGTCACGATGACAGTTGACGCTTATGGTCCAGTCGCTGACAACGCAGGTGGAATCTCAGAAATGGCAGAGTTGGGCCCCGAGGTTCGCAAAATAACAGATGGACTTGACGCACTTGGAAATACTACGGCCGCCATGGGAAAGGGGTTCGCTATAGGGTCGGCCGCACTCACGGCCTTAGCGCTTTTCTCTGCTTTCACGCAAGCCGTCAACCAAAATTACGCTGATCAAGGATTGGTCAATGATCAAGGATTAGTGAAAACTCTAGATATACAAGTCACTGACCCGACAGTGGTTATTGGTCTGCTGCTCGGCGGGATTCTTCCGTTCTTTATTGGTGCTTTGACGATGACAGCTGTTGGGCGTGCGGCGGGACAAATGGTCGAGGAGATCCGGCGGCAGTTTCGTGAAATTCCGGGCCTTCTAGAAGGAAAGCCAGGTGCCAAACCGGACTCAGCCCGTTGCGTAGATATTTCTACGGCCGCATCTCTCAAAGAGATGATTCTTCCCGGCCTTACGGCAGTGATCGCTCCGGTTGTCGTTGGACTTGGTCTTGGCGCTGCAGCGCTTGGCGGTATGTTGGCCGGGGCGACCGTCACCGGCGTCTTACTTGCACTCTTGATGGCTACTGCGGGAGGCGCATGGGATAACGCAAAAAAGGCAATAGAGAAAGGTGAAATCGAGGGCGAAGGCAAAGGGTCCGAGGCACACAAGGCGGCTGTCGTCGGAGATACGGTAGGCGATCCTTTCAAGGATACGTCGGGTCCGTCACTTAACATCCTCATAAAACTCATGTCGGTCGTAGCGTTGGTTATAGCTCCGTTGCTGATTTAAGCGCAATCCACGCCATTTGGCGACAAGCTGAAAAGTCTGGGCGCGCACCGCCGACCTTCTGCAGATATTAATCTGTAAAAGGCGGACGGGGCGCGACGCCATAGGGTCCGCAACATTACATGGCGTCTTTGTTTATACGTCCCCGTAGATCATCTCCCCATTCCGGAAGTGTAACATTTTCTGGTACCTCAGCTAGATAGAGTCGGTGATTGCCCTTCGGACCCGTCCCTTTGCTCTTATCAATAAGGCGCGCCCCTGGCGCCGCGGCGCCAGTCATCAGCCGATGCCACTTTTCTTCCCAAAGTAGGATAAAATAAGGCCCCTTGGGCGTTGCCGTCGGCGCGTAGAACGGAATTCTACGATCAGCATAATAAAGCGCCCCGCTATCAAAGCTCTGAAAGAAGAATAGCGGGGACCCATGGGTTCGTCCCGCTACCCTTTCCATAAATGGCTTGAACGACCGCGCAGCCGCAATAGTAGGAAGAATAATTCCGCCGACAAACAGGAAAAAACTTGCGCTGAACACCACAATGCCAGCCATAACGGCATTCCAAGCACGGGCCCGAAGCGCAAGAAACGAAATAACCAAAGCGACCGATAGGCCTAAAGCCAGCAATAAAAACGGGAGATTGTTCTGTTGGTGGACAGCATCAAAGAGCAACAGATTCGCCTGATCCCGAGGATGAATTAGAGGCCGCACCAGACCAAGCAGGTCATAGCCCATATTCTGACCTATAACTACTAACAAGGACGATGCCGCCACGACCAAAATGAGATAGATCCCACCTCTAAAAAGCGCCATCACGAGCGGCGGCAGTTCGTTCGCACTGTGCCGAAGTGTCTGCCAAAAGAAACCAAACAGCAAAGCAATACCGGGGTACAAGGGAAGAATGTAAACGGAACGTTTGCTGCTCGATGCTGAGTAGAAGAGAAATACAGTCACAACCCAAACTAGCACAAAAGTAATGTCAGATTGCCTCCAGGAATTCCGCTGGTGATACAGGAAGCAAATCAGCGACGGAAGGAAAAAACTCCATGGCGCCATACCTAGAAACAAATTGGGAACGAAGTAATAAAAAGGGTGAACATGGCCTGCCCCGGCGGCTCCGCTGGATATGAACCGTAGTACATTCTCCTTCATTATCTGCTTTTCAAAAAACGCTACTCCTCCTTCCCAAAGAGCGAGCCCATACCAACTCAAAACGATGGCTAGAAACAAAAGCGTACCCGACACCAAATGCAGGCGTCTCACGAACGCTAAATCACCCTTCAGCAAGAGGAATAAAATTATGATCAATACCGGTAATACCGCCCCGATTGGGCCTTTAGCCAACGTTGCAAGGGCAAACAAAATAAAAAGTGACAGACTTGCCAACCGTGTGAATCTCCCCGTTCGATAAATGTACCAAAAGAGATACAGAGCCATTACGAAAAAAAACGTTAGGGTCATATCAACACGGGCTGTTGCCGCCGCTCGTACCCACTCGAAGCTCGTCGCTAAAGACAGCCCCGCAGCCAGCCCGGCTTCTCGGCCCCATAGACCTACCCCAACTCTATAAGTCACCATGACACCAAAAAAAGCCAAGAACGCCGACGGAAAACGGATTGAGAATTCACTCAACCCGCCAAGTCCGTAAGATGCAGCCGCGCTCAGCCAATGAAATAATGGCGGTTTCGAGGGAATAATATGACCGTTGCGGAGAGGAAGCACCCAATTTCCTTTATTATATATTTCCCACACCACGGTAGCTTCACGAGGTTGCCCCTTGGTATAGAAGTCGACGTCGCCTAGACTCAACATGTAAATGACTATACACAGCGTTCCCAGAGTCAGTGGGCCGATTAGCTTATCGATTGCCATTTATTGTTCACCTCTTCGGAAACCTATTTCTGTTGGGTCCTGCCAAGAAAAACTCCGATCCAATCTTGTCCACCATTGCATTACGTTCCCGGTTCGATTTTAAGTAATCCACTTGGTAAAGGGTTACTTCACCTCGGGGAGTCTTCGACTGGGTCCCACGCTAGATTTTGAAAACTTACCTTGCGTGGGACCTTTTTAAAGACGTAGCTTCTTCTGGCACTGTAACCTCCGGTGGGCCCGTATGATCGCCAACTATAAACTCCGGTAATAAGGCGGCCAGGACCAGACGATCTTTCTTATCCGGGCCACGACCGACGCTTGTAGCGAGCCGTTCTGCCTGTGCATGGCTCGACCGCAACAAAGACCAATCCACCTCTCTCACGAGCAAATACTGCACGCCCCCGTGGGTGACCGATCCTTCGACTGAACCCGCGGAACCTCCATAATTACGCAAGTGTCGGCCGGCATAGAAAATGGCCCCATAGTCAAAGGTCCCTTTGAAAAAGTGTAGCGGTTCTTCTTGAACGATTTCACGTACTCCCAGCATAAAAGGCTTATACGTACGCTCCCTCGCGAGAAGCGGATGAAACACAGCATTCGAAAAATATAAAATGGATGACACGACAATGACCGCCGCGGTGAACAAAACCGCCCATTCACCCCGGATGAAAGCCCACAAATACCACATTGTCACGGCAGCAAGGATACTCAGCCAGGCAAGGACAAGGGCGAAATTTTCGTACAAGACACCTACTACTATGGGTACATTAGAACGGTCCCTAGGGTGAAGAAACGGGGATATTGCTCCCGCGATATCGAACCCCCCGGTTTGGGCGACCGAAACCAGCACAAGCACGAACGCAGAGATTCCCAGCGTTATACCGCATAGTCTGGCAACATTTCTAACTATCGGCAGTAGTCGCGCCGAGCCTTCAATCATGTCGTGCCACCAAATCCCAAGGAGCAATGATAAAGCGGGGTACATTGGCAACAGATAATTACTTCTCTTGCCCGACGCTAACGTAAAGAAGATGAACTGTACGCCACCCCAGATTAGTAGGTACATCACTTTTTTATCACGCCTCGATTCGTCCGAGCAGAGAAACCTAGTGGCGACGGCCGGGAAAAAGACGCTCCAAGGAAGCATACCGGCAAACAATGTTGGTACGTAGTAGAATAGGGAGTGTTCTCTACTGGGACCGCCCTCCTCACTCGAAAAAAACCGAAAGACATTCTCGTCGAGGATCTGGCGGTAGAAAAATTCCTCTCCGCCGCGCACAGTCGCAGCGGCATACCACGATATGGCTATCCCACCAGCGATCGCCATCCCATAACCAACGTGCATGCGGGTACGGAATCGGGATTCGCTAGCCAAAAATAAAAAAGACCCTATCACTAGCGCCGGTAGCAGCACCCCAAGTGGACCTTTGGCCAGCGCCGCCAACCCCACGCTCGTATACAACAAAACAAATGTAAGAGGCCGCAGTCCCCGTTCTCGAAAGGCGATAAAAAAGAAAAACAGCGCGGCGGTGACAAAAAAAACAAGTGCCATATCGCTCCGTGCAGTTACGGACCAGCGTACCCACTCCGGACATGTGGAAAGCATAACGGCAGACAGAAGACCAACTCGCCAGTTCCAGATACTGAATCCAAATAGGAACGTTATTATGACCGTAGCCGTGGAGAATAACGCGGAAGGAAATCTAACCGAGAATTCACTGACCTCACCGACCAGCAGCGACAATGATGCTCCAACCCAATGAAAGAGTGGAGGTTTTAAAGGAAGTTCAACTCCGTTTCGAAGTGGTAGAACCCAGTCACCCTGATTCACTATTTCTGAAACTATTAACGCTTCCTTCGACTCTTCGTGGTTATAAAAGGGGATTCGGCCTAATTCGAGGAAGTACAGGATTGAGCATAGCGAAACCAACCCAAGCACAATCCCCCGAGTGCGCCGTGATTCATTCATGCGCTGCTCCAGGCTAAGAGACTTTCCAGTTCACCTTCAACCTTGTCGTTAAATGCATAGCTACCCTGCCGAACTTTTACCAAATGGTGTTTGGTCGCATCGTCAGTTTTGAACGATTCGCTTGTTCGCAACCAGAAGCTTGGGAGTTCTCACCCGACCCTGACCTTCCGCCAACCCCGCAAGTAAAGTCCCTATTCAATTGGTGGCAACGGCCTCAGCCTTCCTACAGAGGCACTTTAGTAAGATAACCGCAGCACGACGTCCCAATCGTGACATCGAAGTGAAATAAAAGGATAGGTCGAACGATTATGAGCACGTCCTCAGCCCCGCGGGGTTCGTACAACTTAAATTGTGTGTGACTGGGAGTCAAGACGAATTAGATAGGGTCCCTTTCCGACTGGAGCATTTTCTGCCACAAAGTGCCCATTATGTTAACCCCTCCCGGTCGTGCCGCGTCGGGACATAACCCGACAATCAAACGCCATCCTGCGACCATTCGTGCTTTCCAGCGTCGTATCCTCAAATGGTACAAGACTCATGGCAGAGATCTTCCTTGGAGAAAGACCCGTGATCCATACAAGATTTTGGTCTCGGAGATCATGCTGCAACAGACGCAAGTAAGCAGGGTACTTTTGTATTACGACAAGTTCTTAGAAACGTTTCCGACCGCTCAGAAATTAGCGAACGCCCCGGTATCCGCAGTGCGAGAAGCCTGGAATGGTTTAGGTTACTACGCTCGGGCGCGCAATCTCCATAAGGCGGTGCTGCATATAGTAGAAAACCAGAACGGCAACTTCCCTAGGACAGAGGAAGCCCTAAAAACTCTTCCTGGAATCGGCTCGTACACCGCTGGTGCCGTATCTAGTTTTGCATTTCACCAGGGTTCCGCTATTTTGGACACCAATGCGGCACGAGTACTGCGAAGATTCTTCGATGTCCCGGCTGAACGACAATCTCCAAAAGAGCTGTGGCGGCTAGCAAGGTTAGTAACACCCAAGAGCCTGTCACACATTTACAACCAGGCAATAATGGATGTAGGGGCGACGCTCTGCGTAGCAAGGAATCCGCGGTGTGAAGAATGCCCTGTAGAACCGCTGTGCCGTAGCCGCAGCAATGCTAAGAAAAACCGCGGCGTTTGACCAGTCGTCCCTTCTCGAGTATAGTTCTCCCCGGAAAAGTAGTGGCTGTAATTTAGACTACCGTATCTGGAACGCGAGGGCTAACCAACGTGTCAGTTGTCGCTATTATCCCCGCTCGCTTCGGCTCGACAAGATTCCCAGGAAAGCCACTCGCTTTGCTGGGAGGCAAACCCATGATCCAGCACGTTTATGAGCGAGCCTCGATGGCACAAATGCCCGACTCCGTAGTCGTCGCGACTGACGACTCACGGATAGCCGATATGGTCAGAAGCTTCGGCGGGGACGTCATAATGACAAGCCCCGCGCACAAAACAGGTACAGACCGGCTAGCCGAGGCAGCTCGATCGACATCCGCTTCCCTTATTGTAAACGTCCAAGGCGATCTTCCCTTTTTTCCCGCAAGTATGGTAGACGACGCTATCGTCAAACTTCAAACAACACCTGACGCGGCGATCGCGACCGTGAGAACACCGATTCGGAATAGCGGGGAGCTCGCTAACCCGAACGTGGTTAAAGTGGTGACCGATCAGAACGGCTTCGCACTATATTTTTCGAGGAGCCCCATACCTTTCCGTAGAGATGCACCCGAACAAGGCGCGACCAACAAGCACATAATCTGGTATAGACATGTCGGGATGTATGTCTATCGTAGAGATTTCCTTTTCAAGTTTGCAACGTTGGAACCTACCCCGCTGGAGGACACGGAAAAACTCGAGCAACTTCGTATCATGGAGCATGGTTATAGAATCTGTTTGACGCAAACCGAATTGTTAACAATTGAGGTAGATACCCCAGAGGACCTCGTGCGCGCCGAGGAGACATTGCCATGACCAACTCCCCAAAAGAACACCGAAAGACCAAATTTATTTTTGTTACTGGAGGCGTCGTCTCATCTCTTGGAAAAGGCCTGGCCGCTTCGTCAATCGGTGGACTCCTAGAAAGTCGGGGGCTCACAGTTACGATGCTTAAGATGGACCCTTACATCAACGTGGACCCTGGCACTATGAACCCTTTTCAACATGGAGAAGTGTTTGTGACGGACGATGGCGCAGAAACCGACCTGGACCTTGGCCACTACGAGCGTTACGTGTCAACTAGAATGACGCGGAAAAACAGCTTCACGACCGGGCAAGTATACGACTCTGTCATTGCAAGAGAGCGACGTGGTGACTATTTGGGCGGTACCGTACAGGTGATCCCCCATATAACTGATGAAATAAAAAGGCGTATCCTAGCAGCGGCGGAAGGTTTCGATGTGGCCATCTGCGAAATAGGGGGCACCGTCGGCGATATAGAAAGCTTGCCCTTTCTTGAGGCCGTACGGCAATTCCGATGGGATTGGGGGAAGGAACACGTTCTGTATGTCCACTTAACACTAGTACCATTTATTTCTGCTGCGGGCGAGCTAAAAACCAAACCCCCTCAGCACAGCGTTAAGGAATTAACAAGCCTAGGCATACAACCCGACCTTCTTCTATGCCGAACAGATAGGTATCTGGAGCCCAACGTCAAAGGTAAGATTGCACTTTTTTGCAACGTGGACGAAAACGCAGTGATAACAGCAAAGGACGTCGAGTGCGTGTACGAAGTGCCTCTAGTTTTCCACCAAGAGGGATTAGACGAACGTATCGTTGAGAAGCTGAATATGTGGACCGGAGCGCCCAATCTGGGACGGTGGGAAAAGATTGTTTCGGCTTCGCGCAGCCCGGAACAACAAATCAGCGTCGCTATGGTCGGCAAATACGCTGAGCTAATCGATTCATACAAAAGTATAAACGAGGCACTGGCCCACGGCGGTTTCGCAAATGAATGCGGTGTCAATATAGTTCACATAGATTCCGAACAACTAGAAAACGATGTATTTCCTACCTCACTCAT
Source organism: uncultured Enterobacteriaceae bacterium (assembly GCA_964460065.1). Taxonomy (GTDB): domain Bacteria; phylum Desulfobacterota; class Binatia; order Bin18; family Bin18; genus Bin18. The sequence goes on from CAYWPF010000081.1 coordinate 13,494, forward strand.
TTCCGCTCACGCGATCTTAGTTCCAATGGGGTTTGGTCGGCGAGGGGCGGAAGGAAAAATATCCGCTATTCGATACGCCAGAGAACACGATATCCCTTTTCTCGGTATATGCTTTGGGATGCAAATGGCCGTCGTTGAATTCGCCAGACACGTCTGCGGCCTTAACGAGGCCAACTCCACAGAAGTCAACGAAACGACGGGGGATCCTGTAATAGCACTAATGGATGAGCAAAGGGAAATAGTCCAAAAAGGTGGCTCCATGCGTCTGGGATCTTTTCCTTGTGTGCTTAATGAAAGTAGCCTAACAGGACGTGTATATAACGTAAAGCGAATCAACGAACGTCACCGACATCGGTACGAATTCAACAACTCGTATCGCGCACTTTTAGCATCGAAAGGAATGGTTTTCGGCGGTTTGTCTCCCGACGGCAAGTTGGTAGAAGCCGTAGAGTTACAGGGACACCCCTGGTTCATAGGAGTGCAGTTCCACCCCGAGTTCAAATCACGCCCTTTCGATTGTCATCCTCTATTCGCCGGATTCATTCAAGCTGGAATAAAACGACACACTGAGTTCCCAGGACCTGCTAGCGGTGAGAGTATCAAGAAGGAAGAGGCCTGACCTTGACGTCAAGAGAATTCTCGCCCGCGGCTGTTCCCGTTGGCTCGTTGACTTTCGGGCATGGAAATCCGTTCGTATTCATTGCAGGGCCTTGTGTTATCGAGAACCGGGACTCCGCGCTTCGTCACGCTAGCAAGCTGCGCGCTTTAACGGACGAACTAGCGATCCCGTTCGTTTACAAATCTTCTTACGACAAAGCAAACCGATCATCCCATTCCTCCTACCGAGGTCCGGGTATTCAGGAAGGCCTGCAGATCCTAGCGGACGTGAAAGCAGAAACAAATGCTCTTTTACTCACGGATGTTCACTCTCCTCAAGAGGTCCCTGCAGCCGCCGACGTAGTAGACATAATCCAAATCCCCGCTTTTCTGTGCCGACAAACGGATCTACTCATTGCCGCCGGGGAATCCGAACTGCCCGTCAACGTCAAAAAGGGACAGTTTCTCGCGCCACAAGATATGATTCATGTAGCCGCCAAGGTTGCAACGACTGGAAACTCAAGGATTATCCTAACGGAGAGAGGGGTTTCCTTCGGCTACAACAATCTTATATCGGACATGCGCGCGCTGACTATTCTCGCAGAATCAACTTACCCGGTTGTCTTTGACGCAACACATAGTGTTCAAATGCCCGGTGGCCAAGGAAACACATCCGGAGGGCAAAGACAATTTATTGAACCATTGGCACGCGCGGCTATGGCAGTAGGGTTAGATGGGCTGTTCATGGAAGTCCATGAAGACCCGACAAGTGCTCTGAGTGACAGTGCGACCGTATTCCCTCTTTCCCAGCTGAAACTCTTCCTCCTTGCAATGCGGGAGATTGACTGCGTTATTAAAGACCTCTCCTCTCCGTGATTTCCGCGCTGTTTTACTAGGCCAGCGTTATCACTTGCAGGGCACACGCCGTCACGGACCTTCTTTCATTAGATCCTCTATCGATGATAGGCTTACCGCAGCCGAGGAACCGTTCAATGAGCCGTAATCAAATCCGCTTTCTTCTTGGAATAACAGTCCTAACACTTGTAATTCTGCTCAGTTATTTAAGTGCCCAAGTAGGCACCGAATCCGAAGCAATCCGCCGCCTAAGCAAGACTATTTCGAAGGAAAGCATTGGGCAGGAACCCGTACAACGCATGACAGAGTTTCGCAGGATAAAAATGCAAGACGGCCGCAAGGTATGGGAAATCGTTGCTCATAAAGCACGGTACTTCGCCGACAAAAATACTGTACTTATAGAAGGCCCTCAGGTGTCTTTATATTTCGAGAATGGTGAAGCGGTAGGCCTACGTTGTAATGAAGGCACGCTCCACCTAGCGGACGATACCCAGGATTTGGTCCAAATCGACTTTAAAGGAAATTTAGAAATGGAATTCGGAGACGTTATTTTGAAAACTGACCGCGCAGTATATGACCACGGGAAAAACACGATATCGTCGGATAGTACGCTCTATATATTCGGCCAGGGCTTCACTGTCAAAGGAACCGGATATACTGTGGCCGTTAATAACAAGCAGTTGCAACTGAATTCTGCTGTGCATACCACCATCTCCCAGGAGGCGGGCTGATGCCTTTGGCTCTCGAGGTGGCATACAAATCGTACCGGTCTACTTCTATCTTAGCGACTTTCTTGTTGGCAATTTCGATCGCCTCCGGATTTGCCCAACAGGGTAATGAGAAAGCAGAAGAACCGGGCACTACCTTTGCCGATTCCCTGTCTCTCACCTCTCGGAAGGACCCTATTCATATCCGCTCCGAGGACCTTGAATTCTTCTACGGAGAGAACCGGATTGAATACAGAGGTAAGGTTGTCGTTACTCAGGGCGACATGACCCTCAAGAGCGATCTCCTCACTGTTTTTTACGATAACCAATCCTCGACCCCTGAATCGCCCAAAACGTCAAGCCCGCAACGTATCAAGCGCATAGTTGCTGAAGGCAACGTCGAGATTACATCGGGAGAAAGGCTTGCCACAAGCCGCAAAGCTGTTTTTAATGAGAAAAAAAGGACCGTAACGTTGCAAGGGAACGCAATTCTACGAGAGGGAACAAATCAAGTCGCAGGGGACGTCGTTGAAGTATTTCTTGATGAAAAACGCAGTATAGTCAAAGGTGGTAAGGGAAAACGCAGGGCCCAGATGCTTCTCATTCCGGAACGGTAGTAACTTTAGCCGGCGAGAGACATTTCCAACAACTAGGTTCCTAGGCAAAGAATGGTGCCATGTCCAAGAAACACATACTGAGAGCCGAAGGCCTCTGTAAAACATATGGAAAGCGACCGGTACTCCGTAGTGTGAGCGTCGGTCTCACTGGTGGAGAGATCGTTGGCCTACTTGGTCCCAATGGCGCCGGCAAGACTACGACATTCTCGATTATCGTCGGGATAATCCGGCCCGATACAGGTGTCGTAAAGTATAATGGCGAAGACATTACGATGTGGCCTATGCATAAGCGTGCACGTCGAGGGGTCACATATCTCCCGCAAGAGCCCTCTGTTTTCCGCAGGTTAACCGTAGAGGAAAACATCATGGCGATTCTAGAGACTACGCGACTGAATAAAACACAACGGGAAGAGCGTCTTCATGACTTACTAGCGGAGTTGCGCATCGGCCACCTGGCCTCGAATCGTGCGGATTCCTTGTCGGGGGGTGAGCGCCGTCGCGTGGAGATCTCAAGAGCCCTCGTCATGTCGCCAGCCTTTATGCTGCTAGACGAACCATTCGCTGGCATCGACCCACTTTCGGTCGTGGATATCCAAGAAATTATCTTACAGTTGCGCGGTAGCGGAATTGGAATTCTGCTCACGGACCACAACGTCCGCGAAACTTTGACGATCTGTGACCGCGCTTATCTACTGAGCGATGGCCAGGTGTTCGAAGAAGGGACACCTGAAGACATCACTTCGAGCGCTCGTGCTAAAGAGCTCTACTTGGGCGAGCGCTTCCGATTATAGTAGTCAAAACAACGGTGCGGCTTAGATGGCAATGGATCTCAAATTAACACAACGACTCGGCCAGCGACTGGCCATGACGCCGCAACTGCAACAGCGGATCAAAATATTACAATTAACCAGAGGGGAGTTGGATACCCTCATAGAAGAAGAATTGAGGGAAAATCCAACGGTCGAACGTCTAGACAAGGACGAACCGGCTTTTAATGGGAATGAGACCGAAGCCAGCACATTCGATGGGATAGGTAAAAACGAGGAAGCCCCAACTAACGCTGATGAAGTCGATTGGGCAACTCAGCTAGCGCATTATAGCGATGAGAGCGATAGGTTACCCCCAGCTCGCAGCTATTCGATCGGTGAAGAAGGTCAGAACGCTCCAGAAGATCGCTACCCACACGAGACCGAGTCGCTCACCGAACACCTAACCTGGCAACTACGTTTTCTCAACCTTACAGAGACTGAGGAATATTTGGTCTATCTGATTATTGGGCATCTCGACGTAGATGGCTACCTAGAGGCTAGCCTAGAAGAAATCGCTCGTATCGCAAAGCGTTGCCCAGAAGACGTAGAAAAAGCATTGGTCCTAGTCCAGTCTTGCGAGCCGATCGGTGTGGGGGCAAGGGATTTACAAGAATGTTTACTGTTACAGCTGAAAGTAGCCCCATGTACGGAGGAGCATAGCAAAGACATCGTTAGTTTGGCAGTTAGAATCGTGGAAGACTATTTCGTTGCTCTGAAGGCCGGCAAACAAGATGTCTTAGGAAAAGCACTTCGGGTGGGTCCCTCGGCCATAACTAACGCATTAAAAGTCATTGTCTCACTTGAACCTAAGCCCGGCAGGCAATACGGCGGCGGAGACATCCGTTATGTGACTCCAGATGTACACGTACGCAAAATCGAGGAAGCGTACGTCGTGACACTCAACGAAAACGGCCTGCCCCGGCTCAAGGTCAACCACTTCCATAGGAGACTTCTGTCCACAGGAGATGCGAAAGTCAAAGAGTATCTGCAAAAAAAATTAACGGCCGCTAAATTTCTGATCGACAGCATTCACGAACGCCAGCGTACACTCCTCAAAGTGTCGAAGAGTTTGGTTAAATTTCAGAAAGCATTCCTCAATGAGGGAATATCTCAATTGCGCCCACTAGGCATGCGAGAAGTTGCTGACGATATTGGCACACACGAATCTACAGTTAGCAGGGCTATAGCCAATAAATACATAGATACGCCCCGCGGCTTATACCCGCTGAAAAAATTCTTTATTACAGGCCTCAAGCAAGGAGATGGGGAGGAAGTGTCGCCGGAGAGCATCAAGGCACAGATCGGCGCACTTATTGCAGACGAAAACCCCAGAAAGCCTCTCACCGATGACGCCGTTACAAGGCAACTTGCCAAACAAAATATCCGAGTCGCGCGGCGGACAATTGCTAAGTATCGTGAGGCATTAAACATTTTACCTTCAGCGAAACGAAAACGACCCATTTAGCCCGTACCAATTTGGTTACTCTCCGCTATAAGGAAGGTTTGTATGCGTGTAGTAGACATACTAAAAGAAGAAATGGTCATTCCGGAATTGGAAAATGATGCCAAGCACGAGATACTCCGTGAACTCTCGCAACGCCTGGCCACCCTCGAGCCACACGTCGACGTCGACAATCTTGTTGCGATACTGCTCAAACGGGAGGATCTCGGCACAACTGCCATAGGAGAAGGTATAGCTATCCCCCATGGAAAGATCAGCGACTTGAACCGAATAACCGCGGTATTTGGAATCAAACACGGAGGAGTTGATTGCGGGTCGCTTGATGGCAAGCCAACCAAGTTGTTCTTTCTTTTGGTCGCTCCCGAGGATTCCGCCGGAGTGCACCTAAAAGCCCTGGCGAGAGTTTCGCGGCTGCTGAAAAACCCTGCATTCAGAGAGCAGCTACTTCTCACACAAAGTCAAGCCGCCTTATACAAGCTGATCTCTGAGGAGGATAGCAAGCTTTAAAAAAGCACAAACAAGCGTCATTCCCTAAAATGTGACAGGTATGCACATCATTATCGTTACCGGACTGTCTGGATCTGGCAAGAGCACCGCAATCCATGTCCTCGAGGACATCGGGTTCTACTGCATAGACAATCTGCCAGTCGCACTCATTCCACGTTTTCTGGAACTCAGCGAGAACAACAAAGAAAATATAAGCCGTATTGCCCTAGGAATAGACCTCCGGGAGCGCATGTTCTTGCACGAATATCCGGCGGTAGTCGACAGTCTAAGGGAACGGGGACATCACATCGAAATCCTATATTTTGAAGCGGCCGAAGATGTTCTAATCCGACGTTTCAGCGAGACCAGACGACCTCATCCGGCAGCTGGAGACCACGGGATACTGCATGGGATTAAAGAAGAGGAAAACGAACTTTCAGGTCTGAAAGCCACCGCCGATCTGGTGGTAAACACATCATCTTTTAGCGTGACGGAATTACGCAATGTGTTACATCAGCGGGCAGAAAGCTACGTGAACGACCAGCGCACGCTCCTCGTTACGGTCGAATCTTTCGGGTACAAATATGGCGTACCTCTAGACGCAGACATCATGCTAGATGTGCGTTTCTTACCAAACCCATATCTCGTCGATCACCTTAGAGAACACACAGGATTGGAACCAACCGTTGCGGCTTTCGTGTTAAGCCAGAAGGAAACGACCACCTTCCTCGGTCATCTCTGGACGCTGCTCGATTCCTGCCTGCCTCTGTATGCCCGCGAGGGCAAAAGCTATTTGACCGTCGCAATTGGTTGCACGGGGGGCCAGCACCGGTCAGTCGCACTTGCGGAGGAATTGGGGGCGAGACTGAAATTACACGACTGTACGGTCAGAATTCACCACAGAGACATACAGCGAAAGGGTGCGCTCGCATGAGCACTCCTTTGCAAACACTTCGAATAAGAGCGACCCTAAAAAACTCCTCAGGATTACACGCCCGGGCTGCGGCAGCCTTCGTCCGAGAAATAGAAAACCTTGACGTAGTAGTTCGAGTTTCATGGAAAGAAAATGAGGCCAATGGCCATAGCGTGCTTGACCTCTTAACACTTGGAGCGCCGACAGGGAGCGAGATAGAGATCACTATAACGGGTGGCGATTCTAAAAGAGCGGCATCACGGCTGACCGAACTAGTGAACAGTCGTTTCCATGAGGTCTAATCCTACAATGGTGAAACCATACCTCGATAAAACCTCTGGGCAACACAACCGAATAGCTTCAGAGTCTCCACCCCTTGACGCTCAGAACGGTATTCTATTAGATGCGCGCAGCCTTTAATGGGGAGGCTAGAGCTAGGTCAAGGAGAAAAACTATGACAGGGCAGGAATATTTATTCACATCAGAGTCGGTGTCGGAAGGCCATCCTGACAAAATGTGTGACCAAATATCAGACGGTATCCTAGATGCACTAATACAACAGGATCCCAACAGCCGCGTAGCATGCGAGACTTTGGTAAAAACGGGCATGGTAGTAATTGCTGGTGAAATTACTACAAACGCTCAAATTAGCTACATGGAAGTCGCTCGGGACGTCGTAAGAGAAATTGGATTTACAGACTCCTCGCTCGGATTTGACGCGGATACGTGTGCAGTTTTAACAGCTCTCGACCGACAATCTCCAGACATCTCTCAGGGCGTGACTGCTGGACAAGGCCTCTTCAAGGAACAAGGGGCCGGTGATCAAGGTATGATGTTCGGGTTCGCATGTGACGAAACGAAGGAATATATGCCGTTCCCCATTTACACCGCCCATCGTCTAGTGCAAGAACTCGCGGAGATAAGAAAAAGAGGCCAACTACCCTTCCTACGGCCGGACAGCAAATCACAAGTTACCGTTGAATATCGTGATGGCAGACCTATTCGCGCGGACACCGTCCTTATTTCTACGCAACATGATCCTGATTCCGCACACGACACAATAAAAGAAGCCATTGTGGAGGAAGTAATTAAACGCGTGATACCACCCGAATTCCTGGACAGCAAGACGGCTTTCCTCGTGAACCCAACAGGGCGTTTCGTCAATGGCGGCCCGTACGCGGATTGCGGACTCACCGGGCGAAAAATAATAGTGGATACTTACGGAGGATCGGGGAGACACGGTGGTGGTGCTTTCTCGGGTAAAGATCCGAGCAAAGTGGACCGATCGGCCGCCTACATGGCCCGTTACATTGCGAAGAATCTCGTAGCTGCCGATTTGGCGAAACGGTGCGAAGTCCAACTGGCCTACGCTATCGGTGTCGCCGAGCCGGTCGGCGTCTATGTTGACACATTCGGAACAAGCCAGGTCCCTGAGGAGCGACTTTCAAAGATTGTGCGCCAAGAGTTTGATCTACGCCCAGCCGCTATCATCGAGGCCCATGATCTTAAGCGGCCAATCTACAAGGAAACCGCCGCGTATGGCCATTTCGGTCGCCCCGCTGCTGGCGGCTTTTTTCCTTGGGAACGCGTTGATCGCGTTGAAAGTCTTCAAAGGGCCTCCTAAATGCAGCAATTTGTAGTGAGTTGGGCCGGTCCGTATCTATCGGCCCCACGGAAAAAGAGGATATATGACTAAGCGGCGCGGCGAAGTGAAGGATTTGAGTTTAGCCAAAGAAGGAAAGAACCGATTTGAATGGGCAGACCAACATATGCCCGCTCTTCGTCGCGTAAAAGAAATTTTCGCGCGCGCAAAACCCCTAAAGGGCCTAAAAATAGCGGCGTGTCTTCACGTCACTGCGGAAACCGCAAATCTGATGCGAACGCTCAAGGCAGGTGGAGCGGACGTAACACTGTGCGCTTCCAACCCACTTTCAACCCAGGACGATGTTGCCGCAGGGTTAGTCAAATATGAAGGCATTCCTACTTACGCAATCCGTGGAGAAAACAACAAAAGCTACTACCAACATCTCCACAAAGCCCTTGCCCACAAACCAACAGTAACCTTGGACGACGGAGCAGATCTTGTGTCGCTTCTCCATACGGACACGCACTATGCCGAAAGGATCGACGATATGTGCGCAAGTATGGAAGAGACTACGACTGGAGTAATTCGACTCCGCGCCATGGAAGGAGAGGGAGTGTTAAAGTTTCCGGTAGTAGCCGTGAACGACGCCACTACAAAACACCTATTCGACAATCGTTACGGGACGGGGCAATCGACTCTCGACGGCGTACTGCGGGCAACTAACATTTTGCTTTCCGGAATGACGGTAGTTGTAGCGGGCTACGGATGGTGCGGTAAGGGCGTGGCTATGAGGGCACGCGGTCTTGGTTCCAAAGTAATAGTAACGGAAGTCGATCCGATTCGTGGTCTGGAGGCGGCGATGGACGGTTTTCGCGTGATGCCAATGCGAGATGCGGCTCGCGAAGGTGAGCTCTTTGTTTCGGTGACGGGTGACACAAGCGTCCTCCGTAAGGAGCATTTTCTTCGGATGAAGGACGGTGCGATCCTGTGCAATTCCGGCCACTTTGATGTCGAAATTGACGTTAAAGGCCTCAAGAAGATGTCCAGGAAAGTTGAACGTAACGTGCGCACAAATCTTGACGGCTATCACCTTGCCAATGGACGTTGTATCTATGTCATAGGTGAGGGTAGACTGGTCAATCTCGCCGCTGCCGAGGGCCACCCCCCCGCGGTAATGGACATGAGTTTTGCTACACAGGCACTCAGTGTTCGTTGGGCGGCAGAACACCAACAAAAGTTAACTCCGAAAGTCCACAATGTTCCAAGGGAAATTGAAGACCAGGTGGCAAACCTAAAACTTTCGAGTATGGATATTAAATTGGACCGCCTTACTCCCGAACAAAAGCGATATCTTGCTTCGTGGGAATTCGGAACATAAGTTCAACTCATGGGCGGTGCGGTTTTTCGGTTCGGCCTTACCGGCATGTTCCTTATAATGCTGACGGTGGTGGCAGATGGAGCCTCACCGCCGCAGGCAGCGATTGAGGAAATACGCTACACCTCGGTTCAAAACTACACACGTGTAATCATTACGCTGTCCGATCGTGCCGCCTTTGAGCACTTTAGAATACCGGCTGACGAAACGCTTGGTCGGCCCCCCCGTCTAGTTGTCGACTTCGCCCCGGCCCGACTTATATCTAATACACGAGATCCTATCCCGGTGAATGACGGCTTATTGAAGCGAATCCGGACAGGACAGTTCTCGCCGACGAAAGCACGTGTAGTCTTGGATTTGGAGGCTATTGAGAGTTATACTGCTTTCCCCCTGTATTCGCCCTACCGTCTTATTATTGACGTAAAAGGTCAAGATAAGATAGACCGTACCATCGTAAAACCCCGCCCGGAAGACGGTGATACCTCAGCGAGAAAGTATACTATAATGATCGACCCGGGGCATGGCGGCCGTGATCCGGGCGCCGTGGGAATGGGAGGTCTAAAGGAAAAAACGGTCGTCTTAGCCGTTAGTAAAAAGCTCGGCAATAAATTGGAGGCACGATTACCTGTCAGAGTCCTTTACACCCGAACACGCGATACTTTTGTGGCTCTGCCAGAGCGCACGGCAAAAGCCAATGCCGCGGGCGCCGACTTGTTTCTTTCGATCCACGCCAACGCCAGTGATAATCATCGGGCACAGGGTGTAGAAACGTACTATTTAAACAACACTGACGACCGGGCAACAATCAGGCTCGCTAGCCTAGAGAACGGTCTAAGACATGTAAAAAGGAATGATTCGGGACAAAGTGAACTATCAGTAATCCTGAGCGATCTAATTCAGAACAGCAAAGTTCAAGAGTCTCTCGCTCTTGCTCAAAATCTGCAACGCTCTATGATGGACCAGATTTCCAGAAGACACACTAGAGCCAAAAATCTGGGCGTCAAGAAGGGGCCTTTCTATGTCCTTGTCGGAGCTCATATGCCTTGTGTATTAGCCGAGATTTCTTTCCTCACGCACCGCGTCCAAGGGAGGCTCCTGCGTACCTCAGCCTATCGCGAAGCCATAGCAGAAGGGCTATTTCAAGGAATTGCAAAATTCATCGAGGAACGGGAAAGAATTGACAGCCTTTAAAACCAGACGCTTTTTAGGACACCTAGTGCGGCATGGATAGTTTGCCTTTATCAGCCTCGAATTTCTCATTTGAACTTCCCCCTTTGCCGTCGGCGGATCCTGATGTTGCGCTGGGCAGCGATTGGGACCTCAAGACTCTAGCCCATACCTATAGAACGCACGTATACAAGGCGTTAGAGCAGCAACAAGCATTGCACCGCAGCGGACGATCTCTCGTGCTGCTACACACACAGCTAATCGACCGATTTGTTCGCTACGTTTTTGCCGCTGGGATTCGGCTTTACGCCCGCCGCTACACCAGTCTGAGTCAACGGTGTTGCCTGTTTGCCGTTGGTGGCTATGGACGGACCGAGCTAAGTCCTCACTCCGACATCGATTTGCTGTTTCTTTATCATTGGAAAATTACTCCGTTTGCCGAAACTCTCTGGGAAACCATTTACTATTGCCTGATGGACGCCGGTTGGAAGGTTGGCCACGCCGTACGCAATATCAGAGAGTGCATTCGGCACGCGAACAAAGACACGGAGATCAAAACCACCCTCCTTGATAGTCGGTATCTATGCGGCGACAATTCTCTGTCGAACGAGTTCGAAATCAATATCGCGCGAGACGTTGTACGCATTGGCGGTGCAGAGTTCATTCGACGCAAGCAAAGTGAACTCTTAGCCCGCCACGGCCGTCACGGCGACTCCCTCTACCTCCTCGAGCCGAACGTTAAAGAAGGTTGTGGCGGGCTAAGAGACTTGCATACGGCATGGTGGCTAGCAAAAGTGAATTTCGATTCACCAAATCTTCGCGCTCTTTCGGCTGTCGGTGTGGTTCGAGAAGAAGCCCTGATCACCGTGGAGGCAGCCCAAGATTTTCTCTGGAGAGTTCGCGGTGCCTTGCACCTGCTCGAACAATCCGGCCAGGACACGCTGACATTTGAGCGCCAGGATCATATCGCTCCTCGACTAGGATTCGATGATGCGGCCGATCTTATGCGCACATATTACCGCCATGTGACTACTATTCACGACTTTGCACAGGTCGTTCTCGAGAAATGTCTTATACCTACGAGAACCCTCAGGTTTCTGAATAGACCCCGACGTCGGGAATTGCGCAACGGGATCAGCATCATTGAGGAATCATTACAGCTAACAAAGCCGGAAATTCTTCGGGAGGATCCAACTAACTTTGTTACGATGTTCCGTGATGCACAGATTCACGGCCTATCGTTTACGCGAGACACTAAGGAGGCCGTAGAAAGGGCGTTGAATTTCACCCCGGAACTAACCGCGTTGAATCCCACGATACGAGACGTCTTCTTATCTATCCTTTCGAATAAACGCGGCGTAGCACCTATCATCAGATCGATGCACGAACTCGGTGTCCTGTCTTGGCTCCTTCCAGAGTTTGGTCATCTAAAGTGGCACACCCAGCGGGACCTTTACCACATTTACGCTATAGATGAGCACACTCTGCATGGAATGCGCGAGCTCGATCGACTGCGAGACGGAGATTATAAAGAAACTCTGCCTCTTTTAACTCAAGTAATGAGAGAGATCGACCGTACCGATCTTCTTTTTCTCGCCATGCTTTTTCATGACGTCGGTAAGGGTTTTGGCGTCGAACATTCAGAGCAAAGCGCAAGTTTTGTAACGCGCGCCGCGAAACGCTGGCAGATGTCGGGCGATGACGCGCATGAATGGGGTGTGCTTGTCCGACAGCATCTCTTCATGTCCCATATTGCGCAACGCCGTGATCTTTCGGACGATGCACAAATTGCAGATTTCGCGCGGGCAGTCGAAAATCCTGGCTGTTTGAAACGGCTATATCTATTGACGTTTGCCGACATGAAGGCTGTTGGACCAAAAGTTTGGAACAGTTGGAAGGCCTCCCTCTTGGAAGAGCTGTATTTACGCACGCTAGAACGCTTCGAGAAGGGCGTTTCTGTAGAGGAAGACCAGGTCGCCAGAGTCAAGCGCAGAAAATCCCGCATAGCCCGAAGCCTTTCAGGAAGGGGAGAAGCCCATAAAATTACTAGTTTTATAGAATCCATGCCGGACCGGTATTTTCTCACTACCCCTGAAAAAGCGATTCCGGAACACTTCCACCTCATCAATAAATTCGAAACTCAATCCTCGGATAAGGCCCAAGAGCCGTTCGGCGCTCTTTTAAAACATTTCGAGGACCATGAATACAGCGAACTCACTTTGGTTACAATTGACCGACGCGGACTGTTCTCCATGCTTGCAGGCGTCCTGGCAGCGAGTGGTCTGAGCATTTCTGGCGCGCGCATGGCGATTGGGCCGACGGACGTCGCCTTAGGGGTGTTCCGCTTGCCCCACTTGGAACGTCAAGAATTAATTCTGTCAGAAAGTGTCTGGAACCGTTTCTACACGCGCCTTGGTTCTGTCCTAAGGGGAGAACAAACAGCTCAGGAGCTGGTCGAGGCAACAAAGTCACCGGCCTTTCTCAGGCAACAGAAGGGCCGCGGAAAGATAGACATCAGGATCGACAATGCAACCTCACCAACATACACTCTGATAGACATCACCGCATTCGATCGGGTGGGACTCCTCTTCGACGTAACGCAAAGCCTGTTAGAATTGAACCTGTCAATTCACCTCTCCAAAATTACAACGAACGTAGAACATGTTCTTGATGTTTTCTACGTAACTGACCAAAAAGGCGCGAAAGTCTACAACACGGACGAAATAACGAGCACCCTACAAGCCCGTCTCCTGGCCAGTGAACAAGCCGCATGAAACAAGAACTAAGAAAAGACGAGAAGAGGCCTCAGCCGAAGGACCCCACCCTGCACGACTTTGTGGTACACCTTACGGTTGAGAAAGGCCTTACACAAAGTACTGTGCAGGTGTATGTAAGAGATCTCAAGCGCCTTCAGCGCCACCTAAAGACGCAGGGTATTTTGGGCTTCGAAGAGGCGGGGTCGCGCCATATCGTAGAATTTTTGCAGCTCTTGCGTGAAGAAGGCATCTCCGCCCGCACTCAATCGCGTGTACTCACAGCTATAAGAGGTCTTTACCGCTTTCTGCATCGCGAGGGGAAAATTGCGGGGACAACTCCTACCGCAATGTTGGGCCTGCCCAAATTTGGACAAACCCTTCCGCATGTACCCTCACGACAAGCCGTGGAAAGCATTATTGATGTCGCTAACCCTAAAACCGCCTTGGATTTCCGGAACATAACGATGATCGAGATTCTGTACGCGGCAGGTTTACGAGTCTCAGAACTAACTCTGTTAAAGGTATCTCAAGTCAACCGAGAGGCTGGATTTGTCAGAGTGCTTGGCAAAGGCAACAGGGAACGGGTCGTGCCGCTTGGGTCAAAAGCGCTAAAACGGCTACAGGAATACATGCAAGTAGTTCGTCCGAATCTTGCCGGTCCAGATGGTAGCGACTACGTTTTTTTGACCCGCTCCGGGAAACCACTAACCAGACAAGCATTTTGGTCAGTGATAAAAAGTTGTTCGAACAAGCAAGCGAACGGCGCTTCGCTTTACCCCCACGCCTTCAGGCATGCCTTCGCCACCCACCTGCTAGAGGGAGGAGCCGATCTGCGGGCTGTTCAGTCTATGTTGGGCCACGCCGACATAGCTACGACTCAAATTTACACCCACGTCGCCAACAAACGGTTACGGGAAGTACACCGCAAATTTCATCCCAGAGGCTGAGACAGGTTAAATTACCTGTGCCTAGCCTCTCTTTAGTAGCCGGCCCGAACGCTTTGGCTTTTAATCTTTTTCGGCTGCTTGGAGCGCAGTAGTCTCCAATATCTTGTTCGACGCCGAATACGAATCGAGCGTTCCTGCGGCGACCGCGTCAAAATAGACCGACAAACGCGGATCACTCTGGGCCGTTTCGGTTAAGCGTTTGCGGACCTGGTATTCCACCCGGGAAATGAGCTCCTCGCGCCTTCGTGCCGAACGACGCCTCTCGAGAAGGCCAGATTCAACCGAATGGAGTTGGTGTTCCCTGATCGTGTCGAAAAGTTCCGGCACACCCGTCCCGTTTATCGCCTCCGTAGCCAACACCGGGATTCGCCATTGGTCGTGCAACGCTCCGTCGGGCGTCTTACTGCTGTACTTCAACTCAAGCATCAAACTTAATTCCGTCATCATGCGCTGTGAGCCGTCGCGATCGGCTTTATTAACGACAAAGATATCCGCTATCTCCATGAGCCCGGCTTTCATCACCTGGACGCCATCTCCCGCTTCTGGAACTAAAGCGACCAACACACTGTCCGTCATGCCCATTACATCCAACTCGGTTTGTCCGACACCCACTGTCTCAACAATAATGTAATCAATCCCTCCAGCATCCATGAGCTTGATCACGTCCTTCGTCGCTCTGGCAAGTCCTCCATGGCTTCCCCGCGTCGCCATGCTTCGGATGAAAACGCCCTTGTCCAAGTAATGTTTCGTCATTCGTATGCGGTCGCCTAACAGCGCTCCTCCGGTAAATGGACTCGACGGATCAATAGCAATCACTCCTACGGTTTTCCCACAACCCCGCATAAGTGTGATGAGGCCATCAACCAGGCTCGACTTCCCGGCGCCTGGCGGGCCAGTGACGCCCACGGAAAAAGCATGGCCTTGTTTTTTGGCTATTGCCCGCAATATCTCTCCAAGGACGTCGCTTTCTCGTTCCACTAGAGTCATTGCTCTCGCTAGGGCGCGCGTGTCTCCGGACATCATTCTCTGTAACAACTCTTTAAGTTTTTCTCGTACCATTATGGAGCTCTCTCGCTTCCTCTCGTTTATATACCGGATGCTACTGTTAAAGTCATTCCAGCTTGATATCCTTGTAACGGAAGCGACACCGACATTATCTAAATAACGAGGACAAGATGGAATGGGACACCCTGACGGTCACGGAGTCAAACGACGTAGCCTTTCTGACGCTAGACAGGGCTGCTTCTTTGAATGCCGTTAATGAACAACTTACCAATGACATTGAGAAGGCCTGTCAACTGGTCAGCGAACACACCCATATCCAAGTAGTGGTGGTAGCAGGGGAGGGACGCGCCTTTTGTTCAGGGATGGATCTCAAAGCGGCCGCCATGCGTGCGCCAGGCAGCGAGGCGGCCGCTGCGGTCTGGGAACCTTGGCAGCGTGCACTAGACATCCTAGAACAAATGGACGCGCTGACTATCGCTTCTATTCACGGTGCCTGCTTGGGGGCCGGGTTCGAATTAGCTCTTGCATGCGATTTTCGACTAGCAACGGAAAACTCCTTTTTTTCGCTTCCACAAGTTCTGTACGGCGCGCCTCCAGATACTACCCAGACGTACAAGCTAGCGCAGCTTGTCGGTACCGCTAAAGCGAAGGAAATAATAATCCTAGGACAACGGTTCGATGCTGCAGAGGCCCTAAATTGGGGGTTGTTAAATAAAGTAGTCACCTCAGAAGATTTGCCCAAGGAGAGGAATGCTTTGATAGAGCGTTGTAAAAAAGTTTCCGGGCGCGCCGCGGCGGTGACAAAAAGTCTGCTTAATCGTTCCTGGTCTCTCAATAGCTCAGATTGGCCGGAGGTAATATCGAAGGCCCGCGCCGCAGCATTAGAGGCGCCAGATTTTGCCGAATCCATGCGTCTCTATCGGGAGAAACGAAAACCTCGCGTGTAACAAACTGCTACTATTTATATTAGGAGAGGTCTCTAGCCGGCAAGGAAAAAAAGCTTAGCCCGGGTGTTCGAGAATATGGACTTCTTGCTACAATTAGCTGGCGCCGCCGGCCATATGGTCTCTCAGGTACCGCGCGGTATGAGACTTCCGCCATTTGCGCATCAATTGTTTCGGCGTCCCCCTTGCCACAACGCTACCCCCGCCCGCTCCCCCTTCGGGGCCAAGATCAATGATATAATCTGCCTCCTTCAGTATATCGAGGTTATGTTCGATCGTCACAACAGTATTACCAGCATCGACCAGACTATGAAGCGCATATATCAATTTTTCAATATCGGCAAAATGGAGCCCCGTGGTAGGCTCATCCAGGACGTACAAAGTCTTTCTCCTGGACGATCTGGATAGTTCGGATGCCAATTTAATGCGTTGGGCTTCACCGCCAGAAAGTGTGTTACTCGCTTGGCCCAAGCGGATATACCCCATACCAATGTCATTTAGCAGCCTAAGTGGCCCAGCGATTCTACCAACATCGCCAAAAAAGACTGTCGCCTCCGCGATTGTAAGTTCAAGAACTTCTGCGATGTTCTTCCCATTATACGCGATATCCCTGGTTTCATTATTGTACCGGGCCCCGCCACAGAGATCGCACGTGACATACACATCTGGAAGAAAACTCATTTCCATCTTAATCCTTCCCTGACCCGTGCAAGTCTCGCAACGGCCGCCCTTAACATTAAAAGAAAAGCGGCCAGGTTTGTAACCTCTTAAACGCGCCTCCGGCAACAACGAAAACAGTTTTCTGACTTCATCCCAAAATCCCACGTAGGACGCCGGTATCGAACGCGGCGTTTTGCCTATAGGAGATTGGTCAACCTCAATTACCCTTTCCACAGCTGTCGCATTTTCTATAAGGCTGTGAAGTCCGACGGTACGCACATGTAACCCGAGCTGACGACGCAGCGCGTTTACCAACACTTCCTGTACCAAAGTACTTTTACCGGAACCCGAGACTCCCGAAACACAGACCCACGTTCCGAGAGGAAACTCCGCATCTATATTTTTCAAGTTGTTAGCACGCACCCCACGAACGCATAGTTTCGTTCGGTTCTTGATGCCACGGACAGGTCCAAGACGAGAGTGGGCCGCCGAAAGAAACCGCCCAGTCAATGACTCCGCATTCATCCGAATCTCCTCAGGGGTACCGACCGCCACAATCTCGCCACCTTCAGAGCCTGCACCCGGCCCAAGGTCTATGACAACGTCTGCGTTGTCGATCGTCTGCTCGTCGTGCTCGACCACCAAGACCGAATTGCCACGTTGCTGCAAGTTTCTGAGGGTTTCTATAAGCCTTGCGTTGTCCCGCGGGTGCAAGCCAATAGTAGGTTCGTCTAGAATGTAACAAACGCCACACAAGTTCGAGCCGAGCTGCGCGGCTAGCCTAATTCGCTGGGCCTCACCGCCGGAGAGTGTATCCGCACGCCTATCCAAGGAAAGGTACGATAAGCCGACACGCTGCAAAAATTCTAACCGTGGGATTATCTCCCTCAAGATGGGATCTCCAATAATTCTATCTCGCGTGGAAAGGTCCAGGTCAGCAACACGATTTAGACAATCTGCCGCGGCTTCGCTCATCAATTCTGGAAAAGATTGTCCGGACAATCTAACAGCCCTCGCGCGCGGATTTAACCGAGTGCCGTCACAACCAGGGCAAGCGGATTCCCCCATGAACCGCGTTAGCGAATCTTCCTTTCCTGGTCCATCCCCAAACCCAAGCAATCCGTGGAGGACCGCCAATACTCCCCAGTGCTTTTCCTTCTCACCGTAGACAACGCGAAACCGCTGTTCTTCTGTCAGTTCGCCAAACGGCCTATCCAGAGGAACCCCCACCTTCTTAAGTTTACGCAAGAGTGCATTCTTTTCTTCTCGGAAGTCCTTCTTTCCGAGCGGCAGGAGAGCATCTTCTAGCAAGGATTTCTTCGGATCCGGGACGATAAGATCCACTTGGAATTCCCACAGCGTTCCAGTACCCATACATTCTGCGCAGGCCCCTTGGCGGCTATTGAACGAAAACAATCTAGGGTCAAGTTCCTCGAACCCCAAACCACATTTTTCGCAGAACAAATGTTCACTGAAGGTCCGCTCTTGGTCACCCACCAGGTGGACAGCGCCGTTTCCCACTGTCAGCGCGGCCTGCATCAACGCTTCCGTAGCACCCACGTCATCCGATACCGACGTAGTGCCTACCAGGATATCAATGTCGTGTTCCTTATATCTTTGCAAACTCATGCCCGGCTCCAAAAACTTTGGCTCGCCGTCCACTCTTGCCTGTTTGTATCCGAGCCTCCGCGCCGCATCCAAAGTATCCTTGTGAAGTCCTTTCCGACCTCGGACGACAGGGGCGTAAAAGGCGGTTTGTTGGTTCCGAAACTCTCTGTTTATCCGCGTCAGTATCTGACTTCTACTTTGGGATACCAGCGGCTCTTGACAACGCGTACAATGCTGAACGCCAATTTTTGCGTATAGAAGACGCAGGTAATGGGAAATTTCCGTCACTGTTGCTACCGTGGAGTTGCGACCGCCCCGACTCATCCTCTGCTCTATCGCAACCGTAGGAGGTATCCCCGTTAACAAATCGACGTTCGGCCGAGCGAGCACCTTGAGAAACTGCCTTGCGTAAGCAGACAAGCTATCTATATAACGCCGCTGACCCTCGGCATACACGAGATCGAAGACAAGGGTCGACTTACCTGACCCCGACAATCCTGTGACTGCAACTATCTGATTTCGTGGGATTTCAACGTTTACATTTTTGAGGTTATGTTCCTTAGCCCCTACAACAGAGATGGTTTCGCCTTTTTCTGGAACCAAAACGCGCGAGGATTCGCCATCTCCGGCGGGCTTCAAATGAGACTCGCCGGCCGTATCTAATACCTGGATTAAGTAACGCCCCGTATGCGACGCTTTAATTTTAGAGACTTCTTCGGGTGTGCCTTGTGCGACAATCGCGCCACCTCCGTCACCCCCTTCGGGCCCCAGGTCTATGATGTAATCTGCTGATTTAATGACTTCCAGGTTGTGTTCGATAATCAGTACTGAATGGCCACGCTCGATCAATTGGGAGAACGCGCCTAACAACCTTTCTATATCCGAGAAGTGGAGGCCAGTAGTCGGTTCGTCAAAGATAAACAGGACCGTTCGGTCATCAAAAATATCCGGATCCTTAGCGCGTTCCCTGCCGATGTGAGTCGCCAGTTTTAAGCGTTGGGCTTCTCCGCCAGACAAAGTCGTCAAGGACTGTCCAAGACGCATGTACTCGAGCCCCACCGCAGCCAAGGGAGCTAAACGCCGCTTCAAGTCCCTTTGATTTGCAAAGAATCTTATCCCCTCTGTAACACTTAGATTAAGCACGTCAGTGAGATTCTTACCGTTATAACGTACTTCGAGCACCTCTTCTCTGTAACGCCTTCCCTGGCATTCGGCACACGGGACATACACATCCGAAAGAAACTGCATCTCCACTTTCTCGCTGCCCTCTCCTCTGCATGATTCACAGCGCCCTCCCTCAACGTTGAATGAGAAGGTACTCGGCGTGTAGCCGCGGACCCTTGCAAGATCCGTCCTAGAAAACAATTTTCTCACGGTATCAAAGGCTTTTGTGTACGTAAGCAAGTTAGCCCGGGGCGTCGTTCCGATGGCTGACTGATCTACGAAAATAATATCGCTTATCAGTTCGCCCCCAACAATCTCCACGCAGGAACCCGGTACGCCCACCGGTTCACCCCGCTGCTTCTTCAGGCCACGATAGAGTACGTCTTCAATAAGCGTGGATTTGCCTGACCCCGATACCCCAGTCATACACACCATGCAGCCGAGCGGAATTTTCACGTCAATCTCGCGCAAATTATGAGCCGTTGCCCCCTTAATGAACAGACTGTGGCTACCATCAATAGCGCGACGCACCCGCGGTATAGGAATGCATCGCCGCCCAGATAAATACTGCCCAGTCAACGAACCTTCATCCTTCAATAAAGAAGAATACGGACCGGCGAAAACCAGTTCCCCCCCCTTCTCGCCGGCGGCAGGGCCAAGGTCTATTACATTATCAGTCTCACAGATGATTTCCGGAGCGTGCTCGACTACTACTACTGTATTTCCATTATCGCGCAATTCTTTTAATATTCGCACCAGCCGCTGGCTATCCCGCTGATGCAATCCTATAGATGGCTCATCAAGTACATACAGCGTGTTGACAAGTGCCGAACCGATGGCTGTGGTTAGATCAACTCGCTCAAGCTCGCCGCCTGAAAGCGTCCTCGACTGCCGGTCCAACGTCAAGTACTCAACCCCAACGTCCACCAAATACCGGAGTCGCTTCTGTATCTCCTCAAGAACTAGCTCGCCAATTTGTTTCTCGTTCGTTGTGAGCGTCAACGTTTCAAAAAATCTGTAACATGTGCCAACGCTCATAGCGTTTACATCTGCTAAATTTTTTCCACCCAATCGGTACAATAGGCTTTCCGGCTTCAGGCGGGCACCGCCACAGTCTTCACATGCGAAATACCCCCTGTATCGGGCCAAGAAGACCCGAACATGCATCTTATAAGTCTTCGATTCGAGCCATTTGAACCATCCCCGCACGCCGTAGTACTCACCATCGCCGTCTATTACTTTGGTACGCTGGTTTTCTGCCAGGTCCTGCCAAGGGACGTCGGTAGGAATGCCAACACTGTCGCAAAAGTCCCACAGTTCACGTCTCTCGCGCTTAGCCGCCTTGATCTTCCAGGGCTTGATAGCCCCATCTTGCAACGACAACGAAGGGTCAGGCGTTATGAGTTCTACATCTATGTCTATGGTTCTCCCAAAACCGCGACAAGTATCGCATGCTCCTAAAGGACTATTGAACGAAAACATATTGGGGACTGGGTCCCTATATTCTATACCACACTGCGCACATTCGAGCTTATTCGAAAACGGAACCTGCAGACCGTTTTGGTCCGGAAAAACGATGAGGAGGTGACCTTTCCCATACGAAAAGGCCTGTTCCAGAGAGTCATGAATGCGGCTTTTTGAACGCGGCCGAAGTAGCAGGCGGTCTACCAAGACAGTGCAGGTATCGTCTTCTGTTTCGGGTCTTTGCTTAAGCCCCTGTATGTCCGAAACCTTGCCATCAATTATAAGTCGTAAAAAACCCGACTGCATAAGCCCCCGATGTATTTCGGCCCACGGTAAATTCGGAGGCAGGGGCACGGAAAAGGCGACAAATAATTTTTCTCCATCTGACCCAGTCGCCAAAAGCTTTTCATAGACAGATTCTGCGGAATCCCGTGTCACTGTTTGTTGGCACACCTGGCAATGCAATTTGGCTATTTTTGCGTATGCGAGTTTGAAATGATCCTGTAGCTCCGTCATGGTTCCGACGGTCGAACGCGACGTTCTCACCGGCCGATTCTGGTCTATAGCGATGGCTGGTAAAATCCCCTCGATTCGTTCTGCCTGAGGTTTGTCCATACGGTCAAGAAATTGCCTGGCATAAGCCGAAAAACTTTCAACGTAACGTGTCTGCCCTTCCGCATAGAGAATGTCAAAGGCTAAACTGGACTTGCCGGAACCACTTACGCCCGTAATGACCGTAAGCTCGTTAAAGGGAATTGTGACGTTAATATTCTTCAGATTGTTCTGTGTCGCGCCGCTAACACGAATGGAATTGCGGTCGCTGCAATCGTTTTTCAATGCTCCCCCCATCGTTGCTGAGCGCTCCTTACCGACACCTAGAGCAACCCGTTATCAAATGAACACTCGACAGCCTTTTTTACTAATCTCAAAGGCCTGCGTCTAGCCTTAGAAGCCGAAGGTTCGTTCGTCACATGCTTGCGGGGAATCAAATAACCCTCCTTTCGTCGCATCGGGTTAGCCCACAGGTTCCTGTCGAGTGATGCTCGCAGCCTAACTCTACGGACTTCCAACTTCTCTCAGTGTCCTAAACCCGAACGGTCAGCTAATTTTGAGAGAATGCGGGTTGGTGAGAGCTGGAAGAATCCGATATACTTGGCGCCGATCTGTGAACAACGGAGCCTTTTTTGCCGTTCCACCCGGTGGGAGTTATCTATGGAAAGAATTCAAATTGTGGGCGTTGTTGCGCTTGCCTGCCTGTTTAGTTTCGTCACCTTCACTTCAGCCGGGCCGAGCGAAAATACGTCTGTGTCCTCTCAAGTGCCTGTCGCGCTTTTTAACGATCTGGGTACGCATCATCATCCCATTACTACATCTTCAGAAACTGTACAGCGTTATTTCAATCAGGGCCTCAGACTCGTCTACGGATTCAACCACAATGAAGCGATACGAGCGTTTCAAGAGGTGGTCCGTTTGGATCCCAATTGCGCGATGGGGTACTGGGGAATTGCTCTAGCCCTTGGGCCGAACATCAATAATCCGATTTCGATGGAAAGGGAAAAAGAGGCATCCGCCGCAATCGAAAAAGCGATTTCTTTAGTACGGTACGCCGGTGAGCGAGAAAAAGGCTACATCATGGCGCTATCGAAACGCTACTCATCTAGTCTGGAAAGTAGGGACCGCCGGACTCTGGACGAAGCTTACGCTGAAGCAATGAAAGAACTACATCTAAATTACCCAAATGACCTCGACGCCAGCACCATGTACGCAGCAGCACTAATGAATTTGCGCCCCTGGGACTATTGGACGCGTGAGGGCCACCCCCAAAAAGGGACCCTAGAGATACTAGGTGCGCTGGAAAGTGTCCTCAGAACCGACAGTAAGCACATCGGAGCGATCCACTACTACATCCATGCCGTAGAGGCCTCCTCTCGTCCCGAGAGGGCCCTGCCCTACGCCCGGCATCTCGCCGCACAGATCCCGGGTTCTGGCCACTTGGTGCATATGCCCTCGCATATATACAACCGCGTTGGAATGTACGGCGAGGCAGGCGAAGCAAACGCAAGAGCCGTAGAGATTGACGAAGCGTATATTGAAAAAGAGCAGCCCAAGGGGATTTACCCCACGATGTACTATCCACATAACATCGATTTTCTGTGGTCCGCCCGCCAGATGTCGGGTCGTAGTGTCGACGCCCTTTCTGCTGCACAGAAACTCGCCTCGCGCACGACCGTCGAGGTTGCCAGGCTAGTGCCCCCCTTAGAAGGTTGGACTGCGATGCCCCTCTGCGCAATGGTCCGCTTTGGCAAATGGCGTGACATTTTGGACCAGCCCAAGCCGCCGGATGACCTCCGGTACATGACCGCTATCTGGCATTACGCACGGGCGCTGGCCTTCATTGCACAAAATAAAATCCAAGATGCCAAAGAAGAACAAACGCGACTTGAATCGGTCGCAGCCAATGTCCTTGAGGATCGTCTTATGATGGGACGTAACCTTGCAACAAAATTGCTTCATATCGCAAAGAATCTCGTCGCTGGCGAGTTGGCTGCTAAACAAGGCGAGATGGACCGCGCAATAACGTACTTACGGGATGCTGTGTCCTCCCAGGACAGCCTAGCCTACAACGAACCCCCAGCCTGGTATTACCCCGCGAGGCATAACCTTGGTGCAGTTCTGATCGCCGCGGGCAAGACCAATGAGGCCGAGGCCGTCTACCGCGAAGACTTGGAGAAAAATCCCAAAAATGGATGGTCTCTCTTCGGCTTGTGGCAAAGCTTGCTCGCCCAAGGAAAAGAGAGCGAAGCGAAAAGGGTCGAAGCAGAATACAAGGTCTCGTGGGACAAGGCGGATATACACCTCACGGCGTCTCGATTCTAACTAAAGAGTAAGTAATACCTGCAAGCTTCTAGCTCGCCTGAGCCTGGCCAAAAAGAGTCATAACATTCGCGGAGAGGAGAGGAAAATGACAAAGATACTCGGAATTTCAGGAAGCTTGACCGCAGGAGGAAGCACACGGAACCTCGTTGATCTGGCGCTCCATGCCGCCTCTAGCGGAGATCGACACGTCACTACGGACGTCATTGATCTTCGGGAAATAAATATTTCTTTTTGTGACGGACGGCCTGTTGAAGAATACCAAGATGACACCGCAAATGTAATCAACCGCATTCAGGCAGCTGACGCGTACGTAATAGGCACCCCTATATACCGGGGAACTTATACAGGAGCGTTAAAAAACCTAATCGACCACGTCCCGGTCGAGGCTTTTTGCGGAAAAACTGTGGGCTTAATTGGCAATGCGTACACAGATCATCACTATTTAAGTATCGATCAGGAGCTAAAGACAGTCCTAGACTGGTTCAACATGCATATAGTACCCGGAAGCGTTTACGTGAGTGCAGATCAAATGAAAGGGGGCAAGATCGTAGACAAATTTGCGGCGGACCACCTCCAAAGCCTCGGCAAGGCCGTCACCGCTATGTCGGCATTTCTAAAGCCTGAACACCAGGGACCACCGCCTTTGGTTCTTTGGCCGAGATAAGATTAGCACCATCGCGAAAAAATTTTTCATAGATGACCGGATCGTCTGCCGTACTGCACATCAATCACGAAACGTCTTAGCTGAGAGATTCTTACAAGTGAGAGACTGCTATTTCGTCACAGAATTCGCGAAGCCCACAATGCGGCCCAGCAACATTTTAATGGGAGATGATAATCGGCTGCCGATGGAACACCGACGTCGGTGCCGAACTCGTGAGTACAGAAATCCTGCTGCAAAACAACCAACAACCGAATGTAATTACCCTAACCCATACACCACGATATACTGCCTGGATCTCAGAAACTACCAACCCAACCGGAAGAAAGATAAATGAATCAAAACATGCATCCACCATTTCACCTTGCCGTCCCAGTGTCTGATCTAGCAGCGACCCGTCAATTCTATACCAAGATTCTCGGATGCAGCATAGGACGCGAAAGTACCACCTGGATCGATTTCGATTTCTTCGGTCATCAGGTAACCACTCACCTTGCTTCGGAAGAATCGGCAGTGACTGTCACCAACCTGGTGGACGATATCGAGGTGCCAGTCAGACATTTCGGCGTTATTTTGGACTGGGACGCTTGGAACGTTCTAGCCGAAGAGCTAAGTGGGAAAAACATCCCATTTTTGATTAAGCCCCACGTAAGGTTCCAAGGAAAAGTTGGTGAACAGGCAACGTTGTTCCTTCTAGATCCCAGCTTGAATGGCCTAGAGTTCAAAGCATTTAAGAAACCTCGAGACATCTTTGCTCGCCCGGCGGACACACAGCAATAGACTGAAGAAACTAGGAGGACAACATGAAAGCACTCGCATTCTTGGAAATAGACAAAGTAGGTGTAATAGACAAACCCATCCCGGAAATCGGCCCAAACGACGCAGTAATCAAAACAACGGCCTCACTCATCTGTACGTCCGATATACATACTGTCCGGGGCGTTATACCGATTCCCCAAGGCCGGGTATTGGGGCACGAGAGCGTCGGCCTCATTTATCGCGTGGGAGCCAATGTAACGAGCTGCGACGAAGGCGACCGCGTCGTCGTCAATGCGATAACACCATGTGGAAAGTGCGACCCTTGCCAAAGAGGTATAACTTCGCAGTGCGGCGGAATGTTGGGCGGATACAAATACACTACGCAGCGAGACGGAAATATGGCGGAATACTTCTTCGTCAACGACGCTGATTACAATGTGGTAAAGATCCCGGACGATCTTTCAGACGAGCAAGCATTGTACACCACTGACATGATGTCCACCGGTTTAGTGGGGGCAGAGAACGCCGAAATCCCCCCGGGAGGAACGGTGGCAGTATTTGCACAGGGTCCAGTAGGCCTATGTGCAACTGCTAGTGCCCGCTTACTAGGAGCGGGTCTTGTCATCGCGATAGATTCAAAACCAGATAGGAAGGCCCTTGCACGGACAATGGGTGCCGACGTGGTAATCGACCCGAGCGAGGGTGATGTTATAGAGCGGATTCTAGCCCTAACCGAAGGACATGGCGTTGATTCCGCCATCGAGGCACTCGGTTCACCGAAAACGTTTGAGAACTGCGTAAAAGCAACCAAACCAGGCGGAGTGATTTCAAACATCGGCTATCACGGAGAAGCAGGCGATGCTCTTAGCATACCATTGCCGGAGTTTGGTCTGGGTATGGGCGATAAGAAGATTCATAGTGCACTTTGTCCGGGAGGTCGCGAGCAAGTCACACGGCTACTCCGACTAATTCAGAATGGTCGTATAGACCCCACACCCTTAACTTCTCACCGATTTGCTTTTTCAGACGTTGAAACGGCATTTGGCCTGATGACAACAAAAGCAGATAACATTGTGAAACCTATGATTACTTTTTAGTTTTTTTAGTAAGATAGCTCCTGGCGATCAGCGACGGAAGCGGCGGTTCCTAATGTCCCGTACGTCATGTTGAATCGGGGGTAAGACGGATTTAGAATTACACCACATGATAAGGCAGTGTAGTTCCGTGAGAGGCAAAAATACCAAGGAACAGACGTTTGTAATCGTCAATCTTCTACAGATTGTTTTTTTATCCTCGTCAATAGAACCGGCGGGCGTCATGAGAAACACGGACAGCTATGACAACTAGTTCGCTGGCCAAGTATGCTATAGGCGGTCTCCTCGCCCTGGGCGCCCCCGTCTACGCAGAAGACACTTTCGAGCGGGGACTTCAACTTTTCAAAAATGGTAAGACCAAGGAGGCGCGCGCTTCATTGAATGCAGCGCACACGCGCTCCCCCGAAGACAAACAGATATCGTATTACCTCGGAAGGATCGCGTTCAAAGAGAGAAGATTCGCAGACGCAATCCTCTGGTTGAGGAAGTCGCTCGACCAAACACATTGCGAGGCGGAACATTCCCTATGGCTTGGTCGAGCGTATGGACATCGCGCCCTCGAAGCAGCTTTTTTCCTACAGCCCTTTCTTGCAAAAAAAGTTCTTGAACACTTCCGAATTGCTGTAGCCTGTGACCCTGAGCACCTGTCTGCCCGATGGGATCTTATGGAATACTACGTAAAAGCTCCCAAGTTTCTCGGTGGCGACGTTTCGCTCGCGAGGGAACAAGCAAGACAGATACTGCGGCTCAACCCCGCAGAGGGTGAGAGAGCGTTTCGCTGGATTACTGACAACGGCCGTTGATACAAGACCAAAGTTCGGCTTCGGGGACAGACCAGAATCAACCTGCACCGTTAGCCGTCCTTCGCTGCACCGTCACGACGGCGTAGTTTCTGGTTTCTTATAGACACGGATAGGTATAATACGCTGACATGTTGGACAGGGGACATCTTTAATCACGGGGAATGTCGTATAAGTAGCACCAATAAGCTTCAGTTGAGTCTGAAACTCCCTTTCGCAGCATGGTTCGCGCGCCTCAGCCATCCGAGTCCATTACCCAACCGACTTTTGGAAGTCAAGATGGCAATCAGGATAGGGCTTCTCAATTCGGTTCCTTTTTTACGGTAGCTCCTGAATTCTTTCGCATCACACGAGTCACCCGTTCCGCCTCGCTTTTGTCGCCGACATCGAGAGCCTGTTGGAACCTCGCAGATAACATTCGCATTTATACCGCTTCCTGAGGATCGAGACTGTCCGCTAACTGGGATAATTTATCCATCGCAGCCCCAATTTGCCTCTTCGCCTGCAGAATATCTCCCTGGGAACGGGCCAAAAGCGCTGCCTGAAGCGATGACTGGACAACTTCCAGACCCATCTTGGATTCGGGACCCAAAACGACCGCAAGTTCCGGCAATCTGGTCAACAACGCATTTAACGACTCTGGATACCCGTTGATATGTGTCATATAGTAAGCACCGTGTTAAACTTTTGAAGGTAAGTCAAGAGACAGTCCGACCTCAGAGTGCGAGCTATGGAACCAATTAATTGCAGCCCAGTCTATGAATCAAGACGTCTCCAATTCTTAAAATCTATGGGAGACGGAATCGCCATCTTTCCCGCGGCGCCCACGTCCATTCGTTCGCAAGACGTGGAATATCGCTATCGACAGGATAATGATCTTTATTACCTGACGGGTTTCCCTGAACCACAATCCTTATGCTTGCTGTCGCCCAATCACGAAAATGAGCAATATATACTCTTCGTGCGCCCACGAAACAAAGACCAAGAGACATGGACAGGGAAGCGTTGGGGCGTGGAGGGAGCCACCGAACACTTCGGTGCCGACGCCGCCTACCCTATAGATCAATTAGACCGGGTGCTTGCGGATCACGCCCCTACGGCCGAAAAAATATACTATGGACTGGGCCGAGAAGAAAATTTGAACAGGCGTATCCTAGACATAGTGAAGCAAGCAAAAGCACAGCGCCCCCGAAGCGGCCAAGGACCGGTGTCTCTCATAGATCCGGCTGACATTCTGCACGAGATGAGAATGTATAAATCATCACATGAAGTGACTCTCATGAAACGGGCAATCAAGGCTTCAGCGGACGCGCACCAGGCAGCTCTCGAACAAACACGGCCTGGTATGCGGGAATACGAAATAGAAGCTATTCTTGAATATCATTTTCGTCGCAATGGCGCAGAGGGGCCCGCTTACCCCTCAATAGTCGCGTCCGGTACCAACGCAACAGTTCTCCACTACATATCCAACAACCAATACATGAACGACGGGGACCTGTTGCTGATTGACGCTGGCTCCGAATATGGCTGTTACTGTTCTGACGTAACCAGGACGTTCCCTATTGGCCGGCGATTCTCGGCTCCACAAAGAGACATCTACAGTCTAGTCCTCGCGGCGCAAGAACGCGCCATCGAAATGGTACGCCCCGGAGTAACAATCGACGATGTACACGATAGCGCTACGGAAACACTTATTTCTGGCCTCAAAGAGCTTCGGCTACTGCCTGGAACGACAGAGAGTATTTTGGAAAGTGGAAGTTATCGGGAATTTTATATGCACCGCACCAGCCACTGGCTTGGAATGGACGTACACGATGTAGGGAAATACAGGGTCGGAAATCAGCCACGAACACTGGAACCGGGTATGATACTAACTGTGGAGCCTGGCCTCTATATCAGCGAAGGCAGCCCCGCGCCTAATCACTACCAAGGCATAGGCGTCCGTATAGAAGACGACGTACTGGTAACAGAATCCGGGCATGAGGTACTCACGGACTCTATCATTAAGGATATGGACGATTTGGAGTCCGTGCGAGGTACGATCTAAGCTGGCCTTTTCGTTCCCCCGAACTATTCCGCTCCTTGCTTGATGCTATGCTCGTCGAGATAGTCCAAGATGAGCTCAATCTCTTTCCGTGACAGCGGTCGCAACCCCTGTCTCTTAAACTCTATCTCCATGCGAGCTATAATGATTTTCCACATTTCTGTCGTCAGCATCCGAGGATGGTATAGGCGGTGACAACCCGAGCACCGACCTTGGTAGAGACGCGCACCAGCCGATTCAGCATCGGGTAGAGGTTCTCCGCATTTCGTAAGGCAAAGTACGAAGAAACTACACAACAGCCACAGCATCCTTTGCTTCATCTACGCTTCATCGTCCCCCGAGACTGTACCTCGCCACCGACAAACTGCGACCTGTCCCGGTACATCCTCCACCTGGATTTCTATCCTATCTATATTGTTCATTGGTGGTGTCGCTAGACACTTCCTGAAGCGATCAACCAAGTGTGCAGCAATCTCCTCGGAGGAGGTGTGGACTATAGGCAGGAGACGGACATCGCTTCGCGGCAACGAAAAAGTACTACCGTCCTCGCATACAATCCGGACGACATCCGCGTCTACGTGCACCTCCAAACAATCACTCTGCCCCGGGACGAGCGTCATAAAATGCAACCTGCTAATTTCTTCCGTGGCGATTTTTTTTAGATGGAGAAAATCAACAACATACCCATCCGCACTCACTGGACCACCCACGGTTACCCCCACGTGGTACGTGTGGCCGTGTAGCGGCTCGCGAAATCCCTTAAAGGCAATGAAATGTGCCGCTGTAAAATGCAGAAGTTCCTTTCCGACAGAAACGGAAAACATTTTCATTCGCCTCTCCTCTCATGTACCATGGTTTGCCATGAATTCTGCGAGGCCGCTGCGGCGCATAGACGCCTCAGTTGCTCCAAAGCAACCAAAGTATGCCTCCGGCTTCATGGACGTCGTTTGTAGGAAAATTGGTAGCTCCTCCTCGATTGAGTCCTGAAGTCGTCTGTGAATCTTCCGAGATAACTTCTTGTCACTCGAAATACTTTCCAAAAAATCTCGGACCGAAATGCCATGAACCCCAGCTAACAAACAAGATAGAAAGTAGGTCATCTGGTCAGCATTAGGCTTGCGTTTCCATGCATCCTCCATGCCAAAAGCCCGCGATACCCCCGTCGAATCACGAACCGAACGGATAATAGCAGAGCCTGTCCCAAACAATGGGCCTGGCGCAAGGAATAATATCGCGTACCCCTGCGCCTTCAATTTGACAGGGTGCGGTATATAGTGTGGCGAGGTATACCCTGTCAGTCTATAAAGTTCTCGCCGGTATTGTCCCAGATGGTGCCGACAATCACCGCTGATCTGCCACAGCCATTCCGCCAGTCCTAGACCGGCTCGCCCCGCGCGCTCGACAAGCATCTGAACCGTCTTTGCGGAATAGCCTTCTCTAGTCGCAAGTTTGGCCAGATCCGCGGGCAAGAGTACCAACCCGAGCCCCTCTATTCGGCCGTCGGGCACTGTCCCCAGTTGCAGGATTTCACCACGAAGCGGTACCTGGTCTAACTCCAAGTCCGTTGCGAACCGGTCCCCGTGCTTTGACAGTTTCGCAAACCCACGGTCACAATGGTCCAGCGCTACTATATTAACCCGGCGTGGCCGCAAAGACCCAGAAAGTGAGAGGCCATGACCGCTCATCAGGGAGCCATGACCAATTACCAGAATTTCTACATTTTTTACCAAAGCTCTCAATTCCTGGCACCCTAAGACCCGCCAGGCTCCTTTTGACTTTCCTGTTTTCCATCCTCTATATGGCTATGGACGGAGAAGGAAAAGGAAGCCGCTCTCTCCACAACGTTCCAGTCGTGCGAAGGGATTACCATAAGCGTTGGAACGAGTTCCGCAAATTTTTTCAAGCGCCAAATGCGTCTCCACCATAGGCCCGGATCGGCAACCAACCCGGGCATCCAGGCGAACCTCATTTGGTCTTCCGTACGACACAAATTTCCTGCGAGAAGGACCGGTCGATCCGGCAAATTGACAAGGACAGCTAAGCCGCCTGCGCTGGTACCGGATACATCTATGAGCCAAATGCTACCATCGCCCAATAAATCATAGCTCTTCGCGAACGTGCCAAGCGGATCCATTTCGTCAAAGTTAGCAAAACGCCATTCTGAAATGTTTGCGAAATCATCGGCTCTGTAAAAGCCAAAGATAGTACTTTCACTTGCCGCAGCGAGTTCAGTCGGGCCAATCAGAATTGGTACATCATCAAAATGCTCCAATCCTCCGGTGTGCAAGAAACTCAGGTCCGGCATAACAATCTCCTCAATCCGCAAATGCCCAAGCCCTGCCAATTCCAGCTGAGACAGAATGTCTTGCCCCGCATCCATATTTACCCGCAAAACGGATGAACGAACTGCCCCAAAATACCGCTCAGGAGCACGCGATGTTTGTCGGCTCAACCCCGTTCCCACTAGCGTCAAACCACGCTCGGGGTGTTCAATCGCAAACACCACAGCAGCGAGGGACCTCCGGCGCCTTATATCATCGGCTCTATGCACCACAACTGCCGGGAGATTCACTGTCCCTGTTTTAAATGCGTGAAGTCGGAGTTCCTCCAATCCTTTGTAATCCATTTCCCAGTTATGCAGAATCGGCTCAACCCGCGGTAACCGCCGACTTTCCGAACAAGACAGGCACACCAACAAGCAAAGTCCGACCGTTAAACAGCGAATCGTGAAACCCGAAAAACGCAACTCAAGCCTAATAGCCGGATCCATATTTATCATGGTTTATGGTTTGCAGATTCTAGCCGCACTATAGTACCTTCCTCAGCCAAAGCGCTAGAGGAGCATGATGTCCCTTACTATACTGCGGGTTTCTCTGGTCGTCAGAATTTTTCAACTCCCTTTTCATGAGTTGACCTGATATAACCGCTCCACTATGCTGTGAACGCCATTTCGCCGAGGAATGGCCCAGAGAGACTTTCCTATGGATAGGCCACCGGGCACCGAAGAGCGACTAGCGGTTGCAACAATAGAAGAGAGGCTACGACGACTTCGCAACCGATACAATATACATACAGCGCAAAACGGACTCTACAGTACAGGAACAGTAGCCGGACTCTCTTTTTCTGTTATTACTTTGCTTGCCTTCTCCCTACCCCGGACTTGGTTTTCTGTAATGGCATGGTCCATACTTATCCTTTGCGGATTTTTTTGTTTTCGACTAATTCAGCGATGTACCTCTTTCTGGACTAACCCACGCTCCGCAGCTAGACGCATTGATCGTAACGCAGGGCTGAAGGGGCGTCTTGCGACTCTCGCGGGACTGATAAACCCGGAAAGCCAAAACATACTCCCGCAATCAGTTCTCGTACGCCACCTGTTAAACGACAATCTCGAATTTTTCCCTTCTTGGGAAATAAAAAAAATCGCACCGAGCTACGTGCCGCTAAGCCTCCTGCCGTTTTGCGCAGCCATCGTCCTCGCCGCCTTTGTAGCATCTATCCCGCTACTGTCCCCCGCGTCCGAAACTCTTCCTTTTTCTCTGACCAATCTGGAATTGGTCGCATCTGAACTCCCGCAGCGGGCGGGGCGTCTCTTCGATGAGCGTATTGCTCCCACGGCCCAGGGAGATCAACCACCCGAAATGGTCCCTAATGAGGATCAGGTTGGTGCTGGTGCTGTAGAATCCAACCAGACGGTCGACGTAGGCAAGGAACTGGCAGAGTTAGCGGCATTACCTGAAGAACTGCAGGAGGCCTTAAAAAAGGCTTTGGCCGGCCTTCCGGATTCGGAAGAAAGACTACAATCTGACATGAGTATCACGGAAGAAAGTAAGCGAGCGTGGGATGACGCCGGCAACTTCGAACAACTTTCTAGCAACAACGGGAATAACGCAACAGAGTCTGGGCCGTTAGAAAGTCGGAACACGCGGCAGAACGCCGACTCCGGGGATGATACTGGGAGCGGCACTCCGCCAAAAGTTGGAGGAGGATTGCAGAAACTGAGACAGGCACGGCTCGAAAGGCGTAAAAACATTGGCGTATTGCAGTCGGGCGAGCCACAGCGAAGAAGCCAAGGGGGACGATCGGGAAAAGCTGGTCTAGGTGCCGGAAAAGGAACAGACAAACGCCTGTACGGCTCCATCACCATTCCGCCGGGGGGGCCACAAAGGTTTAGCCTGTCCCTGGATGGGAGCTTCGAGAAAAGCAGTGCCGGCCAAGAAACGATTAAAGATGAAGGCGGCGGGGTGTTTATTAAGTCAGCCAGCGAACTAAATGAGAACCAAACCTCCGACGACGCCATGCGCAATGCCCAGGTTCCGGCCGAGTACGAAGACATCGTAAAACGACTATTTTCCGAGGAGGGAATGCCTTGATAGAAACACCTGCCACTGAGGCCGTCCTTGAATTTCAAGACACCTTTCGGCGTATTCGCGCCGAATTAGGAAAGGTTATAATAGGCCATGATCAGCTGATAGAAAACATCCTGATTGCTTTCTTTGCAGGAGGTCATGTACTAATAGAAGGCGTACCCGGAACGGGGAAAACGCTCTTAGTGCGTTCGCTGGCTCAAGTATTAAATCTGAGCTTCAATCGAATACAATTCACAGTCGACCTTATGCCCGCGGACGTGACCGGAACGCAGATGGTTATGGACCAAGAAGATGGCCGTCGGGACTTCTCCTTCATTCGCGGTCCGATCTTTTCGCACGTTTTGCTCGCCGATGAAATCAATCGCTCCACGCCCAAGACACAGGCCGCACTGCTGGAAGCAATGGCGGAGTTACAAGCCACCGTCGCCGGGACCACCTACAGACTCGAGCCTCCATTTTTCGTACTTGCCACCCTAAACCCCATAGAAATGGAAGGCACCTACCCGCTCCCAGAAGCCCAACTCGACCGTTTCTTTTTCAAAGTTCGCTTAACCTACCCTACTCACGAGGAAATTCGACGCATCATCAGCTCTACAACGACGACAGCAGAGCCTGACCTCCAGCCCGTTTTTTTAGCATCTGAAGCGGCCAGTAAGGTGATTACCTTTCGTAAGCTGGTTCGCGAGGTGCTCGTGGCCCCGCACATGGAAGAGTACATTGCTGCACTAATACACGCCACATTGCCCGAGGACGCTCCCTACCTGAACAAAGACGATAATGCACCAATTACTCTACAGAAAGACGCTCTGGTCAACGATTACGTCAACTTTGGGTCACGCCCCCGGGGCGGCCAGACACTGCTGCTCGGAGCGAAAGTGGTCGCACTGCTCGATGGTCGCGCTAATGTCAGCTACGAAGACGTGGACAGAGTGGCCCTCCCAACACTTAGCCATAGACTGGTTCTTAATTTCGCCGCCGAAGCAGAAAATGTCGATCCAGGAACGATTGTGCAGAGTATTCTCGGGTCTGCCAAGAGAATACAAACATAGGGTGGCGCCACCATGACCTTGACCGATCCTAAATTCTTTAGGCAGCTAGACCGTTTACGAATCCGTATGGGCGCGGCGCGAGGACACCGTCCGGGGGAAACCCCCATTCCTCGCACGAATCAGGCATGGGGCGTAGAATTCGAGTCCCATAAAGAATACGCCCCCGGGGACGATTTTCGTTACCTGGACTGGAATGCAGCCGGGCGCCTCAACCAGCTGTTAGTAAAAACTTTCGTTGCGGAGCGCGAGATTCCCTGCCACATCATGATTGACACTAGTGCGTCCATGGCCGCCCCGGCGCAAGATAAAAAATTCGCTTTCTCTTTGGACATCGCCGCGGCCCTGAGCTATATAGTTTTGTCGAGCAACAATACTCTCCGAATTGCGGAACTATCCTCCCACAGTAAAAAGCACGGTCCAGTCCACGCAACACCCTTTTTGAGACACCGTGCTCGTTTTCAACAGGCTCAGTCTTTTTTTACTCCCCTTGTAGCCTCTGGTGAGACCTACCTTCAGGAGTCGATCGAGTCTTACATCGGGCGCACCAAAGAACCTGGGGTCGTCATCTTAATTTCCGATTTTATGGTTCCGCCGGAGCATTATCGGGCAGCAATTCTTTTTCTGGTTGCGCGCAGATACGACGTGAAAACGCTCCATATAATGGGCGATAAAGAATTACATCCGGAGCATTTGTTTCGTCGGGGGATACTCAGGGATGTCGAAACACAAAGAGAACGGCGTATCACACTTAATGCCGCGAATTTAGAAAAATACAAAAAGGTCGTCGCTACGCACCTCCGCGAGATCCGGGAATTCTGTCATCAGCACCGAGTCTTCTACACCTGTCTCACCAGCACGACCTCAGTTTCTGATGCGATCACCAATACACTCACGCGAGAAGGCTTGCTGACCATTCACTGAGGAAAGTTGTCATGGGAATTCTTAATCCGGCAGCCCTTCCTTTCTTGTCTCTGTTAGGTGTCCTCGTTCTAATCTACCTAAGGCAGCGTAAAAGGACTGCCATTGAGGTACCTAGCCTTCTACTGTGGGAAGCGATCGAGGAGGAACGAATAGAAGCGCGGCGCTTTCGGCCGGACTTTCTCTTTTGGCTCCAAATGCTGTTGCTTCTATTGTTATTAACAGGCCTGCTCCACCCCTACTGGTCGAACACTATAACACGCGTACACGGAAACCGACACATCTTTGTTGTTGATCTCTCCGCCAGTATGCAAGCGCGCGAACCTAACGCACGCCGAATTGAAATCGCGCGTGACCGAGCCCAGTCGGTTCTCGAATCGTTAGACCCGCTGGATGAGGTCATGCTAATTGGGGTCAAGGAACGGCCGCGAGTGATCAGTGGCTATACAACCGACCACAGACTATTTTCACAATTTCTGGACGACTTAGAACCTGCCGATACCACGACCCATCTTGAACTGGGAATCGAGCTGGCCCTTGCGAGGCGAGATCGTTCTGGATACGACGCTACAGTTCACGTGTTCACCGACATGCTGTCGGAGAAGTTGCAACTTTCAGCAATCCAACGAGACGCATTGGCCTATTACCAGGTCGGGGAAACCGATGACAATGTCGGCTTAGCATCCGTACATGTCCACCAAACCCCTTTCCAGGATTATCGGCAGGCGCAAACGTATGTGTTAGTGCGTAACTACGCCAGCCGTCAGAAGACCGCAACCTTGCAGGTAGACCATGATAATGTTCCGGTTTTCAGCGAGACGTTCGACATGAAGCCCTACGCGTCTCGGTCATTCTCGTTAACCGGTTTCACTGGGCCTGGGCAATTGGATGTTAATTTAGCTAGTAACGACGCTCTATCCGCGGACAATCGTGCATTTGCATGGGTCTCCGAACGGCAGCCGTGGAGGCTGGTCATCGTTTCTCCGACTTCGCTGCTAGTAGAAGAACTCCGCTCTGTTACGAATACCTTACCAGGTGTTGAACTCGTCCAGCAGACACCAGACGAATTTTTGGGACAAACCCATCAAAAGCGAGACATCGTGGTCTTTCACCAACACGTGCCTGAAGAGGAAATCGAAAGCAACAGTGTATTCATCTATCCGCCGGTAAAAAATTCGCTGTTTCCCGTGTTACATGAAGCGTCAGACCTAAATATCTTGGATTGGAACCAAGAGCATCAAATCCTCCACAATTTGCAATACATCGAAGCAATTCCGTTCAGACGTGCCCGAATCCTCGACTTGCCATCCTGGGCACACATACTCATCTCATCGCGCACGGAGGATCGAGAGGTACCCCTAGTGCTAACGGGAGAACGAGATGGCCGCCGCGTTGTGTGCCTGGCTTTTGATATAGAGGAAGGAACTCTAACAGATTCCGACAACCTTACACTTTTGGTCCTTTTTCTTAACACTCTCCGTTGGCTTCGAACACCGAGTACGATGGAACCTCACGTTTTGTCGGTAGGAGATTCGTTTTTTCTACCCCCCGAAGTAGGCGAGAGTGTTACCACGGTCGCAGGGCCGTACGCAGAAGCTGCACCCATAGAGGCAGGGATGGTGACGCTAGAACGGTCCGGTATTTATGAGATAGCGGGGGCAATGTATAGCGCCGTAGTCTATGCGAACCTTTTTGACGAGGGAGAGTCAGATATCGGAAGATCTGCATCGAATTTAATTCAAACAGAACACAATATCCGGCTTAATACAGACATACCCAGCGGCACTAAGGTTGACCAAGAAACCCAGAGAGAGTTCGGTCAATTCCTTTACTGGATTGGTGTATTCCTATTATTCGCAGAATGGTTCTATAGCCTACGGAATTCATACGCTGACCAAACACCATGACAATAGAGATCTTCCAAAACATATATGCGATTCTCGTGCCTGAGGCTTTGTGGGGTCTACTTTTCCTCCCGTTCTTGTGGTTCTGGATCGTTAACCGAGCGGCGAGCACAGCACTCGTATGCGCCACAATATTTCGAACGGCCGCAGTCGTCTGTATCGTTTTAGCTTTAGCAGGCCTTAGCCACAAATCCTTCGTCTCCCAGGAGAAGCTCGCTATAGTGGGCAGTGTTGACACTTCCGACAGTGTTTCTCCAGAAGGTCGTTCCTGGAGCCTAAACTACCTTCGAGAGCTTCGGGAAACGCTGTCAAGCGACGACGAGTTCTCGGTACTTTCCTTCGCCGGCGACACACAACTCCTTCTCCCGCCCGGTCCCGCCAAAGCGGCGGCAACGCTTTCCACCGCCCCCTCGCCCGGCGGTGGTACGGACACGAATCTAGCGCAAGCCTTGGAAAGATCTTTGTCACTTTATCCAGAGGGAGTAACTAAACGGCTCGTACTGATAACCGACGGAAACGAGACGATAGGAAAAGCAAAAGGTGTGGTGCGGGTCGCGCGTCAAATGGGAGTGGAAATTTATCCAATAATACCTCCATCACAACCGCTTACGGAGGTATCGCTCGAAAAGTTTATGGTACCGCCGCTCACGCGGGCAGGAGGTGTTTTTGACATTCGACTAGTGGTACGGAATAGCCACAGCCAACCTGTACAAGCCCGCGCAAACATTTTTGCCGATGATCGTCTGCTCACACGTCAAGTAATTAACCTTATCCCTGGACTGTCAGTTTTGGAGATACCGTCCCAAATTTTAGACCGGGGGAATTACCTCCTCCGTGCGGAAATCGAGGCTACCCAGGATACTATACCTGGAAATAACACTCAAACCGCAAATCTCGCTGTCTCCGGCAAACCGCGTGCGTTAGTTATCACAAACAATCCTAGGACTCATCTCGCACGTGCTCTAGTACTGAAAGAAGTTGATATCGAGTTTCGCAGTCCCGAAGCGTTACCGCGTAACCTTACCGACTTGCTGGATTACAATAGCATTCTTTTCGACGATGTGGCGCGCAGAGACATCGATCAACAACAGATGAACGCGATCGAGAAATACGTCCGCGATTTCGGGGGCGGTTTCCTAATGGCCGGCGGTACTAAAACTTTCGGGAATTTGGCCTACCGCGACTCCCCGATTGAACGTATTTTGCCGGTTTCCTTTAATGAACAGCGTCCGAAAAAGAAAAAACGTATACCTATCGCTCTGTTCTTATTGATCGACCGCTCCAACAGTATGGGATACAATAGCCAAATTCGCGGACTGCACGATGGCCAAAAAATGGTCTACGCCCAAAAGGCGGCTACCGCGGTATTGGAGCAACTGCGAAACACGGACCGAGCAGGCGCCATCGCGTTTGATTCTGAGGCCTACGCACTTGCCCCTTTGAACCGGCTTTCAAAGAATCGGGCACGGCTCAACAATCGAATCAGTCGTCTCCGGTATGGAGGAGGCACGGACTTTTATCAAGCACTGGAGGCAGCCGCTGACCAGCTGAGTAGAAGCCGTCGATCTATTCGTCATATCATTCTGTTGACCGATGGTGACACGAACCGCAGTCCTACTGACCATTATCCCCTCATCAAGACAATCGCACAAAGACAGATTTCTATTACCACTATTAGGATTGGTTCCGACACGGTCAATCTGCAGCTACTATCCTACATGTCTGAAAAAACTGGGGGGCGCTTTTATCATGTAGAAGACGTAACAAAGCTACCGCAACTTTTGGTAAAAGACACGCGACGCACCTTGAGAACGAAAGGTAAAGAGGATGAGGGACCAAAGGACATCATCCCGCTAATTGATCAACGTGGACAGATTTTGCGTGGACTGTCACAGTTTCCTGCGCTCGAAGATTACATGCTTACTCGGCCAAAACAACGGGCGACGGTTCAATTATATACGGACGTCCACAAGGAACGTGACCCTCTACTTGCCACATGGCAATATGGGCTGGGCAAAGTAGTTGCGGTGCCTTTCGACCCTAGTGGATCAGGTTCGGGCGATTGGATACGCTGGAACGGCTTCAGCAAATTTTGGTCGCAGGCAGTCCGATGGGCAATGCGTGTAGAGAGCCCCTTCGACTATCGTGCTGCGATAATTGATTCTGGGGATAAAGTTACACTCCGGGTAGAGTCTTTCGAAAGCTACGATGGGAGTACTCTGTTCGCACGCGTGGGCCAAACCAATAAGAACGCCCCTCTGGTGCTGATGCCGACGGCCCCGCGGATTTACACCGCAACCCTGCCCAGGCGTTATGAAGGTAGCGTCCCTGTCACATTGATCAAGAGGCAAGGCACAAAAATCGTTAACCAACGAAAACTTACGGTACCTGTGGACACTGATGGCGGGAACGTATTCAAGGAATATCGGCAAAGACAACCGAATAAAGCGCTGCTCCACACCTTGGCGGACGCTACGGGAGGGAAACTGGGTGCTACGGTTTCCGAAATCACCTCGCGAGTAAAAAGCGGGACGCATGCGTCTTTTGAATCCCTGGGGAACCATCTCATCTTGTTCTCCGTCATATTCATCTTAATCGATATAGCTTTGCGTTTTATCTCTACACGACCAACCACAACTTAGGGACGAGGAATGATAAAGACTGGTATAAGGCGCTTGTTAGCAAAACTAACCTACACCAATCACAAATTGATTAGCGCTCTAACGTTCGTCACCAGTCGAGCACGTTTGTTACAACCATGCCCCTGAGACTACGCGTCCCTAGGAATAAATTTTATTACAAAAAGACGATATCTCTTCTTTTCAGGAATTACATTTCCGCCGAGGCCGTTGGCAAAAGACAAAAACCGCACAATAATAAGGCACGTCTCCTGCAACAGGGAAGGTAATAATATGGCATCTTTTTTATCAATGGATGATCCCAGGTTCTGGAAACAATGCCCGGAAGAACTGAAAGGCCTCGTTCAAACTCCTTTAGAAGGCGTAACCGGACTGGCTTACTTCTTGCTTGGGGAGCGTAAAGACAACCCTCCGACGGTAGTAACGCTACGTATGGGTCCAAACTGGACGCTGCCCCGCCACGCGCACGACTGTCACCGATTTGAGATTGTGGTGCAAGGAACCCTCGACGTGGGTGACCGTGTTCTTAAGCCAGGGGATATCATGATACCCGAACCTGGCGTCGCCTATGGTCCACACATTGCCGGCCCAGAAGGCTGCACTACTTTCGAAATTTTTAGCGACCACCGCGGTTCCTACGTAACGCTCGTGGATACGCCCGAAGGACGGATCGAATGTGATGTTTCTACTCCGGAAGGGATGAAGGCAATGGAGCGGGCCATGCTCCGAGATGCGCAATCGTGATGGAGGCCTGTGTTAATTTTCTAGAAAAGCAGTTAAGAGCGCCTGCTGTCCGTGGGACAGGCGAGATTGGGATATTTATATTGCTCTGGAACTTCTTGCTAGGCCACGGCGCGGACGCTTGACGCAGATTGCATCGGATGGCGAAAGGCGTCCCTAAAAAGCTGAATGACCTATTTGCGCATTGACACTGACTCTTCAAAAATCTCCTATACCCCAACTGCTGTCTAACCACATTTGTTAGAGCTTGTTGGTTATGTTAGAAACTCTTTAAGAACGAATCGCACCCCAAGACAAATTCGTGCGATCTAGGCTTAAAATAGAACCCATGTTTTTCTTCAAAGTATCGCTAGCATGCGTAGCCCTTGTTCTGGTCACAAGCTCATGTTCTTGGCTTCCCTTCAATAAGGATTGTTGTAACGGTGACCGGGCTAGGGGACTATCGTATCTCCAAGAGGACGGGCAGTTTCAAGCAAAAACGCTGACTAGGGCGAACTCAAGAGTCAACGAACCGGCGCCAGGGGAAACTATAACCAAGCCAGGCCTCCTTTCTAAATATAACCCATTTAAAAGCCTTATGGATTCAGGTGATGAGAGCGCACCAACAGCTTCTGATGAGGAAGAGGGAGTTTTTCGCAACCTACTCCCATTCTAGAAACCCGGAAGTAGTCCTTCACCCTCTGGTCTGAGTGATATCCGCGGCGGTTTTCTGATACTTCGATCAAAGGCTATTTTGATTTCTTAAGCCCAAGTC
Source organism: uncultured Enterobacteriaceae bacterium (assembly GCA_964460065.1). Classification (GTDB taxonomy): domain Bacteria; phylum Desulfobacterota; class Binatia; order Bin18; family Bin18; genus Bin18. The sequence goes on from CAYWPF010000081.1 coordinate 55,225, forward strand.
GCTCATAATACTTCTCCGGTATTTTTTCCGGATCCTTGTACATGATGAAGGAGCAATGCTCCTTACCTAGGACCGCCGCCGGCTCAACCACCACAAACGGTTTGCCGTTTTTTTCTATATCGACCAACTCCATTGGTGGTTCGTGAGCACAATACACCGGAAAATCAGCGCGGTTATAAGTCATCCGTTGCGGTTTCTTCACCGTATAGAAACCATCAGGTCCATCGTACTTCCCCTCGAGTACCATGCGGCCTCCACTCCCGCAAGGTCGCATTTGCACAACCACTTTCTCATCATCTTCTTCTATTTGCATAGGCTGCAGATGCCCTCGCAAACCGGCTACAAACATTTTGATCTTCTGGGGCAGGGATTTAGGATCATTGGGCATTTTTTCTAAACTTGGTAGCCACCACGCCTTCACACCTTCAGTCATGATCTCGTCCAACACTTCATCCCCAAAACGTTTTCCTATCTCACTTAGCGTGGCGGTAGTCCAATTGCGATACAGGTCGTGCATTGCAAGGAACTCATTGTACATACTTTTTGCGATCTTTTTCGCCTGCTCAGCGTCTCCTGCTTCGATTGCTTCGGTCAAACGGTCAACCGTGCGTTTTCCCATATCGCGCATTTCTTCATCAGAAAAAAATCGATCTCCCATATTGCAGCCTCCCAATTTGGTATAACCTCCCCGCGGTATATCCTACCGGACTCACATATTGCAATTGCAAAGAGGACAAACGCTCTGTAGTAGTTACTCAGGCGCCCTTCAGTAGAAGTCAGCTGAGGAACCAAACCAAACTTGCGATCGCGATCGGAGTTTCCCGGACAATGCAGTTTGCCCGTACCGCCAACGTGAAGCTTTCTCCCATCAAAGCCATGGAGCTGGCAGCAAGCCGTGTTCCGGACATCATTTCTTTGGCTCAAGGGATTCCGAATATAGATACCCCCGGTCCGATAAAGTCTTTTGTTCAACAAAAAATAGCAGAAGGAGCATGCGCTAAGTATTCGTTAACACCCGGTCTGCCGCAGCTACGCGAGAGCATTGCCGACGCCTTGCTGCGAGAGGGAATGCACTACGATCCCGATCAGGAAATTATAGTCTCGGCCGGATCCGTCGAGGCAATAGCCTCGACATTGCTTGCGGTCACCCAACCAGGAGATGAAGTTATCCTACCTTCGCCCAGCTATGCCTCTTACCAAGAGATGGTCCGTGTTGCCGGTTGCACCCCTAGATTCGCCCCGCTCGAAGAAGAATCGAATTTTTCATTCAACGAACAGGCGTTCGAAGAATGTATAACACAACGGACCCGCGCCATATTGTACTGCAACCCCAACAACCCTACAGGCACGGTATTTTCCGAAAAAGAGAGCCGGGCGATAGTGAGACTGGCCGAACGTCACGGTTTATATCTGATTATCGACGAGGCTTATAAAGACTTTATTTACGGTGCCGAAGCATATTTCAGCCCCGCTCAGTTACCAGCTGTTCGGGACCGTGTAGTGCGCATCTTTACGTTTTCAAAGGCCTTTGGAATGACAGGGTGGCGTGTAGGGTACCTTCATTCAGACAGGCAAATAGTTAAGGAAATCCTAAAAGTGCACGATGCCTTGGTCACGTGCGCTCCCGTAATCTCCCAGTACGCCGCACTCGCGGCATTAGAAATAGGAGAAGAGCACATATCATCCTTCCTAAAATCGTTAAAACAACGTCGTGACCTCACATTGAATTATCTCGACCAACTTTCAGACATTTTTGATTATCAGAAGCCAGAAGGTGCCTATTTCGTTTTTCCCCGTATAAAGGACATCGTCCCCTACTCAAGAGATTCCCAGGCTCTTGCCCACGATCTCCTGAAAAAGGCAAAGGTCGCCGTAGTTCCAGGTAGCGCATTCGGGCCCACTGGCGAATCACATATTAGGCTCAATTTTGGTCGTGAGAGCAGCGATATCACGGCAGCGTTTGAAAGGCTCACCTCGTATTTCCGGCCCACACCTTCTCTATCTAGAAAGGTCGCTCCAGGCAGAGAGAATCCAGAGGGCTTGGAGAAACTGAATGGTCAGAGCTACTCCGCCCCCTCCTTAGTTGTGGATCTTCTTAGCCGGGGCGCCGCGCGGAGATTAATGCTCTTCTTTCTGAAAAAATTGGCACGTATCGCCATATGGCGCAAATCCCCTCGAATTATCGCGATCGCTGGTAGTCACGGTAAAACAGTTGTCAAACGCACCATAGTTGAACTCTTGTCCACCTATCACAAGGTACAATCAAATCCGCGGTCCTATAACACAGACATCGGCCTTCCATTGGCGATACTGAATGTTCAGCTGAATTCGTTGCGCTTTACATCAATTGCCCAAAGTATCTCAAAGGCCGTCTGGAACATTCTGTTCGAAAGGGCCCCGCTAGACTATCTCGTCTTAGAACTCGGTGTCCGAAATAGTGGGGATATGCAACAGCTTCTCGGGACAGTATTACCCGATATCGCGATACTCACGACTCTCACCCCAAGCTATAGTGACGACGTAGAGGTTCTCCGTACACTCCAGGATGAAATGAAGATACTGGTGGGCGCCGCGGGGGCAACGTGCCAGTTCGTCGTTGATGGCGACGATCCTCTACTCGAGGAAGTCACACGCTCTCTCCCTAAACAAGCCATTGTTATTCGGAGCACAGCCTGGACGGAGAGCAGTTGCAACCTGCAGCTCGCTGGGCGTACCGGCCAATACGAGGTTGCGCGGGAGATTATCGGCAAGAACGAGCGCTTTTCAGTACAAGCCGCACTGGCCGTTGCAGAATATGAGGCTCATTTGTCCCGCCGTAGGATTGCGCTTTTCTTAGGCACCACGTAGATGTGTCCCTCGGTCCTACTTGCAAAGCACGTCTAAGTCGTACTATGGTTGTTCTTCTATGGACGACCCCCCATCTGACGACTTTTCGTCGCGCACTAACTGCCGACGCACCTCGGTTCATGAGGAGGTGTGAAGCGGAGGCATGGACAGTCCCACCGTCGGCTTGCTCATCACGTTCTTAATTGTTCTTACCAACGCATTTTTCGTCGCGGCCGAGTTTGCAATCGTCAAGGTTCGTGCATCCCAAATAGAACTGCTGGTCCAAGCGGGTAGCCGTGCAGCAAAAATGGGCCAGCACCTTATCAGTCATTTAGATTCCTATCTTGCGGCAACGCAGTTAGGTATTACGCTAACCTCGCTAGGACTCGGTTGGATTGGTGAGCCGGTGGTCGCCCGACTGATAATGGACTTCATGGAATTAACGGCTATACAGGCCGATCCAGAACTGGCGCACAGCCTCGCACTACCAATCGCGTTTGTTACCATAACCTTCCTCCATATTGTGTTTGGCGAGTTAGCCCCAAAGAGCCTAGCCATCCAACATTCACAACAAACAACGCTCGCGATCGCCTTTCCTCTTTGGCTTTTCTATATTGTTTTTTCGCCCGCAATTATCGCGCTGAACTGGGTTTCGAACAAACTCTTGCATTCTGTCGGAATTGCGTCCGCGGACGGGTCCGCACATTATCATTCGGGCGAAGAACTGCGATTCCTCCTAGAACAAGTGAAAGAAGGGGGGACTATAGAAGAGGAAGAACACGAGCTAATAGAGAATGTCTTTGAATTCGGTGATACTAGTGTCCGTGAGATCATGGTGCCAAGGACGAACGTGGCAGCGGTAGATGTGACCACCCAGCACAGTGACTTGATTAAGCTACTCGTAGAGGGGGGTTATAGCCGCATACCAGTTTACGAAAAATCGCTCGATAACGTCTTGGGTATCGTCCATGCAAAGGACCTAATTACTTTGATGGAACACCGCGACCTAATCATTGTTCGCGACCTCATTCGTCCGGCGTTCTTCGTGCCGGAAACGAAGCCTATCGACGACTTACTGAGGGAATTTCAGCACCGCAAGGTGCATATCGCGATCGTCGTAGACGAGTTTGGCAGCACTGCGGGGATCGTTACAATGGAAGACGTTTTGGAGGAGCTTGTAGGCGAAATCCAGGACGAACATGATACCGACACCGATGATATTCAACAGGTTAATGACCAAATTTATATCGTAAATGCGGACCGCTCGGTCTCCGATGTCAATGATCACCTCGGCGATCCGACTTTGCCTGAGGCGGACGATTACACGAGTGTGGGCGGATTTATAAACAAATGGCTTGGCCGTATTCCGGAGGTCGGCGAAACCTTCGATTATAATTCACTTCGGATGACCGTACTCGAGAACAATAATCATCACGTTTCTAGCGTCCGGATTGAGCGACTGCCGATCGAGCATACGGACGAATCGGGGTAACGGAATTCAAAACGACAATACCTATGGAGACCTCGGCAATCCTTTATACCCGCTCTGACTGCGGTTTATGTGATGAAATGAAGACTATTCTGGGACGTGTAGGCACACGAATCCCTTTTCATCTAGAAGAAATAGACATATCATCCGATGTAAAACTTGAAAGAAGATATGGACTTGAGATACCCGTGCTCTACATAAACGGCGCAAAAGCCTTCCAATACCGAACCACCGAAGAGGAACTCAGGAAATTCTTCGAGAAATTAGTCCATCGTTGAGCCGCGGCAGACTGCGGTTATGTCATCCCAGCTATGGGTCTGCGCTGCCACGCTCGACGACTACCGTTCCTTGAAAACCCTTGCGTGAAAGATCCATCACCTGCTCACGTGCCGCCATTCGTTCTGAGAATGGGCCCGCTCGCACCTGATAGTAGACGGAACCGGTCGTGGACAAAACCCTGATATATACTCGGTGAGCGATCCTCGCCAAGCATCGTTCAAGCAACTGAGCGCTCTCCAACTTTCTATAGCTGCCGACCTGCACCGCATACACACGGTCAGAAACATTTGCAGCATGTTCGACCGCCTCCAATTGAACGGGCGCCAAACCTCTCTGTTTCATGTCGATTATTTTTGCCGCTTCCATTGATAGGTCCAACATACGGCCATCCCGAAAAGGTCCTCTGTCCCTAATTACCACCTCTACCGTCTTTCCATTGTCTAGATTAGTCACCCACGCCACTGTTTCAAATGGAAGGGTCCTATGCGCAGCCGTTAGGGCGTGCTGATCATACATTTCCCCGCTCGCGGTACGTTTCCCATGAAAACCCGGCCCATACCATGACGCCACGCCTGTCTCGATTATATTTTGGCTGTCGCGAACGGTCAGCCCCATTGACCGCTGCATGCACTCTTCTTGCTTCGGGAAAGGATGATTAACGCCCCTTTCTGAGTTCGCTCTGGAGCCTTCAAGTCTTATTTTCTGAACTACGGGTTTTCCGGTCCCCACACTTTCAAAGATAGGATTCTGCGGATTCCTGACACGGCTTCGCGCGCTGCAACTAGACAAGAGAAGTCCTATAGACAGTATAACCAATAAGAATTTCATTACGTACTGCGCCCCCATTTCGTTCGTCGCGAGAAGCATCCTTTTCTATCAACGACTGTAAGCGGGGACCTCGATTGCTTGTCCTACGCCCGGTTCCCATGTAGGATCAGACTCGATGGCGGGTTTCAATACGCCCTTTCGCCGGCTTGGAAAAGCGATCAAAGCGACTCTCCCTGCGAGACAGATGAGAAGGTCCCTACTATCCCAGCCTTCTTTCTCTAAAAAAGAGAGCGTCTCCGAAACGGATAACGACTTATTCACCCGAGAAATGCACGGAGTGACCCGTCTAAAGCAGGAACAGAGAGTAAGTAAAGGCCCACCGATACTCACACGAAGGTCGCTAGAAGAAGCTAATAATGAGGCCATAGCGGAACTCTCTGACCTCGTAGCTGGCCGGGCCGTGTTCGATGTCACTTTGACAGATGAGTATATAGAGGGCTGCGTCGTGGGACTCGACCCACGACTGCTGCGCAAATTACGGATGGGCGAATTCGCCCGGCAAGGGGCCTTGGATTTGCATGGGATGAAAGCAGATGAAGCAAAAGAAGAAGTCGAACATTTCCTCAACCACGCTGCCCGAAACGGAGTCCGATGCGTACTAATAGTACACGGTAGAGGGCTAAATTCGCCCGGACAATTTCCCATCCTGAAAGACCGCCTCAAACAATGGCTTACTCGTGGGAGATTATCTAAAATTATATTGGCTTTTTGCTCCGCAAGAACACATGATGGTGGCCCGGGGGCCATATACGCACTTTTGCGGAGGAATCGCGCACAAAAAAAAGAGATCATGGTACTCGAGGGTACCCCCAATGAATGATAAGGCCGGTTTGCGGAAATCAGAAAGAGATAAACAAGATTCCCTGGCATACATTTCGCATATATCGACCGCCCGCGAACTAGCGTACGTGGGGACTGCCGGGCAGATTTTTGCGTACAACCTCGAATCGGCTAAGTCACGGCAACTAACCTGGAATTGGCCTACCATCGATACGCGCGCATCCGAATCGCAAGGTCCCCACTCTCTTTATCCTGTTCAAACTCCAACGGCATTTAAACCTCACGGCGACAGGGTAGACCACACCACGTACTCTTGGCCAACTTGGTCTCCTATGGGAGAGAAGATCGCGTGTTTTGGACACACCTCTTCAAACAGTGGCGTGCAAATATTAACAGTAACATCAGATGGCACTGAATCGGGGGAACTAGTCAACACAAAGAAAGGTTCCGTAATTTACGGGAATTGGTCCTCTGACGCAAAGCTCTTTACGTTCATTGCCTGGTATGGGGACGGTCAACTGTCATTAGAGTCCGTGCTGATAGATGCGCCAGAAAAGCCACAGGTTTTGCTGAACGGAGGGCCCCTCTTCTGGTCGTGGTCCCCTGCGCGACCTCTCTTAGCCGTCCACTCAAGTCATCGTTCTCCGCCGAATGCTGGAAGGGTTCTGATCCTGGACCCCTATTCTGGAGAAGTAGTGCAAGAGGTTACGAACTCAGCCGGGTATTTTAGAACCCCGAGCTGGTGTCCCGAAGGGGACTTGCTAGCGTATGCAGAAAAGAACATCGATGGTACTCAAAGCCTCCGATTGTTCAATACCGAAGAAGAGAAAAGCGTCCCGGTAACAGTTACAAACGGATCTATAGCGGCATTATGGTCGCCTGAGGGACGATCTCTTGCGTACGCAAGCAACTCACATCCGAATGAGCGGAAATTTTCCGCATTATGCGTACTAGACCTGTCATCGGGCCGCACGAAAACTGTACTCGAAGCTCCCATGACGGGCTTTGCGTGGGCCGAGAATGGAGATTCGCTAGTCTATACAACCAGGGACAGACCGGAGGGACCGTCCGCGTGGAATTATTATCACCTGGAGGCAAAAGAGCGAGTGGAAATCGCTCGGTTTTCTCCAACGAATGAACAAAACCTGCATCAAACCTTTTTCGATCAGTATTCCACTTCACACCCACTTACCGATGTTAGCGGCACAATGCTGACCTTCGCCGGTAACCAAGTCGGTCCAAACAACTACAACTCTCACAAAAAAGCTATGGTATACGTCGTACACCTAGCCCCACCCTTCGATCCGCTCCCAGTAACGACGGGTACACTCCCCTGCTGGCGTCCGCTACCCCCTTCTTCGTAACCCCAATAAGTGGCTCGCCTCGCCGGGAAACGTTATAAGTTACTTGATCTGACGAAACGTAAAGTCTAATGAACGCCATCCCATAATCTTGACCACTTTGCTGCTAAATCCGACGTAAACTCTTGAGATCCTGAGTTCTTGTGTAACCTTGATTCTTCATTTGCAGCCTTCGGGGACGTTCAAGTAGTGAAACTCGCCGCCTTATGTTAAATCTATGGTCTACATGAGCCCATCTGATGTACGATATGCGAATCGGAAACTCGCAACCCAAGGATTATAATGGGAGCTTCACAGGTAAAAATTCTTCCTTCAATACTATCTGCCGACTTTCGAAACCTTTCTGAGCAGATTCGCCTGGTCGAAGAGGCTGGAGCCGACCGCATTCACGTTGACGTGATGGACGGGAGATTCGTGCCCAATATTACCATTGGACCGTTTATTGTCGAGGCAGTGCGAAAATGTACCGCCCTGCCCCTAGACGTTCATCTCATGATTGTGGAGCCCGAACGATACATCCCCAATTTCATCGACGCCGGAGCAGACATTATTCTTGTTCACCAGGAAACATGTCCGCACCTGCACGGCACCTTAGAAGAGATTAAACACCATAAAAAAAAGTCGGGGGTCGTTCTCAACCCCGCAACTCCGCTTAGCACGATAGAAAATGTTTTAGCCTTAGTCGATCAGATCCTGATCATGAGTGTAAATCCCGGTTTCGGTGGCCAACGTTTTATTGAGGCGTCTTTAGAGAAAATAAAAGCGTTGAATCGTATGCTGGAGAACCGCCGCCCTGCTGTAGAAATTGAGGTCGATGGGGGTATCGACAGGCACACAGCACCTCGGATCGTCGAAGCTGGGGCAACCCTGCTCGTTGCTGGCTCAGCCGTTTTTGGCGCGCCCGGTGGTCCTGGTGAAGGAATTCGAACTCTGCGCGGGAGCGTTTCGCGCGACAGCTAAAAGCGAGCCACCCAGAAAGTATCACACGGTGGAGGAGAACGCGGCTCCTTGTTGAGAGGCACCTTCCCGTATTATTAGCTTACCAGAGACAAGACATTTAGTTGCTCGCATCAGAAAACAAACCCCGGGATGAGCCCGACGAACCCTCGCATCCCGTCATAGTTGATGCACCAAATTAGAAAATATTTCTAAAACCAACGGTTTTCTGTGCCGACATCGAATTGTGCACTTATATATTAGGACTAGAGTAAAGCGCATTCTGACCCAAAAACCATCCACTTCCCTTTTCTTCCTCTGGTGTGCTGTCGGTTCGGGCGGCTACTCCGAATGACCGATACGAACCTCACAAATATAGCACACAGAGAACATCAGGCAGGATAACAGACGACGCCACTAAACCGGCCCTTCACTCAGCCTCCTACCGAAGCCATTTGCCAAGATTAGACACCAGATTCCTTCGTAGTTTTCACTATGGCAGCCGCAACTTTGTAAGGGTCGGCATTGGACGCCGGTCTCCTATCCTCTAACCGGCCTTTCCAACCGTCTTCTACAGTACCAACTGGGATTCGTATGGATGCTCCACGGTCGGAGACACCATAGCTGAAAGTGTCTATCGCTTGCGTTTCGTGCTTCCCTGTTAAACGCTGGTCATTATCAGCGCCATAGACGTCAATATGACGGGCAATTTCTTTTCCGAACTGTTGGCAAATTTTTCTGAAGGTCTCTTCTTTTCCGCCCTCACGCATCGCCCCGTTTGAAAAGTTGGCATGCATTCCGGAACCATTCCAGTCAGTATCCCCCAGGGGCTTCGGGTGCCAATCTATCGAATATCCATGTCTTTCGGCGGTACGCTCTAAAAGATACCGCGCCACCCACGTCTCGTCCCCAGCACGTTTCGCACTTTTTGCGAAGACCTGAAACTCCCATTGGCCCGCGGCCACTTCAGCGTTAATTCCTTCTACATTTATGCCGGCTTCCAAGCAAATATCTAAATGTTCTTCGATGCACGCACGGCCGTAGGCATTGCTCGTCCCAACGGAGCAATAATAAGGCCCCTGCGGTCGAGGATAGCCTGCCGGGGGGAACCCAGGTGGCAGATCCGTCACCGGGTCCCACAAAAAATACTCCTGCTCGAAACCAAACCAAAAATCGTCGTCATCGTCTTTTATAGTTGCTCGTCCGTTCGATTCGTGAGGGGTACCGTCAGCATTCAGAACTTCTGTCATCACTAAGTAAGCATTCTTTCTGCCCGGGTCAGGAAAAACGGCAACGGGCTTTAGAAGACAGTCAGAATCGCTCCCGTCCGCTTGCTCAGTTGAGCTTCCATCGAATGCCCACATAGGACATTCTTGTAGTGTTCCTCCAAAGTCTGACAACACGCGGGTTTTACTCCGTAGGCTTTGAGTAGGTTTGTAACCATCCAACCAAAGGTATTCAAGCTTCGATTTCATGATACGGTCAACTCCTTTTCTGAGGATTCCCTATGGCGATTGTACTAACTTGACGCTCGTATTTTTGCAAGAAGCGCAAGCAGGCCGTGCGATTTTATGCCCGGGCATCGGGTGACCCCCGGTCGGGGTAAAGCGTGTACCAATCTTGGTCTCTCCCCGCTCCAGCTGGAACAACCGTATTATGACCGATAATCTCTCACAGCCGTAATAAGCTGAACCACTCCGCTTGTCAGGTTTATTTTGTTGACGGAACTGAATCCCGCTGAGCGAATCAATTCAAGGAGTGCTGGACCGGATGGGAGGTATGACATTGATCGAGGTAGGTAACTATATGCGAGCGGATCGGATTTGAGCCCTCCAAAGAAAGGCACGAGTCGCCCGAAGTAAATACTATGTCCTAACCGCAAAAATGGGCTAGTTGGGACATCAACTTCCAACAAAGCAAGACGACCGCCTGAAGCAAGAACGCGTGCAATTTCACGAAGAGCTTCTTCTATTGATACGAAGTTACGCAAGGCGAACCCAGACACTACCACCGTTGCAGATGCGTTCCGCATCGGGATAGCGTTAGCATCCCCTTCAACCAAAGCCGCCGCTGTTTGTTTTTTTTTCGCCGCGAGCAGCATATTCCGCGAGAAATCTACTCCAACCACCCTTGCCCCCGCTTGCGTCGCAAGACTGCACAATTCACCCGTGCCACAGGCAAGATCTACCACTATATCTCCGCGGCACAGGTGCACAGATTGGATCGTGCGTCGTCTCCAATACTGATCCAGACCAAGTGAGAGCCAACGATTTAAGAAATCATAGTCCTTGGCTATTCTGTTAAACATTTGCCTGACCCGGAAAAACTTTTCCCGATCCCGGGGTAACAGTTTTGACATTGCTTAAAGACATCAGGCGCTACGGTGTGATACAAGGGCCGACTCTCAGTCAACACCCAGCACGATCGCGATATTCGAACTTAGGTCAAATCGACCCTGATTCTTATTTTCACGCATAGAAGGCCAGGATCAAACGCCCCTCAAGGAATTGGAACAACAGGCGAGACATAGTATATAGTTGAAAGAAGATACCCCAAGTACCATAGTGTCTCCGTAGTATCTCTACAAAGAACAGGCAAAGGACGCACGCATGAAACATTGGCTTGTCAAATCCGAACCTTACAAATACTCTTGGTCGGACCTTCAAAAGGATGGTTGGACTTACTGGGATGGTGTTCGCAACTATCAAGCCCGCAACAATTTGCGTGCTATGCGGCGTGGGGATAAGGTCCTCTATTACCATAGCAATGAAGGCATGGAGGTTGTGGG
>CAYWPF010000082.1:0-29856 GCA_964460065.1 uncultured Enterobacteriaceae bacterium
TCATTTTTATAAGTTTTGGCACCGCATTACCGAATTTGCCCGGTATGATCGGTCCTTATCAGTACGCATGCCAGCTCGCTCTCGGGATTTACGGTGTGAGTGAAGTAGAAGCGCTGGCGTACGGACTAGTACTGAACGCAGTCCAGTTCTTTACGATTATTCTTCAGGGGCTCATCGCTTTGCCTATTGCGGGTGTCCGTTTTGCTGAGATCCGCCACGCGGGTAGTCAGGGGATAACGGAGCAGCGCAAGTAAAAATTGATAGGACGATTCAGATCCATATTTTCCCAGGATTCAGAATACCTTCAGGATCGAAAATGCTCTTGATTTCTTTCATAAGACCAACCGAAGGTCCGTGTTCCGCTGCAAAATATTTTCGACTTCCGGAACCGATTCCGTGTTCTGCCGAAGCCGTGCCACCAATCGACAAAACAAAGTCCACGATATCGTCCTTAACGCGATTAGCCGTGACCCACCCAAGATCATCGTTCGGGTTTTGCCGAATTAGGGCGTGTAGAATGCCCAACCCTGCGTGCCCGAACGTGTGCAACTCCATTCCACTGTGCGCAGCAATGGAATAGCTTTTGACTACAACATCAGGCAATCTTGAAATCGGAAATCCAATGTCGGTCCTTATAGTTTTTGCCAAAGGATCGAGACCCTCGATCGCCCGCGTAGTCAAATGCCTTATGTCCCATGGATTACGCCCGTTTGGTAGGTTTATCAGTTTCCCGTGATTTTCCTCGCAGAGTTCTACCGCAGTGTCAAATATTTCGCGGACCGTCGTCGTAGACCCATGTACTTCTATGAATAATGAAGGGCACTCCTGCAGGCCAAAATTTCCAAAACGATTCAACGCTGAAATAGAGCGCGTATCAAGGAATTCAACTGCCGCAAGATCCACCCCAAATTTCATCATGGAAGCGATCGCGGTCACAGCGGATTTCTCCGACCGAAAAGTAAAAGCACCCCGCTGGCTTGCCTGCGGCAGGCCAGCCAAGGAAAGAGTTATTTCGGTGGCAATCCCAAGTGTACCCTCGGAACCAACTAAAAGACCAAGCAAGTGATAACCGGACGAAGTTTTACGGCTTCGCGTTCCAATCCGAATTAGCTTTCCTGTGCCTGTAACAACCGACACGGCCTGGACGTGTCGCCTGGTACCTCCATACTTGACGGAATAAATCCCGCTGGCATTGTTGGCGACCATTCCCCCTATAGTTGCTACGTCCGAACTTCCTCCGGGAGATGGGGGGAAAAATAATCCATATGCTTCAAGTCTCTCGTTCAGGTTACAGTATACAACACCCGCCTGCACCGTTACCTGAAGATCTGCAACATGAGTTTCTAATATCCTATCCATGCGGGATAGATCTATTACAATTCCTCCCCTCTCCGGGATTGAATTTCCTTCGAGGCTGGACCCAGCGCCCCTCGGTGTTACCGGGACCCCATGGTCGCAAGCATATGAAACCACCTTACACACATCCTCCGTGGACAAGGGCCATACAACGGCGTCCGGCACAACCGGAACACAGGAAGATTCGTCGCGCGAAACTACTTCTAAGTCGGCCCGACTATTAGACACTTGTTCGGGGCCAAGCAATAGTTTCAAGTCATTTTCCAGAGCCATGATGCCTATATTCCTAACCACTGCCGTAGGCCGTGCGCTCTAGATCACTATCTCGTCGTTTCGGTCGCATATTTTGTGCGAGAATCTTCTTGCGTATGCGCACGGAACTAGGCGTAACCTCAACCAGCTCGTCCTCACCAATCCACTCCAAACAATCTTCCAGTTCCATCACTTTACATGGAACAAGTCGAACCGCCTCATCGCGCCCAGCGGCGCGTATATTAGTCAGTTTCTTTTCTCGACAGACGTTCACGTCGAGGTCTTTATTTCTAGAGTTCTCTCCAATCACCATACCTTCGTAGACTTTTGTACCGGAGGGTACAAAAAAGACCCCTCTCTCCTGGAGGTGAAATAACGAATACGGAGTTGCCGGGCCTTCTCGATCCGCAACTAAGGCTCCGTTAACCCTTCCAGCTATAGATCCTTGCCAGACATCGAAGCCGTTGAAGAGCGAGTTCATGACGCCCGTACCGCGGGTATCCGTAAGAAAATGTGAGCGGAAACCGATTAAACCGCGGGAGGGAATCGAATATTCGAGACGGACTCTGCCGGATTCCGCTGGGCCCATTTGCATCATCACCCCTTTACGCTTTGCCATTAGTTGCGACACCTGACCAACGTAATCCTCCTGTACATCGATCATCAACAATTCCATCGGTTCCTCGAGCTGTTTGTCCGTTTCTCTCACAATAACCGTTGGTTTAGAAACTTGTAATTCGTAGCCCTCACGTCTCATCGTCTCGATTACTACAGAGAGCTGCAATTCCCCGCGTCCCATTACCTTAAAGGCATCAGGAGAATCCGTTTCTTCTACTCGTAAGCTCACGTTTCTGTTCACTTCACTGAACAGGCGCTCTCGAATTTTTCGTGAGGTAACATATAGTCCGTCCCGGCCTGCCCATGGACTTGTGTTCACACCGAACAACATCCCTAGAGTTGGCTCATCAATTTTTATGGTGGGTAACGCGACGGGATTGTCGGCTTCTGAAATCGTTTCTCCAATTTGGATTTCGTCAATCCCGGAGACTGCCACTATGTCACCCGCCTGCGCAGACTCTACCTCCACTCGTTCGAGTCCCTTCCAACTGTAAAGTTGCGCGATTTTACAAGCCTCAAAAGTTCCATTCTCGCGACAGAGCGAATACGTACCGGACGCGTGTAGCTCGCCTTGAATTATGCGGCCAATAGCGATGCGCCCCACGTAATCATTGTAATCAAGGTTATTCACGTGAAACTGAAGCGTGCCATTTATGGTGTCTTGCGGACCCGGCAAAGCAGACACAATCAATCGAAAGAGAGGAAGCAGGCTGTCACTCTCTTCTTCTAGACTTGCTTTGGCTACTCCGGCACGAGCGTTAGTATACACGACCGGAAAATCCAGCTGGTCTTCCGTTGCTCCGAGATCAATAAATAAGTCGTATATTTCGTTAAGAACGTACGATATCCGACTATCTTTTCTATCGATCTTGTTTATACAGACAATAGATGGAAGACCCGCCTCGAGTGCTTTTTTAAGCACGAATCGCGTCTGAGGCATGGGGCCTTCGGAAGCATCAACTAAAAGCATCACCCCATCTACCATAGCCAAAGAACGCTCAACCTCGCCGCCAAAGTCTGCATGCCCGGGTGTATCCACAAAATTTATATTTACACCTTCATACGATATGGCGGCATTTTTCGCTAATATTGTAATGCCGCGTTCCCGCTCCAGCGCGAACGAGTCCATTACTCGGTCTTCCACCTCTTCATTGGGCCGAAATGTTCCACTCTGCTTGAGCAACGCATCGATAAGAGTCGTCTTACCATGGTCGACGTGAGCAATTATCGCGACGTTCCTTATATCCTTTCGTCCTGGCCATCCGTTCCGCAAGAGATACTCCTTCCACAAGTCAGTTGCGCCTTTTGTGCATTGAATACGGGTGCCAAGAAAAGAATGTAACTGGAATCCCCGCATGCTATTCGCTCAATAGATCCTCTACAAAAAGACGAATAGGCAGCCCGCGCACCCCTACCGTTTTTGAAAGCAAGGCCGCCCGTTTGGCGTGCCGCAACTACAGCATACACTATCACACGTACACAAAGGTGTTGTAGCAAGGCTTACGTTAGGGGTTCGTAAGACCTCCCCGTCTAGACATTACATTTGTCTTGGACTTAGGGGTGTTCAACAGACCTACGTCAATTTCCCTTGTGGATTCCTTAGCTAACAGCAATTCCCGAAGCGAGCAAATCCACGCGCCTGCGAGGGTGTCGTCGCACGCGACCTCTATTCCGCCGCCTGCAGTTCGCTCCCATCTGATTGATTTTTAAATTGTCCTGATGTTATTGATTTCCACGGCGCCCTTTCAGCCATCCTGGTCCCGATTTTTAAATTCGTCAACGGACGGACGATACCACTGCGTCAGCCACGTCCAAGTTGCGGCCGCCGCGCGGATATAGAAACAAGACAGCTAATTTGTCTTCACCTTGGATTGACGCCGACAATAGGGGGATTGCGCCAGAGACCCGCTCAGACTTGTCATTCAATTATGTCATTCTCCGAAAACGATCAACGCAGTCGCTAATGCCAACGCGGTGAACAGCTTTTGTTTTAGTGTTGCTTCAACAGCTCACTCTTACCAGGAGTTCGCACACCAGCCGGTTTCGGTATTGAGGCACCACTTGTACTCTAATCGTTTATATCTCGCAGATCCACTGTCGCTTGAGAAAGACAAAGTTGCATAGTTACGCTATCACAGGCAGAATGATTCTCTTCGTAGTAACCATCTGCCTATCCTCCTTTTCAAATGTTAAAGGCTGTATTTTTCGATTTCGACGGAACACTTGCTGACGACGGCATAGCGATAGACAACGCTTTGGCAAAAGCCTGTTCGTTAATCGTCAAGAAGTGGCCTGACATCAACCCGGAGAAACTCGAGGTTCGCTATAGAGCAGCATCGGACCATGCCTGGGAAAACTACGATCGTTACCTTCGGCCAATAGAGTCGGGTCAGGCGATTCTGGCGTCTCTTTGGAAAAAAGCTCTTGAAGAGTTTGACTACCACGACGAAGACATCGAAAACCGCGCGGCAGAAGTCTATTGGCGAGCACGGCTAATGAATTGTCGTCCGTTTCCTGATGCGGTTTCTTGTCTTTCAGGGCTAAAGGATAAGTTTCATCTCAGTATACTGACAAACGGAGCGTCCAGCATGCAACGCTCCAAAATTGACGCAGCCGGTATTGCTCATTTTTTTAAGGATATATTTGTTGGTGGAGAGTTCCCTGTCGGAAAACCGGAGCCATTTATTTTTGACGAAGCACTCAAACGGGCAGGCTGCCAACCACATCAAGCGATCTACATAGGAGATTCCCTACTACACGACATCGTCGGTGCAAATAACTCAGGCATCCACAGTATATGGCTCAACAGGAAAAAACGAGAAAAAGAGGTCTTACTAAAGACATTCACCGGCCCATCCCGGCGTCCCTTCAAACAACTGACGAGGTCAGTGTACTACCAACCCACGGCACAGTCTAAAGAAATTTCAGAACTCTTTGTACCTGACATCGAGATAGACAATCTCGGTGTACTTGCTAATACGCTTGAAACATTTCTATCTTAAAAGGCGACTAGAACACCTAATAACTTTCCCGACTTTTTCATTTATGCCTATCGTGATACCCAAAACCTGAGAAGTGGAAGGGACTGGCATGGAAAAGAACTCGTATGAGATTCTGCTGTTTAACTATTACAGGGATGCCGAATTGCGAGGTGCTGATTTAATTTTACGATTAATCAACCTCGCTCAAAACCAGAATATTCAGGAAAAATTGGCTCGACACCTCGCTGACGCGACCAATCACGCCTGGTTATGGACAGAAAGGATCAAGACTATTGGCGGGGCACCAATCCGCATTGATAATGGTTACCACAGACAGCTTCGGCGAAAGGCCGGCCTACCTTCAAACTTCCTTGACCTCTTGGCCCTAACATGCGTGGTATCGGAGCGCGCCCACAAGCGCTACGCTGAACATTCGACTCGGCCCGACGTCAGTTCTGAGACACTTAAGATACTTAAAGTGATGCGTGACGACGAGAAGGTGCATCTCTCCTGGATCACGGACAAGCTCAAAGACCTTGAATCTAAAGAGGGCCGGGAAAAGGTCGGGACAGCGCTGCATCATTACCGTGAAATAGAGGCCCTCGTTTTCTCGGACATGCAACTAGAAGAGGAACGCGCGTTAGCGGAGGCCATTTCTGAAAACCCGATTTGAGCGTGCAACTTCCAACAAGTGCCTATACCCTCTTCCGCTGATTCCCCACATAGTCAACTAATAGATATTCGCCTAAATTATCGGGTCGCGTATAAAAAGCCCGGCCACGGTTCATTTTTGTCATTTTATCAACGAATGTTCTCAAGCTTGGACTATCATCGAGCATGAAGGTGTTTATAGTGATGCCCCGTTTAGTAGCTTTCTCAACTTCCCTGAGCGTTTCCTGCGCCGCCTTCATGCTGATCCCACCAAAAGAAAGTGGCCATTCACAGTAGAGTCTTCCTCGGGAGAAGTACGCCGTTGGCTGGCCGTCAGTAACAACGATGATGTGTTGATTATGATTGGGATGACGACGCAAAAGCTCTCCGGCCAGACGCAACCCGTCCTGAAGATTAGTAAAGGGATCTCCCATGTTCCAGCTGGCTTCTGGCAAATCTTTGACTTTCAGCTCGACCGCGCGCGTGAAAAACCCAACGATGGAAAAATAGTCGCGCGGATACCGGGTCCGTATCAAACTCTCTAATGCGAGGGCGACCTTCTTTGCCGCCCCAAATCTCCCCTCCCAACTCATAGACCAACTCATATCTAACAGAAGTACTGTCGACGTCGTTGTGCTATGGTCAGTATCGAAAATGGTAAAGTCCTCCGGACGCAGCGATAATGGCACTTCGACCTTGCGCTGTACCGCTTTTTTTAATGTGCCAACAAGGTCGAGGTGCATTGGATCACCATATTCATAAGACCGGGTCTGGTCGATCTTAATCTCAGCGAGCCCACGATGGTCGACAGAATGCGTACCGTTCTTGTCACGTAATAGGTTCGTGTAAATGTCCTGGAGCGCTAATTGGCCTATGCGCCTCACACCTTTTGGGGACAACTGTACACGCCCCTCCTTTGAGATCAAAAAACCCGCCTCTTCTAACATTGATTGCATTTCTTGCAAATTCTCAAAATCTTGGCCTGCACCCTGTCCCATGAGATCTCGGAGTTGCTGAGGATCAATTTTTTCTGGATTTCCAGACAGCAAGTTTTGCTCCATTTCCTGAAGCTGTTGCATTTCCTCCATGAGTTCGAGAGCCTCTTGATAACTCAGCGGCCGAGGCCCGTTGAACAAGTCGTTAAAACGGCTTTGAAAATCTTCGAGAGATCCAATGTCCTCGAACTGTCGCATGAGATCGTCGAAATCCGCTTGTGCAATGGTATCCTCAAATTGGTAATCTTTTAGCCTATCCAGTTTTTCAGTTAAGCGTTGCGGTAGCCTTTCAAGAAATTGGGACTTATCTGCCAAGTCAGATTCCTGCTGCTTCTTTTCTTCAATCGTGGAGAGCTCACGATCGATAATACTTTGAAGGCGCTCATCCATTTCGTCTAGAGACGAGCGCAGATTCGAATCTCTATACCGCTTGCGCATCTCCTCTCGTAAATCGCGCACGAGATCGTCAAGCCCCTTCAATTTTTCGTCGTCTTGCCCCATTCCCTGTTTCATCAGCTGATCAAGCGCCTGCTGCATGTCATCTGTTTTGGACAATTGATCGGCAAGCTCTTCGAAAATTTTATCCGCAGTTAGACGGACACGCTGGCTTCCGTCCCAATCGGTATACCGAATCTTTATCATGGGGGGGGTATGTCTAATGTGCCGCTTGGTCACGCACGATAGGTTTGGCGCCCGCCGTCGCGCTCTTTGTTTAATTTTTGATGCAAATGGAGTCCTTCCAGAATAAACTCCGTGGCCGTGGAAACCAAGTTCGGTTCACCTTCAACCCCCAACATGGCGAGGCTTTCGGGTATACCTTCAACATTTTGCATGCCCTTCAAATATTCCTGAGACGACATCATATCTGAGACTTCCACCCCACCTCCAGCATGAAAATAATCAATTACCGGTTGTAAATTCTCTACCTTCATATATTTGTCAAACACGGCTTGTATCGCACGATTTACTAATCGGTCTATGAGATCTTCATCAGACTGTTCTTCACCCATGTACTCTAGTTCTATCTTACCTGCCGTTGAGGGATAAAGGGCATGCAGATCGCTGATACGAGGGACCACTTGCTTCTCCCCCAGACGAACCGCCCTTTTTTCTGCGTTGCTGACTAAACTCTCGAAATTATTTATTGTCATGCGTACGCTCACCCCAGAGGATTGGTTAATTTCATTCGATCCGCGGGCTTCCATTGTCACTTGAGCACAAATTTCCTTTATGAAATCTGGAGTGTGAAATACCATTCCCTCAGCCTCAAACTGCGTCGACTCTTGTTCCATGATCGATATTTCTTCCTCAACCGAACGAGGGTAATGAGTACGTATCTGGGCATCAAATCGATCTTTCAGCGGGGTAATAATTCGTCCGCGACTCGTATAATCTTCTGGGTTTGCGCTGGCAACAATGATAACGTCAAGAGGGAGACGCACTTTAAATCCCTTCACCTGGAAATCTCTCTCTTCCATGAGATTAAAGAGACCGACTTGCACTTTCTCGGTGAGATCGGGAAGCTCATTCACGGCAAAAATTCCGCGGTTCGTTCGGGGAATGAGCCCGTAGTGGATCGTCTCTTCGTCAGCAAGGTAACGTCCTTCAGCGACTTTTATTGGATCCACTTCGCCAATAAGATCCGCTACCGAAACATCCGGGGTAGCCAATTTCTCCGAATATCGTTCTTCTCTCGTCATCCAACGAATTTCCAAAGAATCACCACGCTCGGAAACCAGACGTCGAGCCTGCGGGGATATCGGATTGAGGGGATCCTCCGGGATTTCCGCGTCACTAATAGTAGGCACGTAGGGATCTAGCAAAGCGATCAACCCGCGAATTACACGGGATTTGGCCTGTCCGCGTTCACCAAGAAAAACGATATGGTGTCCGGCCAGGACGGCATTTTCAATCTCGGGTACAACCGTTTCATCGTAGCCAATAATTCCGGGAAGGAATTTTTCACCTGCTCTAAGAAGTCGGATCAGGTTGGCCCGCATCTCTTGTCGGACCGAAAGAACACAATAACCTGATTTCTTTAGTGCCCCTAGAGTCCGGACTTCACCACGGAGAGTTTCTGTAGGTATCCTGTCTTGCACAATTATACCCGCCTTTATTGATAATATTCTGACATCGGCTTCACAGTCTAAATTCTTATTATCTACCCCTAACCTCTGGTCATTTCGCGTATCGGCATAAGAATCGCCCAGGCTCAGGGGCCCATTCAAAATCTCAGGGAAGAGCCCGTCCACTTTTTAGTTTTTTTGAGAGCTTGCGGTAACAAGGCAGGCCAGGCATCTTTCCTTACCAGTTCACGCACCTTTGCGCGTTTCTCCTGGATCTCTTCTTCTAGCTTCGGTTGCCCATTGGAGAACCTGCTATTGGCCTAAAAAGCTACGGTTGGGACTTTTCACTCGGCTCTGGAGGTCTCGGTCGGACCCTCATCTATAGCTTTTGTTGCAGGCTGCCCGTCGACCCGTAAGCGAAGCTCTTTTCCCACTTTGAAAAGGGGAACCTTCTTCGCCGCGACCGCTACAACTTCGCCAGTGCGAGGGTTTCGCCCCTCACGGGCCGGCCGGTCCTTGACAATAAAACTGCCGAATCCGCGGATTTCTATCCTCTCCGCCTTGACCAATGCCTCTGTCATGCTGTCAAATACAGCATTGACCATGACTTCCGCATCGCGTCTCGAAAACCGAGGATAGTTCTGGGCGACTTCCTCAATAAGATCTCTCTTGGTCACGCTTCCGTCCTCCCCGTCAGGAAAGCCTTACGACTTCTGTTGATCTCCGCCCCTGTCGTCCCGATCCAAACGCAACTCTTCCCCTAGAATATCTTCGAAAGAAAAGCGTGCATCTTCTCGGTCACGCTGCAAGTATTGTTCCATATCGGCACGCTCCTCGCTTCGCCTCAGCGCTTTTACGCTCAATCCCATCTTATGCTCACGAGAATCTATATGGATTACTTCTGCTTCAACTTCATTACCTACCTCAAACAAGGCAGCCGGTTTTTCAACTCTTTCCGTAGAAAGTTGCGATATATGAATAAGTCCTTCCACTCCATCCGCCACTTCAACAAAGACGCCAAAATCCGTAACGCTTGTTACCTTCCCGTTAATACGACTTCCCACTGGATGTTCTTGTTGAAGCGTAACCCAGGGATCGGCACTAGATTGCTTAATGCCCAATGAGATTCTCTCGTTGTCCACATCTATGCCCAGGATAACGGCGTCCACCTCATCGCCCTTCTTAAACAAATCAGAGGGGTGTTTAATCTTTTTCGTCCAGTGTAGGTCCGAAATGTGAGCCAACCCGTCAAGCCCATCTTCCACTTCAATGAAAACTCCGAAGTCTGTAATACTCTTCACTGTTCCATTAATCCGACTCCCTATCGGGTGGGTAGCACGAACAGTTTCCCAAGGGTTAGGCGCTATTTGCTTGAGCCCCAATGAGATGCGACGGTTCGCTGGATCTATGTCAAGGACGACGACCTCCACTTCATCTCCTACGGATAGCAGCTTGGACGGGTGCGAAACCCGTTTCGTCCAAGACATTTCAGATACATGTAACAGGCCCTCCACTCCTTCTTCCATCTCTACGAAAGCACCATAGTCTGCAAGACTAACAATCTTTCCCGTAACTCTCGTTCCAGGTAGATACCGGTCGCTTACGGATCCCCAAGGGTCTGGGATTAGTTGTTTTAACCCTAGGGAAACACGCTCCTTCTCTCCATCGAACTTAAGGACAACGACCTTAATTGTTTCGCCGGCCTTGATCATCTCCGAGGGATGCCCAATCCTACCCCACGACATATCAGTGATATGCAAAAGACCATCGAGTCCGCCAAGATCGACGAACGCCCCGTAGTCAGTTATATTTTTGACGGTACCTTCGATAATCACACCCTCATCTAAAACCTGAAGAGTTTTCTCTCGCAGCGAGGACCTTTCGGATTCCAGAACCGTTCTCCTCGACACGACGACATTAGATCGCGCGCGGTTGTATTTCAGAATAGCGAATTTGCCGGTTTTGCCGAGAAAGCGGTCCAAGTCCCTAACGGGTCTTATATCAACGTGTGACCCTGGTAAGAATGCCGGGACCCCTATGTCAACGCGGAGCCCGCCCTTCACCTTACCCACGATGGATCCGTCAACAGGGGTCTCACTGTTAAATGCTGCCTCGATGTCGTGCCAAACACGAAATTGTTCTGCCTTAGCTCGAGATAAGACTATCCCCTCTTGATCGGATTCCGTCGAATCAAAATATACCTCTACTTCGTCGCCTTCGCTTACAGTCAATTGTCCGTCCCGTTGCCGAAATTCAGCCAGCGGTACATGGCCTTCAGATTTGTAACCTATGTCAATCGTTACAAATTCTGCACCGAGATTCACTACCCTTCCTCGAACTATTTCGCCGGGTTGAACGGACCGCATGCTCTCTTCGAACATTTGACCAAAGTCTTCACTATCATTCTTGGAAGCTAATACGGTCTGCGGTGGGGTTGGCTCTGTTATTTCTTTTTTTTCCAACGAGGGGTTACCCGATTCATTGGTTTCTTCAGCGTTACTTGCGCTCACTTGATCTTCAACATTAGACTCACTCGATGCGGCCGTCGTCGTTTCTTCTCTGTTTTGTTGGTCGTTTTGTTCCATGTTATAGTTTACCCCCTACGAAGCTCCATTACCTTGCACTTCTTTACTCCCCTCTACACTAGGTTGCAAGAGCTAGGGCTGTCGCTTTTCCTTTTGGCTTCCAATACTTGCATGGGCATGTACTAATTCTATCATCCTGTCAACCACTTGCTGTCGTGTTAATTTCGTACTGTCCAAATACACGGCATCCACTGCAGGACGGAGAGGCGCAGCGTCGCGTTCACTGTCACGTTTGTCACGCTGGGCTATGTCCTGAATAATTTGTTCCAATGATATCTCGTCGCCGCTCGTATCTTTTAGCTGAACATAACGACGGCGTCCGCGCTCTTCTATAGAGGCGTCGAGGAAAATTTTTATATCCGCGTTCGGAAATACCACGGTACCTATATCTCTACCCTCAATGACTGCTGCACCTGACGCGCCAAGCCTACGCTGCAACCCAAGTAGGGCTGCCCGAACCTCAGGGTGCGCAGAAACCTTGGAAGCCGCTTCACTAATTTCGGGTCGCCTAATCTCAGAGCTAATATCGCGTCTCCCAACGTGAATGCTATCGTGCGTGAGAGATATCGTTGCTGTCTTACAAATTCCGGCTAGGCTTAACACATCTTCCGGCGAGACATTTGACTCTACGGCAAGCAAACCAATTGCTCGGTAAAGGGCCCCAGTGTCAAGATACCGATACCCCAGCTGTTTAGCCAAAAGTCGACTCACGGAACTCTTGCCCGCTCCCGCCGGGCCATCTATAGCGACCAAAAGTTTGGGGACCCTCTTCATCATTTGTTCACAACTTTACGCCAGTTGCATCTTGCAACAAACGATAGTATCCGGGGAACGATATTTCTACACACTCGGGCTGCTCTATTTCTACGCCCTCTTTTGACAACACACCCGCCACGGAAAATGCCATAGCAATACGATGGTCACCGAAACTGCGGATCCGACCGCCCTTAATTTCAGCGCGCCCCTTGATCACGAGGCCGTCCCGGAGTTCCTTCACTTGTACGCCTAAAATGCCGAGAGCCTCAGCTAGAGCTTTGATACGGTCACTTTCTTTTGTTCTCAATTCTCTCGCATCTCGGATAACAGACTGCCCCTCGGCCAGCGCCATTACAACGGCAACTATAGGGATCTCATCGATAGCACGAAGCACAGTCTCTCCATTTATGCTTATGCCCTTGAGTAAGCTGTGTTCCACCAGTATGTCAGCCAATGGCTCACCTTCCAGAAGTCGCTCGTTCTCAGTTTTTATCTTGGCCCCCATAGCTCGGAATATATCCAGCACTCCAGTACGTGTGGGGTTCAAACCCACGTCCCTTATACAAATCCGAGAGCCCGGAAGCAGTAAGGCCGCCGCTATAAAAAAAGCGGCCGAAGAAAAGTCGCCCGGCACGTGAACATCGCAGGGGCGGAGTTCCGTTCCCCCTTTTACGGAAACTACGCGATCTTCCACTCGTACGGCCGCTCCAAATCTCGGTAGAAGACGCTCCGTATGATCCCTTGATCGTGCCGGCTCTATTACAGTCGTAGTACCATTCGCGTAGAGACCCGCCAAGAGAATGGCAGACTTAACCTGTGCGCTAGCAACCGGGCTTTCGTACGTTAACCCAATAAGAGCGCCCTTTCGCCCGTTGACGCGAAGCGGAGCACAATCCGAATCTTCCTGGAAGTGAATAGATGCGCCCATCCTCCTGAGCGGATCAGCGACTCGACCCATTGGTCGGGTTCGAAGGGACTTATCGCCATCAAGAAATGAATCAAATGCGCTGGCAGAAAGAATGCCACAGAGGAGTCGGATAGTTGTTCCGGAGTTGCCGCAATCAATAGAAAGAGTCGACTCTTCAGGGTGATTGAGATTTGCCCTGCCATCGCTCCTAACAGTAACAACCGTCCCTTCCCACGTTATGTCCACGCCAAGAGACTTGAATGCCAAAATCGTACTTTTATTGTCCTGCGCGAGGGAACAGTTAAAGATGTAACTGGTACCAGGCGAAAGCGCGGCGAACATAACTGCGCGGTGGCTAATTGATTTGTCTCCCGGGAGACGGATTTCCCCATTCAGTTCGTTCGAAGCTGGTGCAATCAGCAAGGGTCCTGTCATTTTGTTTCTTTCAAATTAGTAAGCCGATTCCTTTCTTCCCGCGCGCTCTCAATACTAGAAGAGAGAGTTTCGGCGTCTCCTTCGTGAATAGCCTCTTTCATCTGCGCCAGGGCGTGTTCGAAATTCGTAATGGCAGAAAGCAGCGCTTCTTTGTTATCAAGGCAAATGTCCCGCCACATTTCCGTGGGGCTACTAGCGACACGCGTTAAATCTGAGAAGGCACTTCCCGCATAGGGTAGAGGGTCTATTTTCTGCGACGCGGAATCCACTAATCCATTCATAACGCTGAACGCAATCAAATGCGGCAAATGGCTTACTTGCGCTAGTAATTGGTCGTGAGCGCGCGGGTCCATTTCCTCGACTCTCATCCCCACTCTCTCCCACAAGGTCCGTATTCTGCTAAGTGCCGTCTCCTGTGTTTTGTTAGTAGGCGTTAAGATACACAAGCGGCCATCAAAAAGCGTTTCGAAAGCAGCGGCAGCCCCCGCGTTCTCTGTGCCCGCTATGGGGTGTGCCGGGACGAAAGGCAGGTGGTCAGGCAATAGGCTCTCTAGGGTATCGACTATAGACGTCTTAACGCTTCCGGCGTCAGTTATTACGCATCCGGAGGGAAGATGTGACACGAATTGTTGCATGACCGGTCGCGTGGCGCGAACTGGGACAGCCAACATTAACAGATCCGTTCCAACAGAGGCCTCAGCCGCATCGAAAGTGTAAGAGTCAATTATGCCGCGCTGAAGTGCGATACGCAGATTGCCCTCGGTCCTACCAAAGCCTATAACTTCCTCCACCAGACCACGGCGCTTGGCCGCGAGACCAAATGAACCACCGATAAGACCAACCCCGACTATTACAAGTCGTTTGAATAGAAACGTCATATCTTCCGCCCAGGCTAACCCGAAAGGCCCTACTACCGGCTCCCCTCTAAAGCGCTAATGAACCGTTCATTCTCTCGCGGGAGGCCCACACTCACGCGAGCATAATCCGGGAATCCGTATCCGTTCATCGGTCGGATGATGATGCCCTGAGATAGAAGTTTTTCAGGAAGATCGGCGCCGATCCGTACCAAAAGGAAATTAGCCGAACTGTTGACATACTGAAACCCTAGCCTATCTAGTTGTTCTCGAAGAAACGCTAGGCCCTTACGATTATTTTCCCTGGTTCGTAGGATATGTGCCGTATCATTAATGGCAGCTAGCGCCCCTACCTGTGCGAGAGTGTTAACGTTGAAAGGTTGTCGTATACGATTCATAGCGTCAATTACATCCCGGGAGGATATTCCATAGCCGACTCGAAGGCCCGCTAATCCACAAATTTTTGAAAATGTGCGGAGCGTTATTATAACTCTTTCCTCGTTATGGTACTTGAGCGAGTCTGGGTAATCTGAGTCTTCTACGAATTCGAAGTAAGCCTCATCAACGACTATAACCACTCGCGGTGGCACTTTTTCGAGGAACGCTTCCCAATCAGCCGAAGTGTAGATTGTTCCTGTTGGGTTGTTCGGATTGTCAAGAAATATAACGCGCGTGTCGTCTTCGATCGCGTCTGCCATTGCGTGCAAATCAAAGACGAATCCGTCGTGCGGCACCCTTATCGTGCGCCCGCCTGCCGCCTTCGCGCACAAGTGGTATATAGCAAATCCATGCTCCGCGGCTATGATAGATTCTCCGACACGGAGAAAAGTCCGCACGATTATTTCTATCAATTCATTTGACCCGTTCCCTATGATCACTTCCGATTGATCTACTCCATACCTCTCGGCTATGGCCTTCTTCAGGAGAAATGCGTCCCCATCTGGGTACAGATTGAGGGATGACAGCGCCGCCCGTATCGCATCTATTCCCTTCGGGGATGGGCCTACAGGATTCTCATTGGACGCTATTTTTACAGAATCCTGAATTCCATATTCCCGCTCCAATTCGTCTATCGGCTTCCCAGGTTGATACGGGGTAAGATCCAGAACCCACTCTGGTACATATTTTCGAATGTCCATGAGTTCCACTATTTCTGTCGTTCGGATTTGTTGGACATACTCCGTGGGAGGAAGGAAGTATAAGAGCCTAGGACCTTGACCGTCATGCACAACGGTGCAATCTCCTCAAGAGCCTCGGCAATCGCTGTGTCATTTGCCCTGCCTTCGATATCTATGAAAAATACGTACTCCCAAGGGCGTCCTCTGAGCGGCCGAGATTCAATTCGGAGCAGGTTGATATGGTTATCTGCAAAGGGTTTGAGTACGTCAAAGAGTACACCCGCCTGGTCTCGGACAGAAAGGATTACCGAAGTTTTGTGATCCCCCCGACGACTTGGCGGTGCGGGCTCGCGCCCCAAAACGGCAAATCTCGTATAATTCGCAGCCTCATCCTGAATATCTTCATCAATTACGTTGAGCCTATACTTCTGCGCGGCTAAACGCCCCGCAATTGCCGCCATCCCAATGTCGCGCCGTGCCAATTCTGCTGCCCTAGAATTACTAGAAGCAGCCGTAACTGAAACGCCAGGCAAATTATTCTGAATCCACCTCCTACACTGGGCTAGAGATTGTGGGTGTGCCGTGACCCGTTCAATCCTTTCTCTTTTTCTAGCCTTACTCAATAAGCAATGTCTGATTTCTATTGCCCTCTCGCTGACAATACAGAGATTCGTGTCAACGAACACATCGAGAGTCACTGCTACAGAGCCTTGGCTGGAGTTTTCTACGGGTACAACTCCATAATCTGCGTGAGCATTTTCTACCGACGAAAAAACATTCGGAATAGTTTCGACAGGGATAAACTCTGCGTTTGAACCAAATTGTTCTCGAGCAGCCATGTGGGCGTAGCTCGCCTCTGGCCCCAAATAGGATACCCGCAGGGGTGCCTCGAGCGCTCTCGAGGCTGAGATTATTTCACGGTATATGGTACTTACGGAGTGGTCCGGGAGCGGCCCATCGTTCAACTCAAGGAGTCGATCAAAAATGGCGCGTTCTCGGCCCGGTACGTAAATAGAGCCCTTATCCTTTTTACGGTCTCCTATACGCTGAGCTAACCGGGCCCGACGGTTGAGAAGGCTAAGAATTTGCGCGTCGGTGCGATCGATCCTCTGCCTCAATGTATCCAACGCTTTTTGGACGTCTCTCAGAGACTCTCGACGTTTCTGCGCCACACGGCGTTTTGTACTACGAATTGGCCATACAGTCTATGAGCCTCAAACATACCTAACCGGCAAGCTTAGCCTCATACCTCCACCGAGCGAACTTGTGAGTTTAATTTCTCGTCGGGCCCGCTTGGACGGGCCTCTTTATCATCTATGATTCCTATTTTGCCCATGGCGCGAAATTTTTTGTAGCGTTCGTCCATCAGGGCTACCGTGTCCAGGGTCATGAGAGTTTCTAAATGCCGTAAAATCGCGGTGCCTACCTCGCTTATGGCTGCCCGTGCGTGCCTATGTGCGGCTCCCGCTGGCTCAGGAATCATTTCATCTATGACACCCAGCGAAAGCAAGCTAGGCGCGTTCACTTTAAGGGCCTCGGCTGCCCAGGCAGCTCGTGCCGCATCCTTTTCACCGAAAAGTATTGCTGCACACCCCTCAGGTGTTATCACAGAATAGCAAGCGTTTTCCTGCATTAAGATACGATCCCCTACACCCAGTGCTAGTGCGCCGCCGCTACCACCTTCCCCAATGATTGTCACAATTATGGGAGTTCTAAGTCCTGCCATTTCCTGAATGTTCCTAGCTATCGCCTCGGCTTGCCCTCGCTCTTCAGCGCCCACCCCGGGGTAGGCGCCTTGCGTGTCCACAAAGGTCAGCACAGGAAGTTTAAAGCGCTCCGCCATGTGGAAAAGACGCAACGCTTTTCTATAGCCTTCGGGCCTTGGCATACCAAAGTTTCTATGTACTTTCTGAGTCACCGTTTTGCCCCGTTGGTGACCGACCACGACCACTGGAATGCCTCGGAACCTCGCGAGTCCGCAAACGATCGCGGGATCATCTCCAAAAGCTCTATCCCCGTGAAGTTCTACAAAATCCGAACAGAGTTCGCTAATGTAATGCAGCGTATAAGGTCGGTCGGCGTGCCGAGAAAGTTGTACTTGTTGCCAAGACGACAGTTCGCCAAAAATCTTCTTCTCACATTGCCGGACGTCATGCTGTAACTTGTCCAAAAGCACCTGCTCCTTGGCAGAACGGTTCTCCATCTGCGAAAGCGCCAGCGATCGCTTGTCTAGTTCTTCCAATGGTTTTTCGAAATCCAGATATGTTGTTTGCACGGCCTCTCCTTAGCTACGATCGAAAAATCTTCCCATAGTATCTACAATTTTCCCCTGTAGTGACGGTTCATACCACTGGTCCACACGGTCAGACCGGAGCCATGTCATTTGGCGTTTGGCCAACTGACACGTTTGTTGTACTGTAATCTCAATCGCGTCCTCCAGAGTGATGTTGCCGTTTAACATCTCGGTTATTTGGGCATAGCCTATAGTTCTCAGTGCTGGAAGCTCTTGACTATAACCCATACCCAGGAGTCTACGTACTTCTTCTACAAATCCCTTTTTCATCATAGCAGAACAACGCTTTGCGATGCGCTTGGTCAACTCGTCCCGACTCCTAGTAAGCCGGATATAGAGTACGTCATATGGTTGTTCTTGGAAGCTGTGAGCATCTTGCAAAACACTCATAGGCGTGCCCGTTAGAAGCCATACCTCGAGCGCGCGAAGTATTCTCAGTTTATCGTTGGAATGAATGTGCCTTGCCGCTTTGTCATCCACGCGCCGCAACCAGTCAAAAAGAAACCCCGCCCCCTGTGTCTCTTCTTTCCTTACAAGCTCTTCGCGAAGGCTTTCGTTGGCAGGCGGTCCGGCAAAAAGACCACGGGTCAAACAACGTATATAAAGCCCCGCACCTCCGACTACAAAAGCTCGTCTTTTCCTGAAAAGGATATCTGCGATTGCTTGTCTTGCGATTTTACCGTACCGAGCGACGTCAAAATTCTGATCAGGGGCTACGACATCAATTACGTGGTGCCGCGTCTTCGCCTGTTCCAACTTGGTTGGCTTGGCAGTACCAATGTCCATATGGCGGAAAATTTGACGGGTATCGGCGCTTACTATTTCTGCCCGGAACCGTTGGGCAAGACCCATTGCTAGAGAAGTCTTCCCTACTGCGGTTGGCCCCGTAATGACTACTATCTGCGGTTTATTCATTCCGGGAAATTTTACCATCAGCACATTAACCGATCCAACGTCAAAACTGCGTGCGCACAGTTGCCTTAAGGAGATGTATTCACCCCAAGCGTACGCAGAATATCCAATTCTTCCATCGTACGATACGCAAACGTCCGAGTCGGCTTACTAGCGAAAGCTCGGAGATCGTCCACCGAATCAATATCAAAAGCTATACGTGGAACGCTCACAACTCGACAAGGAATGCGATCTTTCTCAGCTTGCGCCTGATGAGCAGCCAAACTCGGCCCCCCGAAGCAAGTCTGCATAACCAACGGAGGGGTACGCAATATCGCATTTGTACCCTCTCCCTCTTTGCAAGTCACCAACATGACCTCGGGCTCTTCCGTTGCGTCGCAAAAAAGAAGATCAACGTCCTCGGACGTGACAAGGGGAAGATCCGAAAGCAATACTAGCATCGAGGTTGCGCCTTCTTGAAGACAAAACTCGGTCCCAATTGAAACGGCTCCGTTAAGTCCCCGTGGGTGAACCTCATCTATAGCTTCCGCACCTAACTCGCCGGCTATCGCGAGGAGGGCATCGTCAGAGGTTACCACCCCGAAACGGTCCACGGATGCTGCGCGGCGCAACTGTGTAAGAACGTCGCGAAGCATCGCCTCAGATAGGGCACGACGTTGGCTATCGGACAATATTTCCGACAAACGACTTTTACCCCCCGAAAGAGCCTTCACCGGAACAAGAACGAATTTCACACGTGCTATCCTGAAGAAAATCTCCTTGCAGAACAAGGGGTAATATGGCTATAGTTGTTTTCGGAAAGTCAACTGCAGTACTTAGCGACGGAGGAGTGTAATGAGAGAAGTTGCAATAGTAGGTGCCGGCATGACCCGATTCGCAAAACATTTGGATAAGGGCATGAAGGAACTGTCCCGCGAATCTGTTGAGTCTGCTCTCGGATCCGCGGGTATAGAGGCACGACAATTGGAAGCCGTCGCGGTGGGAAATGCCATGGCTGGCCTCATCACCGGTCAGGAATGTATTCGAGGCCAGGTAGTGCTTCGGGAAATGGGCATCGGTGGAATTCCAGTGATCAACACGGAGAACGCGTGTGCCAGTGCCGCAACCGCCTTTCATTTAGCTTGGCTCTATATAGCTTCGGGAATGTATGATGTCGTTTTGGCCTTGGGTATGGAGAAATTGTACCATGAGGATAAGAAGAAATCTTTCGCCGCGATCGGTAGTGCGATTGATGTCGAACTGATGCAGAAGACTTTAGCCGATATGAAGAAAGAGACAAAAGAAACGACAGGCAAAGAAGGAGCAGGCAAATCTCGAAGTATGTTCATGGATTTCTACGCAGAGTTCGCACGTAGCCATATGAGGAAATTTGGAACTACGAAGGAACAGTACGCTGGCATCGCCGCAAAAAACCACACTAATGGCAGTTTGAACCCCCACGCGCAGTTTCAGACGTCACGCACCGTTTCGGACATTCTGGGATCCCCTATGATTGCTGATCCCCTCACCAGAATGATGTGTTCACCGATTGGAGATGGGGCGGCGGCATTAGTCCTCACGAGTGCCGAAAAAGCAAAAGAATTCACTACAAAGCCAGTGTACGTGAAAGCGTCAGTTTTAGGTTCGGGAAAAGACCACCAACCTGGTGACGTAGGGGTAACAGCCCGCGTAGCACAAAAAGCATACGAAATCGCTGGTGTCGGGCCCGAAGATCTGGACGTGGCGGAAGTGCATGATGCCTCTGCCCCCGCAGAATTAATCATCTACGAAGAACTCGGCCTTTGCCAACAAGGCGAAGGTGGGAAACTTATAGACGAAGGCATCACGGCCCTTGGGGGCAAAATTCCCGTAAATCCGAGTGGCGGATTGTTAGCCAAAGGCCATCCAGTAGGCGCCACCGGAACAGCACAAATCGCTGAGATATTCTGGCAACTGCGCGGCGAGGCTGGCAAACGCCAAGTCGATGGAGCACGCATTGGTTTGACAGAGAACGGCGGCGGCATGGTCCGGGGAGAGGCCGCTGCTTTAGCTGTCCATATCCTCAGCGTCTAAATGCGAGTAATATCAGGGTCCGCCGGCGGGATACCTTTGACCGCTCCGAAGGGACACAGAATCAGACCGACATCAGAACGTGTTCGAGAATCGGTCTTTAATATCCTTTCTAATCGATTATCTTTCAGCGGCGTCGACGTGTTGGACCTATTCGCTGGCACCGGCGGGCTGGGGATCGAAGCTCTCAGCCGTGGCGCCCGCTCAGCAGTTTTTGTTGATGCTAGTCCACTTGCACTTAAGACGATCCGACTAAATCTGAAAGCTA
This sequence comes from uncultured Enterobacteriaceae bacterium, assembly GCA_964460065.1. GTDB lineage: Bacteria > Desulfobacterota > Binatia > Bin18 > Bin18 > Bin18. Next base: position 21,097 of record CAYWPF010000082.1, read on the forward strand.
CCAAACTACGTGGACGAGCTACCGTCGTCGGGGCGTACGCGTTAAAAGCCCTAACTATGCTCGAAGAGAAAAAATTGCGTTTCGGGGTAGTCTTTTTGGACCCTCCTTACGAGGAGGGTTGGGTGGCAAAAAGCATGTCGCGGTTGTCGCATGGTAACCTACTGTTGCCTAACGCATTGGTAGTCGTTGAACACCCACGAAAAGAACGGCTAGCAGTTACCTATGCCCCGTTGGTATTGACGGAAAGCCGGCATTACGGCACAACCGATGTGTCTTTCTACGAAATCACTTGCGAGGAATGAGCGTGAAGCGCCGTGCCATCTATCCCGGTTCCTTTGACCCCCCTACATGCGGGCACGTGGACATCGTGCGTCGAAGCCTAGAATTAACGGACGAAGTTGTCGTAGCGGTGGTATACAATCCACAAAAGCAAGATTATCTATTCACCCCAGAAGAACGTTTGGAAATGTTCCGCGAGGAACTTGAAGATGCGGGCGACAGAGTTATTTACGATAGCTTTCATGGTCTTCTGGTGGACTACGTTGACCGCATGAACTCTAAAACGATTATTCGAGGACTACGGGCGGCGTCGGATTTCGAATACGAGTTCCAGATGGCCCTCATGAATCGACACATGAGACCAGAGATTGATACGATTTTTTTAACAACGGGAGCCGCACATTTCTATACGGCTGCACGTTTGGTCAAGGAAATTGCAGGTCTTAACGGTGTGGTTACGGGTCTAGTCCCGGCGCACGTAGAAAAGCGTCTCCGTGCGAAATTTGCTTCCAAAAGTTAGCGAATTTGACCCAGCACAGATTTTCACCGGCGAAACCAGTCAAAAACCCAATGATGTACGCAAAATAGGGCTGGCATTATGCGTCTTGCACTTCGGTTACAAAAAATTAAGCCCTCGCCCACTCTTATGGTAACCGTAAAGGTTGCCGCGCTGCGGCGCAAAGGAATCGAGGTCATAGATTTCGGCGCAGGAGAGCCTGATTTTGACACGCCGGACAATATAAAAGAAGCTGCGGTCGAAGCGATAAAACAAGGCCAAACCAAATATACACCGGTCGGAGGCACTGCGGAAGTCAAGGAAGCAATAATCAGCAAATTACGTAGGGACAACGGACTTGAGTTTGAAATGTCCGAAGTGACAACCAGCTCTGGAGGAAAACACATATTGTTCAACGCCTTTCATGCAATACTGAGCCCGGGCGATCGTGTCTTGATCCCTGCCCCATATTGGGTAAGTTATTCGGATATTGTAGTGTTGGCCGGCGGTAACCCAGTACTTCTTTCCACGACGGAAGAAACGGGATTCAAAATTAGTCCGTCACAACTTGAGGAAGCTCTTCAACAAGGAGCGAAAGCGCTTCTACTCAATAGCCCATCAAACCCTACCGGTGCTGCCTACAACGAGGACGAACTCCGGGCACTTGCTGACATAATCGAAGAGTCCGAAACAGTGGTCATATCCGATGACGTGTACGAAAAATTTCTATATGACACGTCTGAGTGTCCCCACCTACTTAGGTTGAAGCCGAACTTAAGGGAAAGGATCCTGATAGCAAATTCGGTGTCAAAAACATACGCAATGACCGGGTGGCGGTTAGGCTATGCCGCCGGACCAACAGAACTTATCAAGGCGATGGAGACTATACAGAGCCAGAGTACATCCAATCCGAGCTCGGTAGCTCAGGCAGCTGCGATTGAGGCACTAGTCGGCGAACAAAGACAGGTCGGGATAATGGCTGCGGAGTTTAAAAAACGACGAGACTACGTCGTAGAGAGGTTGAGGAATATTCCCGGGTTCACATGCACGCTCCCGGAGGGGGCATTCTATTGTTTTCCACGAATTTCTGGTTGTTTTGGAAAGCGTTGGGCAGGGGGGATTATTACTTCTGCAATGGATTTGTCTCTATATCTCCTCGAGCAGGCAGAAGTAGCACTCGTAGCAGGGGAAGGCTTCGGGTCTTCAGACCATGTGCGTATATCTTACGCCACTTCTATGGGAACACTAAATGCTGGGCTTGATAGAATGGAAGAGGCCATCTCCCTGTTACGTCCTGCATAAGATAGGGCCTAATATCTTAAATTCTAAACATCGATTTTTGCCGAACTAAAGTGCAGCCTATTACCAACTGGAGACACCTATATAGGTGCATCCCATCAACGAGATGGTGACAGGCGGTAGTCTTTGAGTATAGGGTAGATTTGGCCCGAGAGTTTCTCCACTATAGGTGTTTATGTCTATTAGGATTTGCGGCAACTTAGCGGCTGTCGGTTTGAACTCGATCAATTATTACTCGCACAGGTTCTGATCGATGTTTGATGGAGGCCTATATTAATGATGACAAAAGCAGACGCAACCGTCGCTTTCAGCTTTAATGGAAGGGTACTGGGTGCAATACCTGGTGAGAAGGCGCAAACCCACGTTCTCAAAGAACCCATAGAAACCACGACTGATCTTATTGGTTCCACGCACGTTCAAATGACATACTATTACATTGGAGACAGAATGGTAGCCGTGGCCGGGGAATTCCCATCTACCGACTACACTGGAGTACTCGAGTTCTTTACCGAAGATTACGGGGATCCAAAAACAACAGAGAATCCGAAAGAAAGCTTGTATTCGGGTATTGAAGTTGAAAACGAACGCGCTGAGTGGGACTTAGAGAATGGCAAATTCAGGCTCGAGAAATATAGCCTGACGAACTCGTCGGGGCTCTTCTTTGCCTGCACGCGAGAATGGATAGAACAGCTAGCCGTCGAAGACGCTGAAGTCGATCTTACACAGTTACAACCAGAAGACGAACCTTAGCTGACCAGACTAAATTTGTGCGATAGGCTCCATAGATTTTGTTAAGGCCTAGACTTTTAAAAAGTGGGTAACCTTTCTTAGCATTGAGTCAGATACCTCTATTTCAATATCAACGGAAATCTCTGCTTCTAGGAATATCTCGGCGAAAGTCTAGCTCTGGTTTCCACAATTGTGCCGCCACAACATGAACGACTCCGTCGTGTGACTGAATATGACCAGTCACACCAAGTAGAGGACTCACCTTCGCAACTTCAGAAAATCTCTCAAACAGAGATGACCAAATCACTATATTGACAAAGCCAGTTTCATCTTCGAGTGTCATAAAGACAACCCCTCTTGCAGTTGCTGGTCTCTGCCGGCATATCACAAGCCCCACATACCGCACCAGAATCTTATTTTTATAGGACCGAACAGTTTTTGCATCAGGGAAGCCTTGCTCCGACAGCATGGGACGGACTGTTTCTATCGGGTGACCAATTGTACTGTGAGACGAACCTATGAAATCCCAAATAATGTTTTCTGAATGGGTCAGTTCCCTAAATTTCGGGACCGCCCTTCTAGTCTGCATTCTCAAACTGTCGCCTCTTGCGGCTTCTCTCACAACCCACAAAGCCTCCCGTCTTGATAGACCGAAACTCTTGAAGGCCCCCGTTTCGGCTAATGCAACTAATTGATCCACTCTCAACTGACTGTTTCGGATATACTCGTGTAGCGTGTTAGGAAATCTCCCCCTACCAGATTTCTGAGCCGCAGATTCTCTCCCTCCAACCCCAATTCCATGTCGGGGTTTTTTGCCAAGACCCTTCACGTATCTAAATCCCATTCGAAGAGTATGTGCTTCTTTTTGGAGTTCTATGCGGCAGTTCCAGCTACTTTTTGAGACGTCTATTGGAAGAACTTTCACACCATGACGTTTTGCATCGTGCACTATTGTTGCTGGTGCATAGAATCCCATAGGCTGCGCGTTCAGTAATGCACACGCAAATTCCGCCGGGTAATGACATTTTAGATAAGCTGTAGCATAACAAATGAGGGCGAAACTCGCCGCATGACTTTCGGGGAACCCGTAGTCTCCGAAGCCCCGTATTTGCTCAAACACGCGCTCCGCAAATACCGGAGCAATACCTTTTTTAATCATGCGAGTGATTAGCCGTTCACGGTGACGTTCGATCCGGCCAGTACGTCTCCACGCTGCCATGTCCCGCCTAAGCTGGTCAGCTTCACCTGGTGTATAATCAGCCGCAACAACGGCTAATCTCATTACCTGTTCTTGAAAAAGCGGGATCCCTAAAGTTTTTTGCAAAACAGGCACCAAACAAGGGTGGGGATAATCTATGGGCTCCTTTCCCTGCCGGCGTCTAAGGTACGGATGAACCATACCACCCGTAATAGGACCGGGGCGAACTAGGCTAATTTCAATTACTAGATCGTAAAAGTTCCTGGGTCTAAGACGCGGTAACATTGCCATCTGAGCTCTGCTTTCGACCTGAAAACACCCAATAGTATCCCCTCTACAAAGCATGTCATAAGTGGCTCCGTCATCTTGAGGAATCGTGTCCAATGACAGTTCTATTCCGTAGTGTTCCAGAATGAGCCTGAAACAATCGTCCACCACAGTAAGGGCACCCAAGCCAAGCAAGTCTACTTTAAATAGATTAAGTTCCTCAATATCTTCTTTATCCCACTGAATCACCGTTCGATTCTCCATCGTTGCATTCTCAATGGGTACAATTTCACACACAGGATCATGTCCTAATAGGAATCCTCCCGGATGAATAGAAATATGCCTCGGAAAATCTTGAATTTCGTTTACAAATTGCAGCAGTAAGCGTGTTGTATTACTCAGAGGATCCAGACCGCCACTTTGCAACGTACGCATCGTAATTTCGCCATTATGAGGCAACAACTTGGCCACTCTATCAATAGTCGTAGCGGGGATCCCTAGAGCTTTCCCAACATCACGCACGGCAGAACGCGGCCTGTAACGTACAAAATTCGCTACCATTGCCGCGTGTTTACGCCCATATTCCTTATACACATGCTGAATGACTTCTTCCCTACGATTGTGCTCTATATCGAGATCAATATCTGGGGGCTCCGCACGTTCCCTAGATAGGAAGCGTTCAAATAGTAATCCCATTTGTATGGGATCTATTGCAGTGATACCTAAACAATAGCAGATTATAGAATTAGCAGCTGATCCGCGCCCCTGACATAAAATGTTTTGGGTTTTACAGTATTGAACAATCTCCCACATAGTAAGGAAATAGCCTCCGTAGTCTAACTCCTCCACAAGGAGCAACTCCTTCTCAATCTGCTCTTTCGCTCCTACGGGTATAGCCCCACTATAACGCCACAGGGCCCCATTCATTACTAAATGTCTTAGCCACTCCGCTTCTGGTGTACCATCCGGCAATGATTCTGTGGGATACCTATATTGCACCTGATTTAAATTGAATACACAAATGTCTGCAATTTTCTCAGTATTTTCTACGGCATCCGGCAGATCTAAAAATCTTTGCTTGAACGTTTCATTAGGGAGTAACTCATGCTCTGCGTTCTGATTAATTCGACGCCCTATCGTCGTAATAGTCGATTTTTCGCGTATACAGGTCATCATGTCTTGGAGCGGGCGACGTGCCCGGGTGTGATATTGTACTTCTACAGCCGCTGCCACAGAGATTCCATATTTTTTTATGCGTTCTTTAGTCCGGTATTCCCTCACTTGGTCTGATGCTGAAAGGTGCCTAACAACTAATCCGTACAGTCTCTCCCCGAATGCTTCGGCGAGCGTTCGGCCAACTATCCCTGGATCTGCTCGTCCAGCAAGTAAGCTATTGGACCCGCCCCAAAGAGCTATTAAACCTTCGGCATATTCACAAACTTCTTTCCAGATTACATAACTACTTCCCTTAGCGGTTCTACCCTGTCCTGCCGTTAGTAGACGGCAAAGATTTCTATATCCCTTTTTGTTCTGTACGAGCAGTACAATTGATGAGCCGTCCGATAAAGTAACTTGCGCACCACATATGAGCTTAATACCGTTCTCTCGCGCCGCCGCCTGTCCTCGTACGATTCCATACAGGCCATCGTGATCGGTAAGTGCAAGTGCTGAAAGACCTAGTCGTCGTGCTGTTTCTATGAGTTCTTCCGGGTGACTCGCACCCTTTAGGAAAGAGAAGTGGCTCTTACACCATAAAGGTACATACATGCTCACACTTCAATTACTCCAAACGTCCTTGCAACCGCCAACGTCTACGGAAACAATCGTAAAAGGCCCACAAAATCTCACCTTTATATGTTTCTACATAGAAGTACTCTCTCTGAACTTCTTTCTTCCACCATCCTCCAGATATGATATCTGGTCCTACGATCGATCGGATTTTCCCTATCTCCATTCCCGGTAGAAATGTGCCTCGTCCAACTAAAGTATTGGGATCAACAAAAAATTGCAGCTTATTAAAAAATCTTCTCACTAACGGCATATCCTTGGTCATTTGGCATTTGGCTTGTTCGAGGGAATCCATTGGAACGATTCGAAACTGTGCTTCAGGAAGGTGGGCATCGCACAGTTCCACCCTACCAATCGCACGACTTCCTAAAGTCGTTCTGACGCGCGCAAGCGCCAGGTTCGCCGCTTTTAAATTGCCTGTCGACACCTGATCAAAAAGACGCATCTGTTCAGTCGTTGCCTTAACGCCCTCAACTGTTAGCGTTATTTCCGTAATCCCTAAAACAAGGCGTAATGTTTCGAATCGTAAACGAACAAGATCCAAGACCAGCTGTTCATCAAGGGTCGGTTCTGCTGGTTGGATAAGCTCGGTTCGAACTTCCTTCAAACCAAGCCCCAAGAAAATTTGCAAACTCGCTAAGGACCGGCCCTTCTCTGCTAAAGATTCTAATAATGGACGCAACTCACTCTTGACAAGGAATGTCAACCTGATCGCGTCTGATTCAGCGTACTCGAGAGTTATATTCCTTCGCATCCGCCCTTCGAACACATATGGGCACCCCGGATTCCCACCCGCATTATCTGCAAGCTGGTACAAGGAATACGCTTCTTGCCCAAAGCGCTCGCTCAGGTCAGCCACCGGAAGTTCTAGAAAATCCCCAAGTTTTTCTAGCCCCAATTTATGTAGATTTTCTAGAAGCGAATGAGAGAGTCCTAAAAACTCTAAGCGAACAGACCTCGTTTCCTCAGCTTCTTGAAAAGAGTCAGAGAGTAAATAAGCCTTAGGGAATGTTTTTGAACAATACTCATTAAGATGTGTCTGGGAAAAACTCTTTGCTAAAGCATATGTACCAAATCGGGAGTATCCAATGACTAGAGTATGCTGATACCCCAATCCCTTGACTAAGGTTGTTACCTGGCGTCCCCACTCTTCTAAGGATCTGAATAATTTGGCGAGACCACTCACATTAAGCCAAAAAATACCAGGAGAATCTGGGTGTGGCTCAATACAAGGCGTATACGAAAATAACCCAGCGACAATACTCTGAATCGCTTCTTGTAATTCATCCTCTAGAATAGACGCCGCTCGCAACTGTGGCTCCAGCAATAATGCAGTAGCATAGCGGTAACCAGGGCGAACTCCTCTTTCATAAGCGCGAGTATTGACAGATTTTATGTGACCTGTGGATTTGTCATCATCTACAACCGCTACCGAACACTGCGCCCATTCAGGGGAGCGATTTAATAACAATTGAAGGGGCAATTCGAAAATACTAAGACAAGCCCACCGGTCCACAATGCTCCTCTCGATAGGACCATCCTGGTCCTCTTTGTTTGTCTTTTAGTGCTTTGATCGTACAGTGATATTGGTTAAAGCCGACACGCTTTCTCTGAGTCTCTACCCTTAAAGACACCAAAGAGCCTAAAGTTTCTTCAGAAGCCGCTTTATATGTTATTAAAACTACTGCTGTTTCATGATGCCGTGCTTGGCTTGCTAACCGTGTTTGAATAGCTAATCGGATGCCCACACACTTACCAATATCAATAATAAGTAGGCCAAAAGCGCCTGACTGCAACAATATATCCGCCGCTTTCATACACTGTTGCATATTCACTGTTTGCACGATTGGTAACGCTGATAAATCAATGCCTCCCCCTGCAAAATCTGGTGGAAAGAAAATACTGTCTTGGTTCGTGACCCAGGCAACTGGCTCATTACCCTCTTGAGCTTCAAATATTAATCGAGACGCAACCGTTAACGCAGCACCATTGCCATTACCCGATAATTCGACAAGCCGCCCGTGCAAGTAATTAAGGTCCCACTGCGGTCTTAGCTGCGCCGGAACCGGACGGAATGGCAATTCGTGAGTGAGGAGAGTGGTGGCCGTCTGCGCCATGATTTCACGCCAACCACCTACTGCCGGATCTTTCTAATCAAGGTGACCACCTGCCCTATCACTCTGGTATTTTCGTTGCAGCGGATTGGTTCATAGGCGGGATTCTCAGGGTTAAGAAAGAGCGCGTCTCTATCCTTCTGAAGACGCTTGACTGTCACCACTTCTTCTTCAAGGAGTGCTACTACGATCGCCCCTACATCCGAATGGTCCTGCTTTCTAACGACAACAATATCGCCATCGATGATCCCCGCACCATTCATGCTGTTTCCTTGAACACGTAAACCAAAGAACTCCCCGGATGAGCCAGTAAATGACGAATCGATGTGTACATGCCCCTCAACATTTTCTATGGCAAGGATAGGCCTCCCTGCAGAGACATTCCCTAATATAGGGATCTTTCGGCCGTTATTTTTCCGTTTACTCTGATAAAGAATATCGATATTCCGCGCGCCAGACCCTCTTCTAATATACCCTTTTTTCTCCATCCTCTCGAAATGCATCTGGGAAGTTGACGGAGCAATACCTAAGTGATCCGCAACCTCCCGTATTGTTGGAGTTTTTCCGCTCTCCTGAGATTGTGAGAGCAA
>CAYWPF010000083.1:0-4866 GCA_964460065.1 uncultured Enterobacteriaceae bacterium
GGTCGCGGCCCGGAACATTATCAATCTTCTAGGAGTAGAGAGCCAGTCCTTCAGCGACGAGGCCCTCACTCAATTCGCCGAGCGCTTTATAGCCGGTTGGGGCGGCTATCCTCTCGTCGGCACCCCCGAACAAGTAGTGCAGGAGATGCTGAAACTGGAGCAGAGTGGAATCGAAGGTTTAATCTTGTCGTGGCTGGATTACAACGAGGAGCTCCATTTCTTTGGCGAACGCGTTATGCCCTTGATGCGGGAGGCTGGGCTTCGAATCTAATCGGCGGGGGGCGGTGAAAAATATGTTGCCCCTCCAACGCCGCCACACACCAGAGAGAAACTACTTATGCCAGCTCTAACGCAGAAACCCCGCCCCGCGATAGATGAGCTCAGCAAACCCTTCTGGGCGGCAGCTCAAAAACACCAACTTGTCATTCAACGATGCATCAATTGCAATACTTATAATCACCCACCACGAGTTCTGTGCAATGTGTGTCGGGCCAAAACGCTCAGGTTCGTGCGAGTAACTGGGAGGGGCAAGATATACAGTTTTAGCATTATGCACCAACCGAACGTTCCCGGTTTCGACCAAGAACTTCCGTACATAAATATAATCGTAGAGCTTGAAGAACAGGCTGGCCTTTTTTTGGTTTCGGATATGCCTGAGGCGGAGCGGCACAATGTCCGTATCGGCGCGAAAGTCACTGTGTACTTCCACGATATCGACAAAGAGCTGACGCTCCCGAAATTCAGCCTAAATGCATAAGAAAAGCAAGGCTCAATCAATGACATGGATAGGTAAAGGTAAGACAGCAATCGTGGGTATAGGTTATTCCGAAATCACCCGGCACCCCCAAACATCCCTCGGGTCGCTGAGTCTGGATGCGTGTCACAACGCCCTGGAAGATGCAGGCTTACCTCCAACTAAGATCGACGGCCTCGCCACGTTTCCGGAAGCGCCTTTTGAAGGGGCCCAAACAGCAGACGGCGAAAGCATCGTTACTGTTGATTATGTAATCAACCAAATGCCCCTGGCCGCCGATATTAGTTGGTATGCGCAGACGGACAGCGGCCTAATCGCCAGCGCAGTGATAGAGGCGGCCAACGCCCTACTAGCAGAAGCGTGCGAGTACGTGTTGATATGGCGCGCACTTCATAACCCGAAAGGGCGTTATGGTGCGTGGGCACGGGGCGATGCGCCCGGAGATACGCAATTCACTGTGCCTTACGGCTGCGCCAGCATTTTTCAATGGCACGCTATGGCGTGGCAACGGTATATTGACCGCTTCGGAGCCACACGGGACAAATTAGCGACACTAGTCGTCAACAGCCGCCGCAACGCAAACCTCAACCCGAATGCGTATTTTTTTAATACACCAATGACCCGGGACGATTACCACGCCGGCCGTTGGATCGCGGAGCCCTTGTGTTTATTCGACTGCGATATTCCCGTCGAGGGCTGCGTTGCCCTCGTGCTCACAACAACGGAAAGAGCGAAAGATCTAAGGCAACCTCCTGGGTATTTGGCCGGCTTTGGCTTAAATACCGGGCGACGACAGGCACTACTTCATTACTCTCTCGAGGATCACATGGAAGCGGGCTCTTCACTGTCAAACAAGCTGTGGAAATCCTCAGGGTTAGAACCCCGAGATATGGATGCCGCCCAACTGTACGACGGATTCAGCCCTTCTACTCTTTATTGGTTGGAAGCCGCCGGTTTTTGTGGTGAAGGCGAAGCACATGATTTTATTCAGGACGGCCGGATCACGCTTGAGGGAACCTTACCCGTAAACACGTTTGGAGGTAGCCTGAGCGAGGGGCGTATGCATGGAATGGGACACATAGTTGAGGCGGTGATGCAAGTCACACAAAGAGCCGATAAACGTCAAGTACCGAACGCTTCGGCCGTGTGCGCAATTGACGGATCCCCCATGTTGCGTGGAAGCGGCCTCGTGATCACACGGGACCCTTAGTGAGACTCAATTCGAAACGCATACCCCGGTACTTATGAGCGTAGTTTTCGCACGCGTAACACCTGACGCGAGTGTCCTCTGTCAACTCACAAAGCTCGAATCAATTATGTGCCTTCTCAGTGGCCGTAACATCTGGGGCTTCCCTTTCCGACATTAGCCTAGCGAACATTCCAGTGCCGAGTAGGCCGGCTACCGCTCCAAAGCAGAATATAAGGCGCAAACCCAGTATCTCGGACAAAAATCCGGCAAGAACCGGACCGAGCATCATGCCCAAGCTGAATGCCATACTTAATAAGCCCATGACGGCCCCCATACCGCATTGCTTCCCCTCTTCAGCGGCAATTGCTGAAAGAGCCGGCTGCGCAAGTGCGCCGGCAATGCCAACGAACGCACTCACTAAGATTAGTTCAGCGAAATTCTGAACAAACATTAGCGCCGCAAAAGCTAGCGACGTCAATAAGCCACTCCAAACTATGAGCACTCGTTTGCGGTATCGATCCGCTAGGCGTCCAAAAGGGACCTGCACTAGACTATTCACTAGCATATAGACCGCTATAACTACCCCTACGCGGGACTGGTTGATACCCAGGATTTCGACCGCGAGAAGCGGAAGGAAAGAGAACCACAAACCTGTTTGGATCGCGGTAACCGTCCTGTATAGAGCGACCCCCTGAATTCCGATCCTTTTCAGGAGCACACCATATGACGGTTGCTCAAGCGCGGATTGTGAGCTTCTCCGTTCTGCCAAAAACAAAAACGCTATCACGAAGGCAACAAAATTCAGGATGCCCATAAGATAAAAACCCACGTCCATCCCGAAATGCTCGGTCGCCCATCCGCCCAGGAGAGGGCCAACACCTATACTACTAGTCAAAAACAGATTGAATATTCCCATTAATTCGCCACGTTTTTGGGGCTCGGCCAAATCGCCCACGTAGGCCGAAGAGATGGGTAAGATCAAGGCTACAGCGAGACCCTGGAAAAACCTGACAATCGTCAATGACCATATGTCAGGGGTGAAGACATAGGCCACTGACAAAAGGCTACTCAACAGCAGGCCGCCAGCTATAAAACCTTTCCGTCCGTACCGGTCGGACATCTTGCCTATCAGCGGCATAAATAATATTTGAGCCAGTGGAAAGCTAGCAAAAAAAATACCTATAGTCATACCGCTCGCTCCTAGCGTCCTCGCATAGATCGGCATAAACGGAATAACGATCCCCATGCCGAGCATCGATGTAAAAACAGCCGTAATGAGGATGTAGAACGTACGTTTGTCCAATGATCAGTACCTATAATGAGAACCAGGTTCGTAAAGAGGCCCTGTTCTTTCACAGCTGCCGGGGGTGGACAACTGCGGGCGCGCCTTTCGCTTCGTCCACTGTTTCTGCTAGAAGGCTATTGCTGCGTCCTAATAATGGTTCGCAAGTCTGAATACGGAGCCAGTGTTATGTTCAATCACCCGGTTATATCTGCTGATGGCCATATCGACATACCGTGCCTACCCCCGACCCTGTTTCATGATAATGCGCCTGCCCATCTCAAAGAACGGATGCCTCGAGTGGTGGACACGCCAGAGGGGAAAACCTGGGTCGCACACAATGGCACGAGTATGGGGTTGGTAGGCGGTATGGGGTCAGCCGGGCGACAATACATTCCCGGCCAGATACATCGTGCGGACCGTATGGCCTCGACCGGGCTATACGAGGACCAGAGCAAAGGGGTGATGCGGACAGCCGTTCCACACCTGCGAGTGAAAGACCAGGACTTGGACGGGGTAGTCGGGGAAGTCGTGTATGGGATATTGGGCGCAGCCTTCAGGATCGCGGATTCGGAGGTGACTGATACTGTGGTCCGAATCTACAACGACTTCGCAGCAGATTTCTGCAAAGCCATCCCGGGTCGTTTTGCGGCCGTCGCGAGTCTTCCGTCATCTTCGCCGAAAGTTATAGCCGAAGAAGTCCGGCGTTGCTCTAATTTAGGTTTAAAAGGAGCTGAACTCCCTGTCCGACACGATATGATGCCGCTTTGGCATCTCGACTGGGACCCTGTGTGGGAGGCCTCCCACGAGACGGGACTTCCAATACACTTGCACACAATAGGACCGAAGATGGACATGCAGTGGGCCAAAGATCATCGGTCGAAGCGGATGTGGCTGGCTACGGTCCTTACGGAATTCCAAATTGCGACCGCGGGGCTACTTGGTGCCGTAATATACGGTGGTGCTTTGGAACGATACTCCAATTGCAAAATTGTCATAGGCGAAGCCGGCATCGGCTGGATCCCATACGTTCTGGAACGTATGGACTACGAATGGGAAGATCAGTTCCAGGATCTAGAACTAAAAATGAAGCCAAGTGAATACTGGTATCGCCAGATGTACGCTACCTTCCAACAAGATCAAACAGGATTGGATATGATCGAGCGGGTCGGCGTCAACAATGTGATGTGGGGTTCTGATTTTCCCCATCCCGATGGGGTATGGCCGGATTCACAAGAATTTCTCCATACCCAACTCGCCCATCTTCCTGAAAACATTCGCCGCAAAATCGTATACGAAAATGCGGCAAAATTGTACGACTTCCCGATCGAGCAACAGTAAATAGAGTTCGGGTCTGAGAGTCACCTACCCGACTACGGCATAGATCAAACTGAAAGAGCGGCATTCATCGCATAAGGCTGAGCGGAGCTTTACCTCTAGTTGACGCGTGTCAAAACTCTCGAGTAAGATTGTCATCGCTCGGCGACACATAAGGAGAAAGTTATGAAAGTGATCTCCATCCCAGTTTTATCGGACAACTACGCATATTTGATAATTGATGAGGAAACGGGCGATGCCTGCGTTGTCGACCCCTCCGAGGCCGGCCCGGTATCTGCGGCCGTCAGACGAGAAAATATTCGT
>CAYWPF010000084.1:0-5296 GCA_964460065.1 uncultured Enterobacteriaceae bacterium
CCGAATGAAATTGTACATGCTCCCCGGACGGAGGGTTTCTTTGTTCTTCAGAGGTAAGCGCATGGCGAAGAATGCGAGGATGATAGGGATAAATGACACCCCGTTAAAGACGAAGCACACGCCCTCGCCGAAGCCCGCGACAAAGACGCCTGCGAGTGCGGGCCCTACGATACGTGCTCCATTGACGAGTGTCGAGTTGAGTGCCACTGCGCTGGTGATGTCGTCCCGCCCGACGATCTCCATGAGGAAGCTTTGTCGAGCTGGCATTTCGAACGCTTGAATTGTTCCCGCAAACAGGGCAAAGACGAACAATTGCCAAGGTGTAATCCAGTCGGCGAGTGTTAAGAATCCTAGTATCAGGGCCTGAATGAGGGATAAAAAGAGCATTGCCAAGATTACTCTGTAGCGGTTGAAACGATCTGCGACGACGCCTGCGAACAAACCGAAAAGCAATGTGGGGGCTTGGCCCGCAAACGCTACTAAACCGAGCATGAGTGACGACTCAGTGAGTCTGTAAACTAACCAGGCTTGGGCCATGTTTTGCATCCAAAATCCGATACGGGATACAAATTGGCCAAAAAAGAAGAGTCTAAAGTTCCGATGATTGAGCGCCCTCAGCGCAAAAGGTAAACGGTAACCGAACAACAAGGTTTGGCCGGCTTCATTTCGAATTGTTTGTGGGCCGGCCATGGTTTTAAATCGGCCACTCAAGTGTGGATGGCCATGTTTCCATGTCTGTTTTACATGGTCTAGAAAACGCTTGGGGTATCGCGATTAGAAAAGAGATCAAATCCATGTTGAAAGGCTATATCCGCCGCGCGAAGTCTGTCAAGCAACAAGACTCGAATAGTCCGTCTGCCTGAATAAGGCACTTTAGGCCTTTGATCAGCGGCCTTGTTGTAGGTCAGTGCAGGATGAGAATCCATTCTCCGTTGGGCGTATGGACAAATTCGAAGAGATGCCGCCCGTGTCTTCTGGACTGGTGGTGGCAGATCGGGCTGATGTTGGGTTTACACGGGGTAAAACCATCGCGTATCCTCAGCATTAAATGATCGTACTTGATGGGAGAACATTGGCGGGGGTTTTGCGCGACGAATTGCGTGACCGAATTGCGCGTTACTTTTTACGGTCCGAATTGGCGCGAGTGCGCCCCGGGCTCGCAACTATACTAGTCGGCGATGACCCCGCGTCCGCTGTTTACGTGCGGACGAAGAAGAAGGCCTGCGAAGATGTCGGCATCGCTTCGTTCGGGTACGCTTTCCCGAGCGACGTAGGCGCCGCGAAAGTTAGTTCGTTAATTGCCGAATTGAACGTCAGGACGGATGTGCATGGTATCCTACTGCAATTGCCGCTCCCGGCCCATTTAGATACATCCTCTCTCATCGAGGCTATAGATCCGGCGAAGGACGTTGACGGACTTCATCCAGTCAATCAAGGAAGGCTCGTGCTTGGACAAGCAGGGCTGCGGCCGTGTACTCCCCTTGCCGTCATGCATCTGATCAAAAAGAGCTCGGCAAGACTCGAAGGGAAGCGCGCTGTGGTTGTGGGTCGCAGTAATCTGGTGGGAAAACCTTTGGCTTTGTTGTTGCTGGAGCGAAATGCAACGGTTACGACATGACATTCGCACACCGACGATTTAGCCGAACAAATAGGTCAAGCCGATATAGTAGTTGCGGCTATCGGGAGCGCTAATGTGATAAAAGGAGAGTGGATAAAGAAAGGCGCCATAGTTATCGATGTCGGAATTTCGAGGATTGCGGGCGGAGGCTTAACTGGTGATGTGGATTTTGAAAAGGCTCAACGACGTGCGGGATATATTTCACCGGTACCTGGAGGGGTAGGGCCCCTAACGGTTGCGATGTTGCTTGCCAATACGGTCGATGCGGCTGAAAAGCTTCTGTCGGATGTACCGTGAGTTATTAGGCCGGCAACATGCAAGGCCGCGCCTTCCCAGTCTCATTTTTTGGGGCCATAGATGATTCTCGATACGGCAGTGTTGGATGCCGCAGCACTCTCAGAGATCAGACCCTTTAGACACTGCGCTCGCATCTATAGACATAGGCTCCTTCTTCCCAGGGTTCGAACGGTGATCCGGCGGTAACGTAGGGGTTCCGTGGAAATCTGATAGGCAGAGTCCTAAAATGTCGAGGATCGGAGAAGGGTACTAGATGGGAGAGTTGGAAACAATTGTTATCCAGGGTGCACGGCAACACAACCTAAAGAATCTCACGCTTGAAATACCGCGCAATAAGTTCGTAGTGATTACGGGAGTTTCAGGGTCGGGCAAATCGACTCTCGCGTTCGATGTCCTGTACGCCGAGGGCAGACGCCGGTACGTCGAATCGCTTTCGGCGGCGGTGCGACAGTTCCTGACCCAATACGCAAGGCCCGAGGTTGATGCGATCACAGGGCTCGCTCCGGCGGTGGCCGTTGAACAGCGAGGCGCGGTTACTTCACCGAGGTCTACCGTTGGGACAGTGAGTGAGATTTCAGATTATTTGAGAATCCTTTACGCACGAGTTGGAGAATCCTTCTGTCTAGATTGTGGACAACGGATGCGGCGCCACAGTATCCCGGAAATAGTCGACGACCTTCTGAAGCTTCCGGAGAGTAGTCGGTTGCAAATCCTCGCACCCGTGCGCTTGAGGGATCTATCAGAGTTCGAACCGGCGCTTCAAACGCTTCGAGAGGCGGGATTCGCACGGGTTCGGGTCAGCGATGTGAATTACGATCTGGCGGAAGCGGTGCCTCCGCCTCCTATGGAGGGTACAGGCTCTGGAGAAATCAGTGTTGTTGTCGATCGAATTATCGTGAAGGAAGGTATCGCCGGGCGGTTGTCGGAGTCCGTCGAGACCGCTGCACGTTGTGGGCGGGACGTCGTCAGGGCTTTGGTTGGTAATAAAGCACTACAGACTTTCACGCTGCGGCTCATCTGTCCTACTTGCGAATTCTCTTATCCTGAAATTGACACGTCTTTTTTTTCTCCAAATACTCCTAAGGGTGCTTGCCAATCTTGCCAAGGCCTTGGCTGTATAGAAGCCAAACGTAATGTTCGCACTAGTTCTTCCGGGTCGCGGACACTAATGCGGAAAATATTGTGCGAGGCATGCGACGGGACAGGTCTCAGGCACGAAGTTCAGGGGATACAGATCAATGGGAAATCGATCACGCAGCTCAATGACTGCTCGATAGGCAGCGCTCTGGAGTTTTTGTCGGCTATCACGTTGGACAAAAGAGGAAGTCAAATTGGGGAGGTGCCGCTCCTAGAAATCGTTCGCCGCATGACCGCGTTGGTAGACATGGGCCTAGAGTATCTCAAGTTGAACCGGTCGATGATGTCGCTATCAGGCGGAGAGTCGCAACGAATACGGTTGGCAGGGCTACTCGGGAATGGGTTGTCTGGCGTGGTATATGTTCTGGATGAACCTTCTGTCGGATTACATCCAAGGGATACTCATCGCTTGATTGGCGTGTGTAGGAGGCTGCGGGACCAGGGAAATACAGTCGTGGTGGTGGAGCACGACGCGGACACTATGCGGGCCGCAGACTACATTATCGATCTAGGCCCTGGCGCCGGCGAGAGAGGCGGTCAGATTTGTGCGATTGGCACTCCCGAAGAGATAAAAAAATGTTCCACATCTCTAACGGGGAAATATCTTGCACGGGAGCTTAGGATCGACCTGCGGCAGAGGACCGGGCGGTTTGCAGACTTTCTTACATTGTCGAATGTCAGGGTTCATAATCTCAAAAGCATCTCGTTAAAAATACCCTTGCGCGCTATGACGTGTATCACTGGCGTTTCTGGTTCGGGAAAAAGCTCTCTAGTCATGAATGCGCTCATTCCTCTGCTAAACTCGGCCCTCGGCGACGCTGATCAGCGAGAATCGAGAACGGGGGAAATATCGGGATGGGAACGCATCGAAAGTCTTGTTGTTGTGGATCAGACGCCCGTGGGACGTTCCCCAAGCTCGACACCGGCGACCTATGTCGGGGTAATGAATCCTATTCGTGATTTATTTAGTAAATTGCCTGACGCTAGAGTTCGAGGTTATGGACGTGACCGATTCTCTTTCAATGCGAAGGGAGGACGTTGCGAAGTATGTGAGGGATACGGCGTGAAGGCTGTTAAGATGAATTTTTTGCCTGACGTCTACTTAAAATGCGGCGTCTGCGAAGGAAGGCGGTACAATCGGGAAACTTTGTCCGTCAGTTTCAGGGGGAAAAATATCGCCGATGTGTTGGAAATGACTGTTACAGAGGCTCTCGAACTTTTTTCCGATATTCCAAAAGCGCGCCCCCGCCTGGAACTTTTGCGAGATATCGGCCTAGGGTATCTCCGGTTGGGCCAAGCGGCGCCGACTCTTTCCGGCGGCGAGGCGCAACGCCTGAAGCTGGCTAAGGAATTGGGCGGCCGCAAGACCGGAAATACACTGTTCATATTTGACGAACCGACAACTGGCCTGCATCTGGCTGATATTCGCCTTTTGTCAAAAGTTATGGGCTTGCTCGTGGATAGTGGGAATACTGTACTGGTCGTTGAGCACCATCTCGATTTAATAAAAACAGCCGATTGGATTGTTGATCTAGGACCGGAGGGCGGGGATGCCGGCGGCGAAGTTGTGGCAATGGGCCAACCGCCGACCATCATGGCTACCAGCAAATCACACACCGGACGTTTCATGGCTGCCACGGAGGAGTGAACAGCGCCTCCCGTTGACAAGCCACTGTGGAAATTTTAAATTAGACGTATAGAGTCTATCATTGTAAGAACCAATGCCAAATTCCTACAGAAGGGGAACTATGGAGCGCGATCCGATATACATGGATAACCAAGCAACGACACCAGTGGACACTCGTGTAGTTGATGCGATGGTGCCTTATTTGGGTGAAATATACGGTAATGCGGCTAGCCGTAATCACGCGTTTGGTTGGGCTGCTGAAGAAGCCGTGGACACGGGACGCAGCCAAATAGCTAAATTGGTGGGGGCTCGGCCGAAGGAGATTATATTCACGAGCGGCGCTACCGAATCCGACAATCTGGCAATTAAGGGTGTAGCTGAGTTCTACTCGGACAAGGGCAACCACATAATAACGGCGGTGACGGAACACAAGGCAGTTTTGGATACTTGTAAGAGTCTGGAGAGGTCTAACAGCTGCGAAGTGACCTATTTGCCAGTCGATAAGTATGGTCGCGTTGACATCGACGATGTTAAGGAAGCGATCAAAGATACTACAATCCTCATATCCCTGATGTATGCGAATAATGAGATCGGAACCCTTCACCCGATCCGGGAGA
>CAYWPF010000085.1:0-15314 GCA_964460065.1 uncultured Enterobacteriaceae bacterium
GCGAGTCCTCTGCCTTTTCTGGAACCGGGGTGTTCATTCTACTCACTCGCCAGTATTTACCGAGAAGTTTTGCCACCGTGAGCAGCACAAACCGCGCGGTCGAAGTTGGAGACTAGATGGAAGCATGGAGAGCGTGCTTTCCCGCAGCTGCTGGGCAGCCTGTCTTGTAGTACGAGCCTGCTAGTATTCAAAGGAGTATGCTGCGTATATGACGTTCCTCAGCTTTTAGTCTTTTGTCTAGGCGCGGGTCATCGAAAACCCTCTGGAAAGCGAGATTCATATCGCGCTCCATTACAAAGACATTACGGTGCATATTACTTTCGTGTTTCCTGTACAGTACTAAAGGCTCGTCGACTACTGCTATCTGACCGACCAGGGCGATTTGCGCAAGAAGGTCCCAATCTGCCGAGGTTGATAACTGGGGATGGTACCCTCCCACAACGCGTAGGACTTCACGGGTAGCCAGTAAAGTGCTACCACCTCCACCGCTGCATTCGAACCTTAATAGGCTTCGCAGATCCCCGCCTATCGTCCCGCCGGTCTCGTCGGTCCGTTCAAGGTTTTCGTTCGTCACAGTTATACCGCAGACAACGGCGTCGGCTCCGTAGCTTTGTAGAGCGTCTAGCTGTGCCTTTAATTTTCCGGCTACCCAAACGTCGTCGGCATCGAGGAACGCAATATGGGAACCGCCAGATAGTGCAATTCCCCGGTTTCGGGCAGTTGCGACGCCTTGTTGATTTTGCGAGTACAGCCGTACGCGGTCTCCGTACCGTGAAACTATAGTCTCTGTCTCGTCTTTTGAGCCGTCGTTTACCACAATGCATTCCTTGACCTTAATGGACTGTGCGAAGACACTCTCGATCGCGCTACGGATGAACGGAGCTCCATTGTAAACGGGGATAATAACACTCACGTTCGGATGCTTTTCGTCGTTCCCTGGCATTTAGGCCTTTGTCTCCTCTGCGGACCCTGGGCGGGGAATAAGATCAATTTCGAATTGGCTAATGTCTTTGCCGCATACCGCGACAAGGGTTGGCGCATTTTTTGCCATGGGCGCGATGGCGAACTCGTTGGATTTAGGGAATATAGGGTGCCCAGTGAGGAGTTTGGAAAGACTGTCTCGGAGTTTCCACGGTAGCTTTCGGATTCCCCTCGCCGTAAGACCTGCCCATACAAGAGAGTGAAGGACGGCATTTGTGGTTTCCCGACTGCAACGTTGTCCAAAGATGCGAACGTTCGCGAACGTCTCAGACAATGCACAGTCAAATTCTGCCTCAGTAAACTCCTGTAGGTGATAGGGGTTGGTTGGTGCCCCGTCCGGACTCGTAATGGCCTTATTTGGAGTAGAACAGTATAAGACCCCGTCCTGCTTCAGAATCCGGCGAAACTCGACCAAGAGAGCCTCATACTTGGGAACATGTTCTATTGTCTCGAAGCTGGTGATTGCGTCGAAGGTATCGGTGGCAAAAGGTAGCCTGGTCGCGTCTCCTATCAGGTACGCATTTTTTTCTCCGGAAAATTCGTCCTTCGCCGCTATGACCGCGGACACCGCTAGGTCGAGACCGGCTACATAACCGGCGCCCGATTTGATTAATATATCTCCACCGAATCCAACCCCGCATGCGGCGTCGAGGACATATTTGCCTGCGACACGCTGTCCTACCCATTCGTATCGGCTCGCGTGCTCGCCCCACCATGGTGACGTGTTGTCGTACGCTTGCCGCTCCGCCGGCCCTTCGCCGCCTGACCTAGTTTTGATATTGGTTGTGCCGACTTGATCCGGGGCACTCATAGCCACAGCTTAGAGCAATTGCCAAGAAATGCCACACCCTGCGCTGGTATCGCATGGCATAACAGTATAGTCGACCGACTGAAACGGGCGGTTCCGAAACCACCGGCCTAGGGTAATCCCCTAAAATCGGCTCCCTAGGTAGTAGGCGGCGAAGATGAACCGGCTGGAGAGCTCACTGCTTGTCCAGTAGCATCGACTATAGGCATTTGGCAGTAGCATCGACTATAGGCATTTGGGGTTCCTCTACCAGGAACAGGGAAATTGACAGAAATGATGGCTTGCTATGAATAGAGAAACCCAAAATAGTGGGCTCGAAAAATTTGTGATCGTTTTCGATCACGTGAGAGCTTGGCGGTATTGCAATACTAACCGGGGCATTATAAATGCCCCGGTTAGGTCCTGGTTGAGCTTTACGCGGACTCTTGGCGTATAGCTACAGACCGGAGAAGAGTGGCTATTTAGGCAACGGGCGGCTACGCAGAACAGGCTGATAATAGGGCTTAAAAAAGTATGAAGGGTTAGTATTGAGCACCGTATCGTTTGGTCAAGGCGCGACGAAGTTGATACTGTACAGAGGCTTGGGTTTCGGGCTGGCAGTTGTCAGTTCTGCTGCGGTGGCCCGAAATTTGGGAGTCGAAAGATTCGGAGCGTACGCATACACGATGGGAATAGCGGCCGTTCTGCTGTTGATTCCCAATGGAATCAATACTATCGTCACGAAAGGAATAGCTGGGAACCCCGGGCCTACGCGAAACTTCATTCAGGCGGCTTTTAGAAGTCAATTGCTTCTAGCGGGGACGCTGCTGGTGGGAGTTCCTTGTGTCGTCAGTTTACTACCTAGTCAACCCGTACCTCTCTGGTATGTTGTACTTGCGGTAGGACAGTTCGGGCTCAACACCATAAGTTGGACGTATATCGCGATTTTGGTGGGCATGACACGGTTCGATCTGCTATCGACGGCAGAATTCGCGACAAGAGTCATTGAGACAGCGCTGATAATAGGGGCGGTGGTGCTATATGGAACGGTCTTGGCAGTTCTCTTCTCGCATCTATTCGCCGCTTGCGCGAATTTTCTCATAGTCCGATATGTAGCTGGCCCCTTTAGAAGTAGGGAAAAAGGTGAATCCGTTGGTATTCGAAGCATCCTGCGTCGCTCAATTCCCTTCAGTCTGATCTCTACCATCCAGAGTGTTTACAATCGGATAGATGTATTGTTGCTAGGCCAGATGGCTGGGGCGGCTACTGTTGGGTTATATAGTGCGGCCTACCGGCCAGTCAGTTTGTTGGCCTATCTCGGTGGGAGTATTGGCGGCACCCTATTTCCTGTGATGGTAGGTGCCGACGAAACCAAGTCTCGGACAATCTTTCGAGAAACTGTTCGACTTTTGGGGATAATAGGGCCCCCGATCGCGATAATATTCACGGGCCTCGCGAGACCACTCCTTGTTTTGATCTACGGCGACGCTTATTCGGGGGCGGACACTATATTGATCCTCCTGGTATGGGGGACTATCGCATTATGGCTGTATGTTCCACTCGGGACAGCTTTGCAGGCGCGCGGGCGGGAACGATCCTGGCTCAAAGGACCGCTTTTAGCCCTGTGCATAAACGTTCTCGGCAATATTTACGCAATTCCTCGTTGGGGAGCGGTAGGGGCGGCGGCGGTGACCGTATTTTCCGAGATTACGTTGCTCTCAGTTGGTGTCTTTATGTGCCGCAAGTTTTTGGGCATTGTACCGGACCCGCGCGCCACAACGGTGATACTAGTTGCGACACTGTCAGCAATAGTTATTCTGTTTGTACTGTTCTCACCAGCTGGCCGTTGTGTCGCAGTTTTGTTGTCGTTGATTGTTTATGCGAGTATCGTGGGCTATTCGGGGCTTGTCAGTCGTGCCGATGCGTTGGCGCTGACGGGCTGGATCAGACAGGCATTTCGGAGCCCTGCGAGACGTTCGTAAGGCAGTTGCTATGGCCGTTCTCAAAAAGGGTGGGCCGCGAACAGAGAATAGAAGGCTGCAAGGACGAGAACCGCAATCCAACGCGCGTGACTTTCCTGCGTAGTGTGAATTGCAACGCTAGGGGAAATTGTAGGCTTGAGGCCTTCGTAGTGCG
Source organism: uncultured Enterobacteriaceae bacterium (assembly GCA_964460065.1). Classification (GTDB taxonomy): domain Bacteria; phylum Desulfobacterota; class Binatia; order Bin18; family Bin18; genus Bin18. The sequence continues at coordinate 3,905 of CAYWPF010000085.1, forward strand.
CGGCCAACCAATAAATTAACACCCAAAAGGTTAACAGGACCTCAGGTATTTCTGCGGGGATGTTAAATAGCGAAGCGGCACCGAATCCGACTAGGGCCGCTTTAAGGATTTTAGGTGTGACAGCGTCTCTTCCAGCCGTTTTTTTTAAGAGGACGCTCCGGAGAAAGACAGTTATCCAGGCGGCCCACACCAAAATTCCCACGAGGCCTTGCTCCGCGAGTTGTTCCAAGTACCAATTGAGAGAGCAGCATTTGGTCCGGCAGCCGTGAATCAATTCGTGGGTCATGCCAGATGCTACGGCACGTTCATTAGCGCGCGTATGGAAAGTCCCGATGCCGGTTCCTAAGAGAGGTTCGGTTGAGGCGATGTCTATAGCTAGGCCAGCGAAATACGGACGATCGCGCAACAAAGTTCTCACAAAGGTATCTGCCGACACTTCGGGAGATACCGGCAAACCGGTGATTATCCGGGAGAATGGTGAACGTACCCCCGAAACGCTCAGAAGTAGGACAAGAAGCGCAAAAGTAAAAAGGGATGCGAAGCCTGCCGCGATTCGTTGTTTTTGTGTCCACATCTGGGCCTTTTGCCAAGGTAGAAGCAGAAGTAATACTGTTGTGCTAGCCGCAATTAGCAGCACACTTACCGACCCGCTTAGCAGCATACAAAACCATGCCATCAGCAACGCAAAGATCGCCACGGCGCCACTATGACGGAATCGTTTGCTCAGTATGATTGCAAATAAGGCAGGACCCCATAGGGCGCCTAACGTGCCTAGTGCGTTGGCGTTCATGAGGGCGCCGGAGGCCCGTTGAGTGCTAATCCATGCGGAGGTCGTCATAAAGCTTTGGTCGAGGAAAGCTTGGTACAAGGCGATCACACCGGTTACGGTAAAACTCAGCAGCAGCGGTAGAAGGACCCGCCGCAAGAAGTGTCCTGTGGGCTTTCCGTAAAAGGTGTGGAATAACCAATCCAGCCACAGGATGCCGAGGCCTTGTAGCATGGCAGCGTGCGCAATCCAGAGTGCTGAAAGCTTATCAGGAAGAGCAGAGTCGAGTTGGCCCTCGCCAATCTGTTTGCCAAGGGGGTAGTCGTAAGGGATCGTCGCAAAAATACTTGACAAATTGTAGTCGAGCTCTCTCAGTATAACGATGGGCCACGAAAACGCTGCTAGCAGCCCCCATGCAACCAACGGTAGTTTCCACGTATCGGGCAGGGACCATGCGAACCAATTGCCTCGACTCATGATGATGCCCAGTAAGCCGGCCGAGATCGGGAGGAAGTGGAAGAATGAATAGTGATTGAAAACTATAAAAAAGGCCCCTCTGAGCAGGTACAGGCTAAAAAGTAGCGTGACGAGGGGAAGGGCTGGAAAACGCTTTGCGATAAGAGGAGTCCCAGCAAATACTGCGATGCTCACGCTTAATCCGACGAATGGACGTTGCGTTGCCAGGCTTGCATGTGCGAATTCCGCTAGAACTGTGGACACTAATAAGACGATCTTTGTGATAGATTCGGGTCGCATAGGAAGACACCTAACAAAGGGATGCGCTGTACGTTTTGCGGGCCGCTATATACGTTCGTACGCATCTTCAAATCGAACTATGTCGTCTTCGCCGACGTACTCTCCGGTCTGCACCTCCACAATTACAAGCTCAACGTCTTGACGATTAGATAGGCGGTGTTTTACACCCTGGGGGATATAGGTGGATTCGTCCGTAGCCAGCGTAAAGGTCTCTTTGTGCCGCACGACCGTTGCCACTCCCGAAACGACTACCCAGTGTTCACTTCGCCTCCTGTGCATTTGCAGGCTAAGGCTACAGGTGGGTTGAACAACTACTCGTTTTACTTTGAAGCGTGGACCCTCAAACAGCACGGTGTAACTTCCCCACGGGCGCTTTACGGTGGCCGGTGTGTCAGCGCTGTGATCGCCCACCGCGGTGAGCCGGGACACTATATCGCCGACCTCGGATGTGCGCTCTCGAGGACACACAAGCAGGGCATCCTCTGTATCGATGACGACTAGGTTCTTTAGGCCGAGCGTCGCTATCGTACGGCTAGTGCCATAAACATAAGATCCTTTGCTGTCGATATCGACAACCACAGGGCTGAAGGAGTTATCTTGCGGCGTCTTTGTAGAGCGCTCATGGATCGTATTCCAGTCGCCAAGGTCAGACCAGCCTATGGGTGCTGGAACGACCACCATACGCTTCGAATGCTCTAGGACTCCCCGATCTAACGAAATGGCCTTTATCCGGGCGTACGAACCTTCCACTACACCTTTTTCCGATGGGTTGCCTACAGCCTGTTTAATGTTTCGCAACTCCGCGCTTAAGTCTGGCAGGTATAGGTCAATCTCTCGGAGTAACCGAGATGTTCGCCATAAAAACATGCCGGTGTTCCAATAATATCTTCCACTGGAGGCGAGGGTGGTAGATCTCCGTTGATCAGGTTTCTCGATGAAACTCTCTACGGCGTAGGCTTCGCAAGCGACCCCACTTACCGTTAACGTTTTTCCCTGACGGAGGTACCCGTATCCAGGTTCGCCTCGAATAGCTGGGGCGCCAAAGGTAACGATAAAATCGGCCAGGGCTAATCCTGTCGATTCTTGAAGGAGGGAACCAAATTTATCCGGCTGTTGTATCCAGTGGTCGGCCGGCAGAACAGCCATGAGACTTTCTGGGTCCAGCCGACTAATATGGGAGGCAGCCAGCCCAACGGCCGCCGCCGTGTTTTTGCGGGCCGGTTCGACTAGTATCCGAGCCTTCTTGCCAATCTGATCGAGCTGAGCCTGAATGAGTGAGTCTTGTCCGCGTGTCGTGACAATCCATAGACCCTCATGTGGTACAAACTCGTTTATTCGCAGAATAGTACGTTGGAAGAGCGAGTATTCTTCGATGGGCGCTAAAAATTGCTTAGGGTATTCTGTGCGGCTCAATGGCCACAATCGAGTCCCAGACCCTCCTGCTAAAACGACGACGTGTAGTTGCGTACCCAACATATTGGTTATTCACTCTGGTTGGCGTATTCCTACAGCAAAATATTAGCGTTGTTTGCTGCGTAAGCAAAGTACGAGGGCTTAATCACTCAGCCCGAAAACTTGTGATGGTATCTACAACTTCTGCTTGTTGTGAGATGGTCAACTCAGGGTATATCGGAACAGCAATAGTGTTTGCTGAGGCTAATTCGCTTACGGGAAGATCACCTTTCGAGTAACCAAGGCTACCGAAGCACGGCTGCAAGTGTAATGGGGTCCCGTAATAGATGGCGGTCCCAATTTGTTTCTCCTTAAGCAGGGCAAAGACGTCATCTCTCCGGTCGCTTCGAATAACATATTGGTTGAATATGTGTAGTCTGTCTGGACCCTCGGTTGGAAGTGAGATGTGTGAATTCTGCTTTGCAGAAAACAGGTCCTCGTAATTGGCTGCATTCTGACGACGCCTAGCGTTCCAATCATTCAGGTATGGCAGTTTTACTCGCAGAACAGCCGCCTGTATGGCATCCAATCTGAAATTTCCGCCGACGGCAGCGTGGAGGCCCGTATCTAAGCTAGTCCCATGACTTCGTAATTGCTTTAATCGTGAAGCAAGAGTGGGATCGTCTGTTGTGACGATCCCACCATCGCCGTAACCGCCAAGGTTCTTGGAGGGGAAGAAGCTGAAACACGCGAGATGCCCCAGGGAACCTGCCCGTTTGTTTTTGTAGCTGGACCCTAGGGCTTGGGCGGCGTCCTCAACTACGAAAATTTCATGTTCCTTGGCTATCTGCACTACGGGGTCCATCTCTGCCGTTTGTCCAAAGAGGTGTACAGGAACGATTGCCTTGGTTTTCTTAGTGATTGCAGATTCGAGCTTACTGTGGTCCATGGCATAGGTGTTCGGGTCGATATCCACAAAAACAGGACGTGCCCCTAAACGAGCGACGGCCCCTGCCGTCGCGAAAAAAGTAAACGCAGAAGTGATGACCTCATCTCCGGGTTTTGTTCCAATGGCCATAAGTGACGCGAGGAGCGCATCCGTGCCGGAGGACATGCCCACGCCATACTTACAACCGACGTACGCAGCGATCTCTTTTTCAAGTGCCTCGACCTCGGGGCCCAATATAAAACGCTGGGAGTCAAGAACACGGCTGATAGCCGTCCCGACTTCTTCTCGGATGGCGGCATACTGAGCCTTCAGGTCAAGCAACGAAACAGACATGCTATTCGGTTATTCTTTCGTTTTTGGTGGTTGGACATTTTGCCAGGCCTGTACCCAACACGGCCCGCCTGCGACTCATCCCTGTCGGAGCTTTTGCTTCCTTCAACGCTAAGTGATAATCTAACCGCCAATGGATCTCAAGGTACTTCGTCTGTGGGCTATATGCTGGCGTGCGCGAAGAATAATGGCTCTTGCATTTTTCTCTTGTTGCGTTTTATTCGCGGCCTGCACTCAAGAGTCACAAAATAGATTTAGTCGTTCTATACAAAATTGGACGGGAACAAATGGTGTTCTGGATATATACGCTGGGGAAAAGTTGGTGTTACGCTTTATTGAAATCGATAAAATCAGCACCGCGGCGGCAACGGGTGGTGAGGCTGCGAGGCCTTACAGGTTCGGTTACGGCTTCGTAGACACTAATTTTAATTTCTCGGTGGACGAAGGCGAGAAAAAGGTTTACTTTGAATTCAGCGACTACTCGACGAGCTATGTTTTCTATGAGAACTATCGAGAATAAGCTGCGAGACAGTCGCAGGGTTGTGGCATTTTCGTTGCGTTAGCTCAGTGGAATGCGCGTAGTGTAGGTTCCAGCCGGCATGGGAATCGGGGAGGGTCCTGTTTCAGGGGGATGCTGATTTACCACCCAATACAAATCTTGTTTGGCGGTGGCAACAATTTTCGATTTTATACCCATACAGTGGCAAATAGATTGGGAATTCAGGGTGCGAGATGTCGTCGATATTGCGTTTATGGCGTTCTTCGTCTATCAGGCGTACGTCCGATTCCGCGGAACGCGGGCTGCTAGAATAGGCGCAGGCCTCGGCCTTCTCGGACTTTTCTATTTCCTTGCAAATCAAACAGGGCTTTTCCTTACCACTTGGGTTCTAGGTGGTATTTGGGCGGCAGCGTTTGTTCTAGTAGTAGTCGTTTTTCAAGCGGAAATACGGCAAATACTTGAACAAGTAAACCCGGCCCTGTTTGCGCCCAATTTCCTTTGGCGTGAGCCATCGGACGTCGGGCTCGCAAACTTTCTTGTGATAATATCGAAGACCTGCTTCGGGCTTGCAGAAAAACGATCGGGCGCAATCTTCGTTTTCGAGCGGAACGACCCACTAGAGCCTTTATTACGCAGCCAGGGTGTAGTGCTAGATGCCGAAATCAGTGATCTATTACTTGACAGTCTGTATGCTCCGTCGAGCCCTTTACACGACGGCGCTATATATATACGTGCGGGCCGGGTTTGTCGCGCCGGGTGCATTTTGCCTTTGTCAGAGACGAGATCGCTCCCCTATAACTACGGAACTAGGCATCGTGCTGCTTTAGGGATCACCGAGCGGTCAGACGCCTTAACCGTGGTAGTTTCCGAGGAGAGAGGCGCGGTTTCGGTAGTGGACCGTGGTGGAATGGTAACGTTGCCTGGGTCGACGGAGCTATTGGAATGGTTAAGCACGAGGCTAATAAGTTCGACGGGGAAAGCGACAGATACGGCATGGCGTTTTGATACGTTGTTTACAAATATGAAAGCAAAAGTAGGGGCAGTAGCCACTGTATCGTTGTTGTGGTTTGTCTTAGTGGGACCGCAAAATACTGAAGTTGGATATACGATTCCCGTCGTTTATAATAATATTCCTGGAAATCTGGATATGACCGGGAAAAACACACAAGAGATTTACATAAGATTGCGTGGGTCGAGCGAATTTCTGACGTTACTTGATCCAAGGAGGCTTCGTGCGCAAGTTGATTTATCTAGCGCTAGCGCCGGCAGGAGCCGTTTGCCACTGACGGAACGTGACGTAAACGTTCCGCTGGGGCTTCAAGTTTCTGAGATGGACCCGTCTAGCGTTAGTATACGGCTGAAAGAGCGACCGGAGAGTCTGGACGAGGCTGCACCTGGTAACCAACCGCGCGAGGTTCTGTAGAACGCTTCTCGGGGCTAACCCGAGAGGGCTGCGCATGTGAGTCGAGCATTCTTGGAACACATAGTAGTAGAAAAGGGCCGTTACCTACGGGCGAAGTTTTCCCTACGCAAAATTACGACGCGTCGGACTCTAGTGACGGCCACGATAGGGTGAGATAGGGAAGAAATGGACATGGAAGAGGAAAGACCAACGCACCCGCCGAATGCAGGGCCACCAGCGGAGGTGACCCCTAACTCTGATCAGCCAGTGGAATTTCGCACGAGTCCGGAAAAGTACCACCACTGGCATCTTCTTGTGGATGGCCGGGTAGCGACTCTGTTGATGGATGTCGATGAGACTGCGCCTTTGGTGGAAGGTTACGAACTCAAATTAAATTCGTACGATTTGCAGGTTGATATTGAATTGTATGATGTGGTGCAGCGCTTACGTTTTGAATATCCAGAGGTGGCGGTTGTCGTGCTCACGTCTAGCAAGCCTGGAGTATTCTGTGCAGGCGCTAATATTGGGATGCTTTCTCAAGCTACCCACGCGCATAAAGTAAACTTTTGCAAATTTACCAACGAGACACGGAATAGTATGGAAGATGCGTCCACGCACTCTGGTCAAGCTTATATATGTGCTTTGAATGGTGCGGCCTCGGGCGGCGGGTATGAACTCGCCATGGCATGTGACCATATTGTCCTTTTGGATGATGGATCAAGCTCAGTATCGTTACCGGAGTTACCCCTGTTGGCGGTGTTGCCTGGAACCGGAGGGCTAACACGATTATTGGACAAGAGGCATGTCCGGAGAGATCACGCGGATTTCTTTTGTACGACGTCTGAAGGAATCCGTGGAGAACGGGCGAGGAAGTGGAAGCTAGTTGATGAGTTGGTGCCGCGGTCCAAATTTGAAAATACGGTGCAAGAACGGGCGAGGGCGTATGTCGATCTTTCAGACCGGCCAGCCACGGATGCAGAGGGTGTTATTTTGAAGCCCTTAACAAGAACTTCGAGCGGTGATGAAATTGTGTACACTCACCTAAATCTGAAATTAGATCGGTCTAAAAGTTTGGTTTTGTTCACGATTAATGGCCCCGAAGAAAAAGAACCTCTTGATTTAAAAACCTTGCGGGAGGGCGGAGCTTCTTTTTGGCCATTGGCAATCATTCGTGAGCTGGATGATGCCATCTCGCACTTGCGGCTGAACGAGGAGGAATTAGGGACGTGGGTTTTTCGGAGCGTCGGGGAGGCGGACCGTGTTGAGGCAATTGACGAACTGTTGACGAACAACGCGGACGACTGGCTAGTGCGCGAGATTACGCTCTACATCAAAAGAACACTTCGGAGAATCGACGTTAGTGCACGTAGTCTTATTACATTGATAGAGCCAGGCAGCTGCTTTGCCGGGACTCTGTTCGAGTTGGTATTAGCGGCTGATAGGTCCTATATGTTGGACGGACTCCCGGAAGAACCTGGTGAATCTTATGCCGCGGTCCGTATGACCTCTATGAATTTTGGGCCACTCAGTATGAACAATAGAATGACACGCCTTGCCAGCCGTTTTTACGGCGAAAAAAGACATCTTAGGTTGCTTGAGTCCCACAAGGGAGATTCCCTCAATGCGGAAGCTGCGGAAAACTTAGGCCTGGTGACATTCATTCCGGACTATATTGATTGGGAAGAAGAAATAAGGGTAGCGTTGGAGGAACGGGCGAGCTTTTCGCCTGACGCTCTCACGGGATTGGAGGCGAGCCTACGCTTTGCCGGTCCGGAAACGATGGAGACCAAAATCTTCGGTCGACTTAGTGCATGGCAAAACTGGATATTCCAGCGACCGAACGCAGTAGGGGAAGAAGGAGCATTGACTCGCTACGGAACGGGACGAAAAAGCAGATTCGGAAAGGCAAGAGTTTAGGTGTAACGCCATGAATGTAGATTATGACAGCCGAATCCCCAACAATGTTGCGTTGGGTGAGAATCGGCGCCTTCAGCGGGCACTTGAATCATGGCAGCCTAACTTCTTGCGTTGGTGGGAAAAGCTTGGGCCCGAGAGAACGGGGGAGTTGGATATCTATCTCCGTACGGCGATAAGTGTCGAGCCGGACGGATGGGCGCATTTTGATTTTGTGAAGATGCCCGAATATCGTTGGGGAATTTTTTTGGCCGGGTCGGCTAAAGAAAAGAGGATAACCTTTGGTGATCATCAAGGCGAGCTGGCCTGGCAAGAGGTACCAGGCGAGTATAGGAGCCTGCTGCGCCGTTTAATTGTGACTCAGGGGGATACGGAACCGGCCTCTGTAGAACAGCAACGATTCTTGGGCGAGACTTGTCCGTCGCTGTATGACCTCAGAAACCTTTTCCAGATTAACGTAGAGGAAGGCCGGCACCTTTGGGCTATGGTCTACCTGTTGCACGCTTATTTTGGGAGGGACGGACGAGACGAGGCAGAAATGTTGCTGCAGCGCCATTCCGGGGACCAGGACAGGCCACGCATACTCGGGGCGTTTAACGAACAGACACCCCATTGGCTGGCCTATTTTATGTTCACGTTTTTTACCGATCGAGATGGGAAATACCAGCTGGCTTCCTTGGCCGAGTCCGGGTTTGATCCTTTGGCCCGGACTTGTCAGTTCATGTTAACTGAGGAGGCCCATCATATGTTCGTAGGTGAAACGGGGATAATGCGAATAGTGCAGCGCACTTGCGAGGTCATGAACGATTTAAAAACAGATGACCCCGCCAAAGTCCGAGAGGTTGGCGCGATAGACTTACCAACGCTTCAAAGATTTATAAATTTCCATTACAGTGTCTCGTTGGACTTGTTTGGACAGGAGCGCTCCACGAACGGAGCTAACTACTTCACGACAGGACTTAAAGGCAGATATCGAGAAAGTCGGATAGCGGACGATCACACCTTGGTGGATTCGACATGGCCGGTACATTTTCCGCGAGACGGCGTTATTGTGCGGGAAGACACGCCTGCACTCTTAGCGGTGAATGAGCGTCTGAGAGACGACTATATCGCGGATACCCAGCGCGGAGTCGTACGGTGGAACAAGCTTCTTAAACAGGAACACATTAACTACGATTTCGTTTTGCCCCACCGAGGATTCAATCGTCAGATAGGTGTTTTCGCCGACGTGGAGGTGTCTCCTGACGGCGAGGTGGTATCGCCGGAAGATGCTGCTGTCATGAAAGAGGGTTGGTTGCCAACGCCAGAAGATCATGCTTTCGCTAATAGTTTGATGCGCCCTGTGAGGGAGCCCGGAGCGATGGCGAGTTGGATCGCACCACCCGGACGCGGCATCAACAACCAAGCTCTGGATTTTTGCTACGTTCGATCCGCTCAGGTATCGTCGTGATTTTGGGATGTTTATGGTAGCTAATAGTGTCTCTATAGATCGAAAGGCGGTCCCCGCCACTGTAAAGTTCTCCGATACGTTTAATGTGGCGAACCTGTTTATTGATAAGCATAGTATTGAAGGCAGGGAAAAAAAGGTGGCGCTCGTAACAGCCTCGTCCACTGTTACTTACGGTGAATTAATTGAGAAGGTGAACCGTTGCGGCCACGCCCTTGGCAAGCTAGGTCTTGATGCTGGCGAACGTGTGCTGCTGGTAGTGAAGGATTGTCCTGAGTTTTTTTATATTTTCTGGGGAGCGATCAAACGGGCTATTATCCCGGTCCCTGTCAACACTATGTTGGGACCGGATGATTATGAGTATCTTATACAGGATTCTGAGTGCAAAGTGATACTGTATTCGGAGGAATATGCCGATATTGTAGAGCGCGCGGCGGAGAGTTCCAGACGAAAGCCACAATTTTGCAATGTAGATCGAGAAAACGGACGCTTTTGGTCGCTGATGGAAGAGTCGCCGGGCCAACTGCCGCTTGCGGTTACTTCCGCAGTAGACGATTGCTTTTGGTTGTATTCCTCCGGTTCAACCGGCCGTCCCAAAGCTGCGGTGCATAGGCATCAGGACATGGTTATGACAAGTCTTCTCTATGGAGAGGGAATTCTCCATGTAAGTGAGAAAGACCGTTGTTTCTCCGCCGCAAAGTTGTTCTTCGCGTATGGCCTGGGGAATTCTATGTGCTTCCCCTTGTGGTGCGGTGCTACGGCAATACTCGCCCATCAACGTCCTACTCCCACTCTCACATTAGACTTGATCGAGCGTCTGAAACCTACGCTATATTTCGGCGTACCGACACTGTATGCAGCGCAGTTGCAGCAAATTGAAGGAGAAGCCCGTAGTCTATCCTCTTTGCGGAGTTGTGTCTCCGCAGGCGAGGCACTCCCACCGGAGGTTTTCCGTCGCTGGGAAAAACATACCGGGTTGCAGATTTTGGATGGAATCGGTTCGACAGAACTTTTGCATATTTTTATTTCGAACCGTCCCGGGACATGTAAGCCTGGAACCAGTGGCCGGGTGGTCCCTGGCTACGACGCCAAAATTGTCGATGAGAGTGGGGTCCCGGTTGACCAAGGAGAAATCGGACAGCTGTTGGTTAGTGGGGGATCCGCCGCGTCGCATTATTGGAAGCAGCCGGAAAGAACCGCACGGACTATGCAGGGCGGTTGGACTCGAACTGGAGATACCTATTTTCAAGACAGCGAGGGCTATTTTCACTATTGTGGTCGTGCAGACGACATGCTCAAGGTTTCCGGACAATGGGTATCTCCGGCTGAAGTTGAGGCGACATTATTTGAGCATGATGCCGTACTTGAGGCGGCGATAATAGGAAATATGGATGAACACGGTCTGCTCAAACCCAAGGCCTTTGTGGTGCTCAAGGAAGATTATACCGAGTCGGATTCTCTGGCGGCAGAGTTGGGCGAGTTTGTGAAGGATCGGCTGCTTCCGCACAAATATCCACGATGGGTCGAATTTGTACCGGACTTGCCAAAAACGGCTACGGGTAAGATTCAGAGGTTCAAACTTCGTTCTGTATAGCAACTTGGCATTCTGACTCTGGACCTAGCCTTGTTCCTTTAAGGAAGAGTCGTGTGGTCTATCGTATCTTCTTGTAATTCGCCGAGAAAGTTAACTATACTAGTCGGACGTTGGCGAGATTTAGAAAACTTTCACGACTTGTGAACCGTGCTTCAGGAGGATTTATGACCGTGAGTAGCAAAAATTCGGGTCAATCGGTGCGTAAAAGGTTGCGCCATCCAGTGGTAGATGCCGATGGCCACTGGTTGGAATTCGGTCCGACCATCCGAGACGAACTGCGAAAGATAGGTGGCAACGATGCTGTCGAAGGTTTTTCGACCTTCACAAGGCTGGTGGAACAGCATTTGTCTATGTCAGTGTC
>CAYWPF010000086.1:0-17452 GCA_964460065.1 uncultured Enterobacteriaceae bacterium
TCATTTTGGGAGTAGGAGAGGGCCATTCCCACGAACATATTAGCCAGGCGCGTAGTCTGACGACTTCGGCAGCAAAAGAGGCGGGCCAACGTGCGTTCAAGATGGCCGGGCTTCGGCCGAGCGATATCGATGTGGCAGAACTTTACGACTGCTTCACGCCCGTAGTACTAATCGAACTGGAGGATCTGGGTTTTTGTGCTAAGGGCGAGGGAGGCGAATTTGTAGAGGATGGGCGAATAGAGATAGGAGGTCAACTTCCTCTCAACACTCACGGAGGAATGCTCTCACATTGCCACCCTGGCCATCCCGGCTCGATGTTCTCTGTTACAGAAGCGGTCTTTCAACTGCGTGGATCGTGCGGGGTTCGGCAAGTGCCCGGGGCAAACGTGGCTTTTATTCACGCCCAGGGAGGCATCATGTCTACCCACTGCTCTATGATTCTGGGCACGGAGTCTACGCTATGAGCAAAAAGAATCCGAAAGGGCTCCCGATTCCGACGAGCGAGACAAAACCTTTTTGGGACGGGTGTAAGAAGCACGAGCTGCACATTCATGAGTGCCTTGAATGTGAGAGTCATCAGTTCTACCCGCGTTTGTATTGCACGAAGTGTATGAGCGATCGGGTCCGTTGGGTCAGAGCATCAGGCCGCGCTACCATAGTATCTTTCACAGTGGTTCATCGTCCCGTGACCAAGGCTTTTGAAGCAGACGTTCCCTATGTGGTAGCGTTAGTCAAATTAGAAGAAGGCCCTCAACTTATGACGAATATTGTAGGGTGCGAACCGGAAGAAGTACACATCGAAATGCCGGTCAGTATTGCTTTCGAGGATTGGTCCGACGAAATTTCCGTGTTGAAATTTAAGCCGAACGTTTCTGGGTGATGATGACAAAGAAATATCGTCGGAGGGACTTGGGGTCGTTTTTGCGTACTTTGCCGGGCTACTGGGCAAGGTGTTCGGCTATGGGCTTGAAAGGCTCCAGCTCCGAAAAGCGACCCTGATCGACAACATTAACCAGCCATTGGTGCCCCTGCTGCGCTTCGTCATGTTCCCGCCACTGCATGCCGAACGTGGCTTCGGAATCCTCGGGCAGGTCTTCACCGACTACAGGTATTTGATAGACGGCCGATCCATACCGCATGCCTCCCTCCTTTCGTTTTTGGCGGACAAGATAGGGAGGGTATTGTTGCGTGGAGACAATGTAGGCGGTCTGTGCGAAAGTCACGGTATCTTCCCACCCATAGGATCGCCACAGGGGGCTAAAGCCGTAGAAGCGTCCAGCCGCAGCACTGATGCAAAGAACGATTAGGCTGCCGAGTGCCATTGAGAGGCCGAAAGGAGAATTGTATACCCATGCTAGCACGCCGAAAAATAAGCCTGCGAGACCTGTTACAACGCCGGCATGTGCTAAAATGGTTATAATACGCACGGTTACGAGACCTCCTTATCGTGTATGCTTTCAGAAACTCTCGACGGTCTTATGAGTTCTTCTTGGCGACGCGGAAAAAATTAAGACATGTTTCTTTTAACACGCCATGTAGCCTGTCACAAACGAGAATCGTCGAGTACCTATCGTCGACACTACAAGAACCTCACCCAGGCGCATTGAAATTATACTTAAGCGTTCTGTAGACATACCTGAAACACCTGTTATTATATGCACTTATAGGCCTACATTATTGCTCTACAGACTTTTTTGAGCGTTTACTCGATTAGGGGAATGTGCTACGCCTGGAAAAAATGTGCCGGAGGCAGGGCAAATGTCAGGCCACTCTAAGTGGAGTACGATCAAACACAAAAAAGCGGTGAAGGATGCCAGAAGAGGCAAGATGTTCACCAAGTTGATCAAGGACCTTTCTATAGCGGCGCGCATCGGTGGTAGTGACCCTTCCGCGAATCCCCGTTTGCGCACAGCTATTGCCGCCGCGAAGGGCGCAAGTATGCCGAGCGATACTATAGAGCGTGCGGTGAAAAAGGGGGCTGGAGAACTCGAAGGTGTTAGTTACGACGAGGTAGTCTACGAAGGGCATGCGCCGGGTGGTGCCGCTATAATGTTGCAAACTCTGACGGACAATAAGAACAGAACGGTATCAGAGGTACGGCATCTTTTCAGTAAGAATGGAGGCAGCTTAGGCCAGCCGAACTCCGTCGCGTGGATGTTTACGTCGAAGGGTACCATAACAATAGAAAAAGCCGCAATCGAAGAGGATCGTTTGATCGAGATTGCACTCGAAGCCGGGGCAGAAGATGTAGTCGTTGGAGATGGAATGTTTGAGGTCGTTACAGTGCCCGATGACTTTGAGAAGGTGCGACAGGCCGTTGAGAACGCGGGCATACCGATGTTATCCGCCGAAACTATAATGGTCCCTCAAAACACCGTAAATCTTTCAGGGAAAGTTGCGGAGCAGACTTTGCGCCTTTTGGAAGCACTGCAAGAATTGGATGATGTCCAAACCGTGTCCGCAAACGTAGAAATTGCGGAGGAGGAAATAGAACGCCTCACGGCAGCTTAGGGTTTCGAGGAAGGGGAAGATTATAGATTCTGTTGAGAAACGGCGCATTCGCGTTCTGGGAGTGGATCCGGGTACGCTGAGGACGGGCTGGGGCGTGGTCGAAAAAACGCGCGAGGGCCTCCGTTTTTGTGCGGGAGACGTGATCTCGGTCCGGGGCGTTCTCTCTCAAAGATTGCTCAAAGTCCATGAAGGCCTAAGTCAGGTGATAGAAGAATGGGTACCGGATGTTGTAAGTCTGGAAAAGGCATTCGTTGCGCATAATGTACAGAGCGCTCTCCGTCTCGGTGAAGCCAGAGGCATAATTTTATTAGCGGCAGCCGCTGCTAGTGTTCCGGTGGCAGAGTATAATCCCACTGAAATTAAGACTGCGGTCGCGGGGTATGGTCGTGCAGGGAAGTTGCAAGTGCAGAACGCCGTTATAGCGCAACTCAGCCGCGGTTGCGGTAGCTCCGCGCCCTCTTTTCCCAAGAGCGAAGACGCTACAGACGCCTTGGCCGCTGCAGTTTGCCATTGTGGCACCACTCGTTTCTCCGACGGCTTGTCGCCTGAAAATGGTTTCAGAAGCGTTCGGCGAGGCCGCAGTTCCCGAACGTTGCGCAAGATGTTTAGTGAAGGAGCCGTTGCACGCATTCTTGAGGAGCGGAAGCCCAAAAGTGACGCATAGCACAGGTTGTTGAGCAGCATTTTATGATTGCGCTTCTAAATGGTTCCTTGCATACCAAGGAAGTTGACCGCCTTGTGGTTGACGTCGGCGGAGTGGGTTATGAAGTTTTGGTCTCGTTGCAAACATTTTACAAACTGCCCGGAATTGGGGAACGTGTTAGTCTCCATATTCACACACATGCGCGAGAGGACGCCCTCCTATTATTTGGGTTTTTAGAGGAGAAAGAGAAGGTTCTCTTCCTGTTGCTCTGTAGTGTGAGTGGTATAGGGCCGAGGCTCTCACTCAATATCCTCTCAGGAATACCAGTGGAGGAACTAGAGGAGGCTATTAGGTCCCGCGATGTCTCACGTCTCCGGGCTACACCGGGGGTGGGTAAGAAGACGGCTGAGCGATTAGTGGTCGAACTGCAGGAGAGAGTAACGGCAGGGCCGGATAAGGGAACCGCTGGGGCGGACGCCGCAAGTCCCGTTTCTTCTGAGGCCGTCTCAGCCCTAGTCAATTTAGGATTCCGCCGGACGGAGGCGGAGAAGACGGTAGGTGACATAATAGATAGCGGAACGATAGCAATTGCGGATGTGATCAGGGATTCATTGCGGAGGCTGGGTACGTGAGTGAAGAAGAGAAAGATGGCCGCGAACGACGGACGACCGGTGATGAACAAGAAATGGTGCGCCGCGACATATTGAGCCCGCAGCGGGTTTCCTCGGCGGAGGAAGGTGTATCCGAAGAGACCCTGTCTGCGGATTTGTCCCTGCGCCCTGAAAACCTATCGGACTATGTGGGTCAGGAGGCAACGAAGGAAAACCTTGCCATATCGATCGCCGCAGCGAAGGAACGAAATGATGCTCTCGATCATGTGCTTTTTTGCGGACCGCCGGGCCTCGGTAAAACTTCGTTGGCTCACATAGTTGCACGTGAGATGGGCGTCGACATTCGGGCCACAATAGGTCCCGTGATCGAACGTACCGGCGACCTTGCCGCGATTTTGACCAATATGGAAGCGGGGGAAGTGCTTTTTATAGATGAAATCCACCGGCTGAATCATGTAGTGGAGGAATCTCTCTATCCGGCTATGGAAGATTTCGAACTGAATCTTGTCGTGGGAGAGGGACCGTCAGCGCGGACTATAAAATTGCCTCTGAAGCGTTTTACCCTGGTTGGAGCGACTACGAGGGCCGGCCTTTTGACGTCGCCTCTGAGGGACCGGTTTGGATCAACGTTTCGTCTAGATTTCTATCGGGCCGCAGAACTGGAGCTTATAATTCGCCGTTCGGCCCTTATTCTAGGGGTTAAACTGGACGCACAGGGTACGGCAGAAATCGCCCGTCGTTCTCGTGGGACGCCGCGCATTGCAAACCGTTTGCTTCGCCGTGTTAGAGATTACGCTCAAGTAAAAAAGAAATCCGTAGTAACGCGATCCGTAGCCGATGCCGCACTAGCTCTGATAGAGGTAGATGAGGCTGGTTTCGACAAAATGGATATCGCTATTCTAAAAACGATCATCGAAAAATTTCAAGGTGGACCCGTCGGGATCGAGACACTTGCAGCTGCCATCGGCGAGGAGAAGGGAACGATCGAGGATGTATACGAGCCCTACCTTTTGCAAGAGGGGTTTTTGCAGAGAACGCCGCGTGGACGCATTGCGATGCTCCGGGCTTACCAGCATTTACGAATCGACGAGCCGTCAAAAAAACAGCAAAATGACCTATTTTGAAGCTTGTCGTTTTCGTGCGCGATGGAAAGCGTAGTTTGGTCCATAGGTTAAAAAAGTGGAGAGTCACCTCCAGAGCTTAGCGCAAGAGGGCGAATGAAATCCCAGGTCTCCGTACACACGGAAAAGCGCTCCGACGACCAAAAAATCCGCCAACGTTGGGAAGGACTTGTCATCTTGGCGGCAGCGTTCGGCATATTTCTTTTCGCGTTTCTCCAGAGCCGCCCGCCCCAACTGAGTGATAGCCCCAGTCTAATGAGCAATGTTGTCTTCGTGTTACTCATTAACCTGAACATAATCCTTCTAGTGCTGATTGTGTTTCTGGTTGGACGAAATTTGATTAAACTTTTTTATGAGAGACGACGCAAACTACCAGGCGCCCACCTTCGTTCCCGGCTCGTCTTAGCATTTCTTGGTATCTCTCTCTTTCCTGCCGTATTGCTCTTTTTTATCGGTATCGGTTTTATGACCAAGTCAATAGAGAACTGGTTTGCTTTGCGTGTCGAGAACTCTCTCACGGGCTCATTAGAGGTAGTCGACGGTGTATACGCTGACATGGCCGACAGAGTGTTGGAACACGCAAGGCATATTTCGAAGACGATAATAGACTCTGGTCTCACGAGGTCGTCTCGTTCCGAGGCATTACAAAGACATGTTAGTGCTGAACAAGAACGCACAGGCCTGACGCAGCTCATGTTTTATTCTCAGAACCTTACTCTCATAGCTAGCGCCCCCGAAACTGGAGGTATGCCCATCGCTCCCGAGTTGAACGAGGCGCTTCTAGAAAGGGTGCTCTCTGAGACGGAAGAGGTACGCCAGATTGTAGGGACCGGAGAGGTGGAACTTGTATACGGAGGGGTACCGGTCGTGCTGGGTGCACGTCTGTTAGGCGTTGTGGTGGCCGGCAGTGAGGTGCCTCTTCACGTTGTAAAGCAAGGAGCACAGGTAGTAGAAGCGCTGAGCGAGTACCGCCAGCTGACTATTCTGAAACAGCCCATAAAAAACAACTACGTCATAACTATGGTGTTGGTGACGTTGGTAGTTATATTTTCTGCTATCTGGGTGGGCTTGTACCTCGCCAAGAAAATTACGGTGCCCTTGCAGCAACTTTCCGCAGCCACCAAAGAGGTCGCGCAGGGACATTGGGCGCATCGTATTGAGGGGGAGGGAGAGGATGAAATTGGGACGCTGGTTTCCGCGTTCAATCGTATGACGGTTGAGCTTCAACAGAGCCATCAACAGTTAGAGTCACGCAGGCGGTACATGGAGATATTGTTGGGGAATATTAACGCCGGCGTGGTTTCCTTCGACAAGCGGGGAAGATTATCTACAATCAATCCTGCGGCCGAACAGCAACTCGGCCTGATTGCCAATGACGTGATGGGTCATGACTTTAGGACAAGTTTTTCTAACGCTGAATTCGAAGAAGTTCGACGGATCGTCGCAGAATTGCTTCCGGGCCGAGAAGCGCAGATTGGTCAAGCATCAGAGGAGCGACAAGGACAGTTGAGGTTGACCAGCGGAGGTTCGTCTCGCTCTTTGCTCATTACCGGAACGTCACTACCAATGGACCCCGATAGCGAACTTGCGGTATTGTGTTTCTTCGAGGACGTTACACAGATAGTTATGGTCGAACGTATGGAGGCTTGGCGTGAGGTTGCCAGAAGAATAGCACACGAAATTAAGAATCCGTTAACGCCTATCCAACTTGCGGCGCAACGGTTGCGCAAAAGATTTGCTCCGCAGATCAAAAACGACAATGGTGTTTTCGAAGAGTGTGTCCAGAGTATAGCCCACGAGGTTGATGCTATTAAGAAGCTTGTCAATGAATTTTCCACCTTTGCGCGCCTCCCAGCGGGCGAACATAGTCCGCATGATTTGAATGCATTGGCTCAGGAAACACTAGTCTTGTTGGCAGAGGCACACCGGGATTTGGATTTTGTTTTTGCGCCGGACCGGACCGTTCCGTTGCTGCAGCTAGATCCAGAAGGTATGAGGCGCGTCATTCGAAATCTTCTGGACAACGCTGTGGCGGCCTGCAGAACAGAAGGAAACGGTGACGTAGGTAAGGTTGAGGTCGTTACCAGATATCTACAGCCTCTTGGTATAGTCCGGCTCGAAGTGGTAGACAATGGTTGCGGAGTCCCAGCAGACATAAAAGAGAGACTGTTCGAGCCTTACGTCTCTACGAAGAAGGACGGAACCGGTTTGGGCTTGGCCATCGTGGCTACGGTGGTGGCCGAACATCAGGCGTTCATTCGGGTTCGGGACAATGTACCGCGTGGGAGTCGGTTCGTAATTGAGATACCAGTCAGACGGGCAGATCCCCAAGCACGTATTATCGGGGATTCTGCTGGCCTTTCTATCGGCGATAAGCAAAGCTGAAATAGGAATTGTGACTTATGCGGGAACTCATATTGATAGTCGATGATGAGGCTCAAATCCGGTCAACCTTGAGAGGTATTCTGCAGGATGAAGGTTTTCGTGTTCTGGAGGCGGAATCCGGGGCAGGGGTAGCTGACTTGGTACTCGAACAGAGTCCAGATCTTGTTATTCTAGACATATGGATGCCGCATGTCGATGGAATAACTTTACTTGAAGAGTTGCAAGCTGGAGATTCTTCTCTCCCGGTCATAATCATGTCCGGGCATGGTTCTATTGACACGGCCGTGCGTGCGACGAAATTAGGAGCTATAGATTTTATTGAGAAACCGTTTTCTTTAGAGACGCTGCTCCGGTCAGTGCGTAGAGCTGTGGGGGGTAACCAAGGAGACGAGGCGTCCACGGATGGGCATCGCCGAACTGGGGATGCCTCAAAAGTAACAGGCCAGGGTAGCCTACGGACCCAGGGACGTACCATTGCGAAAAGCGTTGTGGCTCATGGACGTGGATTACACTCGGGCGTGCGGACCGGTATCATTCTGCATCCGTTGCCTCCCGGGAGTGGAATCCTTTTCGGCGCCTTGTCTGCGGATGTGATGATCCCAGCCAACGTCAAGTATGTTCAGTCCACAGGCTACGCTACGAGCCTTTATAAAGATGGTATGGGTGTAAAGACGGTAGAGCATCTGCTCTCGGCGTTGCACGGATATGGTATCACCAACCTTCTTGTCAAATTGCAAAGCGAAGTTCCGATACTGGACGGATCGGCGCTCGAGTTTTGTGACCTTCTGGACGAGGCCGGCGTAGTAGAGCAGGCTGAGGAGATTGAACCGCTTGTGGTGGACAGGCCATATCAAGTGGGTGATCCTGCCTCTGGCAAATTTCTCAGAGTGGAGCCCTTCAAGAGTTTAGAGGTTTCCTACTGCTTGGAGTACCCGGAGCCGGTTGGCAGGCAGGAATTCGTATATAGACACCGAGATACGGTGAGTTATCGCGAAATGATAGCACCCGCCAGGACTTTCGGTTTTCTGAAAGAGATTGAGACTCTAGAAGAAATGGGGCTCGCCAATGGCGGGCGCCTCAATAATTGCATTTTGATAGGCGAACAAGGTGTAATTAATCCACCCTTGCGCTTTGATGATGAGTTAGTCAGGCACAAGATTCTGGATCTTCTGGGAGATCTTTACCTGTTGGGAAAACCCATACAAGGAAGAGTTATCGCGCATAGAACCGGACATGGTGATAACGTTGCGCTATTGAGAGCAATTAGTGAGGCCGAACGACGTGGCCCGGGTGTGGAGTCCCCCGAGCCACTGTCTCCAGTGTAAGAGAGATGCTGACGCTACCCGCATCTTTAAGGTGTCACCCGTTCCAGTGTCCTTGGGAACGGTATCGTCTCTCGGACATGGTGCAAACCGCAAAGCCAAGTTACGAGCCGCTCTATCCCCATTCCGAAGCCCGCGTGAGGTACCGAGCCATACCGTCTTAAGTCCAAGTACCAATCAAACGCTTTCTCAGGCAGTTTGTGATTCGCGATTTTCGTCCGTAGTTGGGTAAGGTCGTCCTCGCGTTGTCCTCCACCGATGATCTCTCCATACCCTTCGGGTGCCAGGACGTCCATGCACAAGGCTACGCGATTGTCCTCTGGATCAGTCTTCATATAGAAGGCTTTGTTCTCTGCTGGGTAGCGGTGCACGATCACGGGTCGATCGAAATCTTTGGATAAGATTGTCTCGTCGTCGCCTCCGAAATCATCGCCCCACCTAAGCGTGATACCCTTACGGGCTAAGCGTTCTATCGCCTCTTGATAAGAGATACGGGGGAAAGGCTTTTGGATGTTTTCGAGTTTGGAAATATCGCGTTCTAGAGTTTGCAGCTCGTCGGCCTTCACACGGATGATGTGCTGAACGACAGTTTGGAGAAAGTCCTCGGCCAAGTCCATGTCTTCGGCGAGATCGCAAAATGCCACCTCCGGCTCAATCATCCAAAACTCAGTCAAGTGCCGCCGGGTTTTGGATTTCTCGGCACGGAAAGTCGGTCCACAACAATAGACCTTTCCAAATGCCATTGCCCCGGCTTCCATGTAGAGTTGCCCACTTTGTGTGAGATACACGGTATGATCGAAGTATTCTACTGGGAAAAGATTTGTAGTACCCTCGCACGCGGAAGGCGTAAAAATAGGCGCATCCAGCAGGGTGAAGCCTTTCCTGTCAAAATAATCTCTACAGATCTTTATGACTTCGCTCCGTATCCGCAAGACAGCTTGTTGCCTAGCGGAACGTAGCCATAGGTGACGGTGGTCAAGTAAGAAAGCGATTCCGTGTTCCTTAGGTGAGATAGGGTAGTTTTCCGCTTGCTGGCCTATTTCAAGGTGGGTAACCGCAATCTCGTAACCAATCGCGGACCTGGCATCCGCCCTAACGTTTCCTCTGACCGTTACCGAGGACTCCTGGGTTATCTCCCCGGCCAGCTTGAAGGTGTTACCCGAGACGTCGGACTTGAAAATTACGCACTGGATCGTTCCCGTTCCGTCCCGGATCTGAAGGAAATGCAATTTCCCGCTGGATCGCTTGTTGTACAACCAGCCCTGGAGAAATACGTTTTGACCTTCATATTTGGCAATTTCGCTTACGCATACCCGTTCCTGCATATGCTCTCCTTCACTCTTGCATGAGCGAGTTACTATAGCACATGTGCGTGAAACTATATGAGGCCAGGCTAAAAATCTTGGACGCTGTCTTGCCGAACTATTTTCATCGGATCTGTAAAAAAGACTTTGCTGCTACGTCTTGCTGGTTGGCAGGGTAAACGTGATGACGTTTAGGCATTGTACTGGAAAACAATTCCCTTGCTCCGCTGGTAGATTAAAGCGCCTTGGTAGAGTTGTTTTTTTCGTTTTGTTCCAGCCGAGACCGACCGCGCAGAATCTCGGAGACCATCTCCGATAAAGATGGAGCCTCCTTTTTTTGTGAAGGTGCAGGCTTAGCTGTGAGGGAATGAAAGAGTTTGGATTCACGGCTAAAGAATGCATCCGTATGGCGAGATTCTCCAAAGCGGAGATAGACGTAATCTAAGTGATGGCAAAGCTCGTGTAAAAGAGTGCGCAAGAAAGTCCGGAAGGCTACCGGATTTTTGAGTTTCGCGGTTCTCATCCAGACCTGTATGGAATCTTGGGCACTGCCTCCATCGTATTGCGTGTAGAGTCCGTGAAGTTCGCCGTCTTCGTCAGACGGCCGTACCCCGTGCACGTTTACTCGGATACTTCGGATATTTAACTCGGAGCAGACATGGTCAACGATTTTTTGGGAGATCGCTCTAACGCGCGGTTGTTGCACTGTCTTCAGTGCCAGCGGCAACAGTTGAATGGCAGCTGCGACATCTGGCGTAGGCCTGACGGCCGGGAGGTTCTGATTTCTCCTGTCGCTTAGTAAGGTTCTCTTTCGTACGCTTCCATTGGATTGCATTGCTTTTTGCTATCTTCGCGAGCTATCGTAGACCATCAAGAAAACGGTGTTACAGTCTCCGCATTGAGTAAACCTTTTCATTCCGGGGGCGTGCGAGTCGTTTACCGAATACCGCGCAAGAACAGGTAAGGTCTCCTAATGAGGATACCAGAAAAAAAAGTAATTGTCGTCGCTACACTACTTGGCGTCATGTCCATAGTAGGCCCAAAACAGAGTATGGCTAGCCAGTTTCTGCGATTTTTTTCTAATCAGAAGGTCGGCCAAGAAATCACGGTCACTGGTGGACATCGCCATTTCCCCGGCCGAGAAAAGAGACGATACTTTTTACATAAGGTAGGAGAAGGAGCAGGAGAATACGTTGAATATTACGGTATGACAATTGTGCCTACTTTTTTGGCGGGGAACGGCTCGATATCCATAACACCGAGTCTGTGGGACAAAATGCTAATTTTGTATGTTGCCCAGGATATGGTTAAAAGAATCCCCGAAGAGGGAGATTCACATTGGTTCACCGGGACGCTTATAGGGTACCAGTATGGAACTATGGGCATAACCAAAATCATGAATACCGGAGGTCAACCGTATCTTTTGCTACACAGAGTTTCTGCGAATCCCCCAGCCAGCGGGACAGGTGCCGACGCCAGAACGAAAGAATAAAGGATGTATTGTAGGCCAGCATTGCAAACCCTTATGCGCGGAGTGCCTAGGCTACGTCGTGTGACGTATTTACCCGCCATTTAGCGTATAACAGGCACTAGCTTGCAATCTTTTAGTCCTATAGTCCTTTAGGCCGGTCCCGTCTCAAATCGATCTTTAACCGCGACGGATCGGGCAGCGGAGACATGAGTGCGAGGTGATTTTGGTGAACCGTTATGCCGTTGATGTCCGCGGTTCGAAACAAGTACGATAACTAATACCTGCGTATCGAGTGATACCCGTTGTGGAAGCGCATGCTATGAATTGGGAGGGTTGGATCACAATCGGGGGCTTGTTCTGCTGCCTTATTGGTATGTTCAGGAGGGTCCTCCCCCCGGAGGTAATATTTTTAGGTCTTCTCGCCTTGTTGCTCGCCTCGGGGGTACTGACAACGGAAGAGGCCTTGGCGGGCTTCGCCAACCCAGGAATAGTATCGATCGCGGCCCTGTTTGTGGTAGCCGGGGCTTTGCAGCACACCGGAGCTCTCGCGTTCGTAGCAAACCGTATCTTTGGCCAAAACCCAACTGGACGTCGCTCACTTTCGAAAATGATGTTATCTGCGGCTGGCACCTCGGCTTTTCTGAACAGTACACCGATCGTTGCGATGTTTGTTCCGGTCGTGAATGATTGGGCAAGGAGGAATGGCGTTTCCCCGTCGCGATACTTAATTCCGCTTTCTTACGCTACTATCCTTGGTGGTACTTGCACGTTGATAGGCACATCGACGAACCTAGTAGGCAACAGCCTAATGGTAGGCGCCGGTATGCAGAGTTTATCATTCTTTGAGCTCGCTGCGGTCGGGTTACCCTGCGCAGTTGTTGGACTCCTTTTTATTGCCGGGGTGGGTTGGTATTTGTTGCCCGATCATAAGGGGCTCACGGAACAGATTGAGGACAACAGTCGTGAGTACATAGTGGAATTAAAGGTCCTCCCGGATTGCCCTCTCCTTGGGAAGACCATAGCGCAAGCGGGCCTGCGACGTCTTCCGGGCTTGTTTCTTATCGATATAGAAAGAGGGAAGCACCGAGTTGGACCGGTTGGCCCGCAAGAGCGCATCGTTGTGGGAGATGTCATGGTTTTCACGGGGGTAGTGTCGACGATTGTGGATCTCCAGAAGATACGAGGCTTGGCTCCGGCGCAGGAGCGCCGTGAGGGGCGTCAACGTCTGTGGGAACATGGTAATTTAAGTGAGGCTGTGGTGTCTTCTGAATCGCCCCTTGTTGGGAGCACTATCAGGGGGGCCAACTTCAGAACGCAGTACGGAGCCGCCGTTGTGGCGGTCCATAGGGGGGAGACTCGGATAGTTGGAAAAATTGGTGACATCGTTCTGCATGCGGGCGATACTTTGTTATTAGAAACCTCGCCCGGAGTTGCTCGTGCCTACAGAAACTCCCCGCATTTTTACTTGGTGTCGGAGGTGGGTGATAGCCATGTCCCTCGTTATGAGAAGGCTATCCCGGCATTGTTTGTGCTCTTGGCCCTGGTGAGCTTCGTAACCTTTGGAGTCATTCCGATTGTCACCGCAGCGTTGTTGGGTGCTATCACGTTAGTGGTGCTTGGATGTATACCGCTTGGACAAGCTCGTGGTGCTGTTGATATGTCAGTTCTTATAACTATCGCGGCAGCGTTTGGGATTGGGAGGGCTCTGGAAAAGACAGGTACAGCGGGTTTAGTAGCTTCGACGCTATTGGAAATAGCGGTGAGTCTAGGGCCTGTCGGGCTCCTTGCCGCGGTCTACTTGGTTACGTCGTTTTTTTCTGAAATGATATCAAACGCGGCAGCAGTGGCACTTGTCTTTCCCATATCTCATGAAGTAGCGCTCCAATTTGGGGTGGATCCAAGACCATTCGCTATCGCAGTAACGATAGCGGCCTCTTCGAGTTTTGTGTTGCCCTTAGGATATCAAACGAATCTGATGGTTTACGGTGCCGGCGGATACAGTTTTTCTGATTTTGTGAAGATCGGCCTGCCGCTCAAGAGTATTCTGTTTCTAGTCTCGATCCTGTGTATTCCTCACGTATGGCCCTTGTAAATTGTTTTACCGTGGTTCTTGAACGGCTTGCCGGGCCTTGATATCTGAGACTTCGCCGCTGCGTTTGGTGGTCAGCCTCTCTGTTTCCATGGAAGCGAATGGAGTGAAATAAGTGGGAAAAACTATACCGGAAGATCAAATTGCGGACCTTCTGAAACAAGTGCTTTACCCGGGGTCTAAGCAAGATATTGTCACTCTGGGGATTGTCGAAAAAATCGAGAAAGGTCCAGGCAGCGTAATTATATCCCTCCGCGCCGGAAATGTTAAAGAAGACGTGCTTCAGAACCTACGTGCGATGATCACCGAGCATCTGAAGCAGATATCGGGAATTGAGAGGGTTCACGTGCACGCAGTGAACTCGGATCCTGGCCGCACCACAATGGATGAAACCAGTAAAGGGGAGAAGGGGCGCGGAAGATTACAGGGAGTAGGACGTATACTCGCAGTAGCCAGCGGGAAGGGCGGCGTTGGCAAATCTACAGTAGCGGTAAATTTGGCGTTAGCGCTTGGCTCGTTGGGCTACAAAGTAGGGCTATTGGACGCGGATATATATGGGCCTAGTGTGCCTCTCATGATGGGGGCAAAAAATGCGCCCAGACCCGCACAGGATAAGAAAATATATCCGGTAGAGAGCTTGGGCGTAAACTTGATCTCCATGGGCTTCTTTTTGGATGACCAATCTCCGGTTATTTGGCGCGGACCCATAGTAATGAGTATAGTTCGTCAGTTCCTGCGCGACGTAGTATGGGAGGACGTGGATTATCTAGTAATCGATTTGCCGCCAGGGACAGGGGATGTAGCGCTAACCTTGACCCAGGAGGTAAATGTGGATCTTGGTGTGATTGTTACGACACCCCAGGATGTCGCCCTATTGGATGTGCAGCGGGGAATTGGGATGTTCAATCAGGTAAAGGTCCCGATTCTGGGAATTGTAGAGAACATGAGTGTGTATCAATGCCCTGTCTGCGGTGAAAAAGAAGAGATATTCGGGAGAGGCGCAGCGCAAAAGACCGGCCTAACGGTTTTGGGAACAGTGCCTTTGGTAGAAGAGTTGAGGGCGGGAGGGGACAGCGGCCGTCCGCTGGTAACGACTGAACCGGAGCACCTGGTAGCTCAGGAATTTTTTAAAATTGCACGGAGTGTGGTAGAGGCCCCCGAGATGCAATTGCCGGCTGTGGTACACTAAGTAGGACGAAAATGTCATAGAGATGAGGTATTAAGTGCCGACGCCAATCCTTCTAACGCCCATCCCTGATGAGGATCTTGTCCGCGTACTGTGGGACGATGACACAATAAGCGACTATTCGTTCAGGGTTCTGCGGGGGTGGTGTCCCTGTGCAGTGTGTCAGGGCCACGGCGGTGAACGCCACTTTGTGGAAGTCGAGAATCCAAAACTGATTAAGATCACTCCCGTTGGTAACTATGCTGTCAATGCAACCTGGGATGATGGGCACGAGACGGGAATCTATACTCACGATTACCTCCGTAGCCTGGATGACGAACGAAGAAAAATAGGGGACCCGAATTGAGAGAGGAACCATGGCTAAGAACATAAAGCCCCAAGAACTGTTGGAAGCTTTGAAACAAGTTAAATACCCGGGATTTAGTCGTGACATAGTCGCGTTTGGCGTTGTGAAAGATATTGTGGTCGGTGGTGCTTCCATAACGATAGAACTCGCACCTTCTACCGGCAATCGAGAAATCATCGATGCTATTAGCAAAAGCGTAATGAGCGCGGTTGGGCCGCTGGTGCATGTTCCTGTTGAGATCACGATTGAACAAGCGGAGGCGACCAAGCCAGCGCCAAAAGCGATCAAGCCAGATATTCCGGGTGTGAGGAGCGTTATTGCGGTTGCTAGTGGAAAAGGGGGCGTCGGTAAGTCGACTGTTTCGGTAAACCTAGCAGGCGCCATGGCGAAGATGGGCCAACGAGTTGGCCGTATGGATGCTGATGTCTACGGGCCTAGCATTCCTCTGATGCTCGGGATCACTGAGAAGCCTAAGAGCACTGAAGACAAGAGGTTAGTTCCGGTTACAAGTAACGACATCCGTGTGATGTCGATGGGATTCCTTGTCCCGGAAGGAAAGGCGGTAATATGGCGTGGCCCTATGATCGATAAGTTGCTGACGGAATTCATCTCAAAAGTCCAGTGGGGGGAGTTGGATGTTTTGGTGGTCGATCTACCTCCTGGTACGGGTGATGCTCAACTTACGTTGGTGCAAAAGGTTCCTTTTGCCGGCGGCGTAATTGTTACCACGCCGCAGGATGTTGCTCTCCTAGATGTGAGGAGAGGAATTAAGATGTTTGAAGAAGTTGATGTGCCGGTGCTCGGTGTGGTGGAGAACATGAGTTACTTAACTTGTAGTTCCTGCGGGCATGAAGCGCACGTTTTTGACCGTGGTGGCGGTGCAAAGATCGCGCAGGAATTCGGGTTGCCAATACTCGGTGAGATCCCGATAAGCAGGCAGATAGCGATGAGTGGTGACGCCGGCGACCCAATTGTTTTCCGGGACGAGAACGACCCTCAGTGCGCGACCTTTCTGGAAATAGCAAAAAGCATTCTCGCTAAGGTAGAGGCAGCGGATGGCCACTCGGAGATGTTGCAATAGGAGGGGCGTCAGGACGCCAAAAAAACAAAATCATGGCGAAACTACACGTTTCTTTTGAAGACCAGCGTGCGGACGAAATCATCGAATTTGATCCGGAAAGGGCGCCGTTTCATCATGATGGTGAACCTGGCTCCGTGCTGGATATTTTACTGGGTCACGGCGTAGCATTAGAGCATGCGTGTGGTGGCAACTGTGCATGTACCACTTGCCATATAGTGGTGCTCGATGGGATGGGACACCTAAGTGAGAATGAGGAAGAAGAGGATGATATGCTCGACAAGGCACCAGGACTCACGGCGACCTCTCGCTTGGGTTGTCAGGCTATCGTTAGTTCAGGTGAAGTAAGAATTATTATTCCTCGTTATACGATCAACCAGCAGGCATGATTCTCGAAATGGATTTCTATGGATTCGCAAACCGTAAATCTTGCGAGAATCGAGAGCATATACAATCATAACACCAACACGCGTTCACTCTTCCTTAAAGTGCTGCGGGGATCGGCGGTTCCGTTTCGCCCGGGGCAGTTCCTTTCATTTCTGCTCCCAGTTGGCCAAACGACCATAACGCGGGCTTATACTGTTGCATCCTTACCCGCCGATGATGGGACGGTCTTTGAAATATGCTTGAATAGGGTTGATGGTGGGCTCGGCTCCTCTTACCTTTTTGGTCGCAAAGAGAATGACGTTCTCCAATTCAGTGGTCCGTGGGGGAAGTTCGTTCTAGATCGGAGTGAAGACTGTGAGCAGGTCTTCATAGCCGACCGGACGGGTGTAGTGCCATTTAGACCTATGATACATCAGGCGTTGTCCGGGGACCATTCGTGCCCTATTCGTTTGATCTATGGCGAACGTGACCGGACAGCACTTTTGTACTACGACGAGTGGCATTCTTGGCAAGAGCGGTATTCGCGATTTTCGTTCGAACCTATCTTGATTCATAATTATTCGGATGCGCGCGCCCTGCTGCCCATCGTCGAGAAACGCTACTCAGTGAACGATGGGACTAGGAGACGATTCTACACATGTGGGATAGGCAAGTCTCTACTGGCATTGAGAGACGTACTGCGTAAAGCGAAGTACGAAAGGACGCTCATTAAATACGAAAAGTGGTAACAGAAGAAATGACGAAGTTAGGGCCTTTGCAAGCTTGGTGCTGTTGACAAGGTGGACTCTAGGACTCTAACATCCCAGTTGTCCCTATACCCGATTAGACAGCAGGCTAAGACGACACCCAATCGAGGAGGAAAACATTATGGCGTATACGGAAAAGGTGGTTGAGCATTTTGAGAGGCCGAAGAACGTAGGCAGTTTCGAGAAAGACGAGGGAAATGTAGGGACGGGTGTTGTGGGTGCTCCGGAGTGCGGGGATGTGATGAAACTGCA
>CAYWPF010000087.1:0-7723 GCA_964460065.1 uncultured Enterobacteriaceae bacterium
AAGATCAGGCTTCCCATCAAAGCTGGTTAATTGCATTATGGTCCCGACTTTCATTGTACCCTTCCTCCATTTTCTCTGATCATACTGACGCCCTATTGTAGAAGAGTAGGCGCGATTACACAAACGGGTTTTTACCCCTTACTTAGACCTTTGAATCTTATGGATCTTTCTGTTACAGCATCGGAACTGTCCGAGACTAAGTACACGAGGGAAAATATGCAAAACGACTCATTATTGATTGATTGCGACGGACATATTCTCGAACCACCGGATTTATGGTTAAAGTATCTGGACCCTAAATATAGGGGTCGGGCGCTCCAAATTCGCGTGGATCCTGACGATAAGTACGAGTACCTTGAGATCGACGGGAGACGGTCAAAACTGACACGCCCAGGTACCTTGGGCACCCTAGGAGGCATGGGCAAACAGGTGAACGAAGCCACCACCATGCGGGAAAAGGCACTTTCTGGAGAAATTGCCCCTGAAGAAATCCGCGGGCTTAGGCCAGGGCCAGAGCTGACCTACCTCCACGGTGCTGCCTTTGGCACGATGGATATGCAAGAAAGAGTGCAACTCCTCGACCGAGAAGGGATGGACAAATCTATTTTATATCCCACTATTGGACTCTTATGGGAGGCGGAACTGCTAGACTCGGAACTGTCTACCGCCTATTGCCGTGCTTACAACAGATGGATAGCCGATTTTTGCCGTGACTCGGGCGGGAGGTTAATTCCTAAAGCACATTTGTCCCTAGGTGATCCTGAAGAAGCCGCTCTGGAACTGACGCGCGCGGTAGAGGATGGTTGCAAAGGAGCCTTCGTCAGCCCCTTTACTATCACCAGGATACCGCATGGGGATGCTCGCCACGATAAGGTTTTTGCTACCGCACAAGAACTTGATGTGCCCTTGGCTATTCATCCGACTTTCGAGCCACCAGAATGGGGCATCCACCAACGTTATGACCGATTTGGGTGGGCGATGTGGTATGTGGACCTTTTTGCCGGTCAAGGTGTGCAACACGCGTTTGGTACTTTTTTTCAACTCGGCGTTTTCGAACGGTTTCCGCAACTACGGGTTGTGGTCCTTGAGTCGCAGGCGGGTTGGATCGGTTACTTCCTAGATAGAGCAGATGCGATCTTTGCCGGGACAACATTTGGCGCCACGGTTCGACTTCGAGAAAAGCCTTCTTATTACTTCAAGCGTCAGTGTTATATTTCGGCCGATCCAGAAGAACGCACGATAGCGTCCCTCACGGAACTGGTGGGACCCGACAAGTTTTTTTGGGCAAGTGATTATCCGCACCCAGATCACCCCGCCAATTATCTGGAAGAACTAAAGACACTGGTAGCTCCAATGAAGGATACTGCTCGACGAGGCATTCTCGGGGAAAACGTCTCTGCAGCCTACCGACTCATTTAAAGGGATTATCATGGCAGATACAGATATCAAAAAGGCAGTGGAAGACATCGAGTGTCCAAAATTTGAGAAGCCGGCGTTCACAAGCCCTCCGCCGCTCGACCGGGCAACTGTTGCGATTGTGACGTCAGCGTCCTTGCATCATCCGGAGCAAGAAGATTTTGCAGCGACGGACACTAGCTACAGGGAACTCGACGGATCGCGCCGGGACTACGTCGTTGGTCATTGGAGTCCAAACTTTGATGCTTCGGGTGTCGCAGCCGATTTAAACGTAGTTTTCCCGATTGATCGGCTGGAAGAACTGGCGAAACAGGGCAAAATCGGTACAGTCGCGAAGACTCATTTGGCCTACGCCGGAAACCAATTTGATCTCGCCCAGATCCGTATCGACGGGGGACCGGCGGGCGCTGCGCTGCTCAGGCAACAAGGGGTGGACGTTGTGCTTTTAACGCCAGTGTGACCTTTGTGTACGCGTACAGTATGTACGCTAGCCCACATCTTTGAAGCAGCTGGTATGGCAACAATCGCTCTGGGGTCCATTCGCCGCCAAATGATAGGCACTGCACCCCCGCGCGGTTTAGCCTGCGACTTCCCGCTGGGAAGACCTGTGGGCAAACCAAACGACGCAGAATTTCAACATCGCGTCCTAAAACACGCTTTTTCTCTTCTCACCCGGAAAGAACCCGGTGTTGAAGAT
The DNA here is from genome assembly GCA_964460065.1 of uncultured Enterobacteriaceae bacterium. Taxonomy (GTDB): domain Bacteria; phylum Desulfobacterota; class Binatia; order Bin18; family Bin18; genus Bin18. The sequence continues at coordinate 2,114 of CAYWPF010000087.1, forward strand.
TTCGCAGAATCCGTATCCGACCAGCGAGCAGAATCGTTCATGTGCCCGCTTCCACCACGGCACGACAACACGGCGCACCCGGCCGTAGATGAGGCCCGGGGACTACGTGCCGCATACGACCGAGCAGTAGAAAAATACGGCAACCGAGTCGGGGCCGGGCGGGCTGTATCCGCCGACGATATACCAGCCGCTATTGAATCGTTCATTAAGATTGTTGAGGGTACCCCTTGGAAAGAAGCCCAAATACCGGGTGTCCCGGCACGAGTAGCGCATGATATACGGGGCTACTATGAAATGGCTGCCCTTGCGATTGCGGATCACACACCGGCTGCCTGGGCCAGTTTGCGATGGTTTCGAGATGCAACACAAACGGGAAAGGTAATACGAGCCGCGCAGACCGCTATGAAGGAAGCCGGTGTTCGCCGAGACCTTTGGTTTTTTCTGCTGCCAATGGACACCGAAGCAGCGCGCACTCAATAGACTCTAACGAAAGGGACGCTTCGACAACAATGGCAATTGAAATAATCTTTCATTATTTTCACGGGCGGGGTATCGGCGAGCCCGTACGATTGCTCCTGTCGGTGGGTGGCGTCGAGTTTACGGACAAACGCTACACGATTGAGCAATTCTCACAGATGGATGAACTCAAAGCGAGACTACCCTTCAGGCAGATCCCCGCTTTAGAGATCGACGGAGTACTGATTGGACAGACCGACAGCATATGTCGACTTGCTGCGAACCTAGCACAATTGTATCCGTCGGACCCAAAAGAAGCCGCAAGAACCGACATGATTGTGGTACATCAGGCAGAGATTCAGTCAGCCATCGCAAAGATGACCTATGACGGCGTTCCCGGTGCACCCGGAACGAAACAGGTCCCTAAAGCGGAACGGGACGCGCGAATCGATGCCTGGCTAGACAACCAACTTCCTGAACGTCTTTCTTGTCTTGAGCAACTCGTGACCGATTCCCACATGGTCGGGGGGAGACTCACGTGGGCGGATATTTGCGTATTCAATCGGCTGAACCATTTAATAGACATAAGGGAAACCCTATTTGACCAGGCCTTCCCCAAACTTAAAAGTGTGCACCAACAAGTCGAGCGCCTTCCCGAAATTCAATCCTGGATGCGCGCACATCGACAAGATTATCCTAGATTGAAGAAGGCCGGATAATACAGAACCAGGGTCAGCAGAGAACTATCGTCGCCTTGCGATCACTAGGAAAACGGGTAAGTGCGCAAATGATCAACGGCGTTCAGCTCCTGAACGGACCTGCACCCGAGCAAACGGAGTGTGTCCTCGAGCTCTTTTTTAAGTATATCGAACGCCCTGCGGACGCCTGTTCTTCCCCCCGCTCCGAGCCCATATATGTACGCCCTTCCTGCGAGGACCGCGTTAGCCCCATATGCCAAAGCAATGGCTACGTCGCTTCCCGAACGTATACCTCCGTCTAACAACACCGCCATGTTTGAATCCTTCAACGCCGGCGCGACTTCTTTGAGAATATGCAGAGTCGGATAAACACGATCCATTTGACGTCCGCCGTGATTGGAAATGATAATCCCGTCTACTCCGTGCTCCAAAGCAAGGTGTGCGTCCTCAACACCCTGCACACCTTTCAACAAAATCGGCCCGTTGTTTTCCCAAACCCGCCGGATCCACGCAAGATCATCCCAGGTGATCACTGAAGAGCGCAGTTGCGATGCAACATCTGCATATGGCATAGGCCGGCCGTTTTCCAAAATGACGTTGCGGAATTCCATCATACCCCCGTCTGCATAAAAACCACCGAGCCAGGAAAGATGGTTCAACATTTGAGGGGCGAACAGCATTTTCTGAAAAATCGTCCCCGTTATCGCCCGCGAGGCACCGAGTCGCTCATGCTCAGCCCGATTCCCCGCGACTGCAGTGTCCACCGTTAGCACTAGCGCGGAGTATCCGGCCTTCTTGGCACGCTCGATGCTGCGGGTCGCCACTTCCTTTCCGCCAACAAGGTATAGTTGATACCAACAAGCCGCTTGAGATTGCGAGCGAACCTCCTCTAGATCGGTTCCTGTCATAGTTGAAAGCGCGTAAATTGTCCCGACGTCACGAGCCACCGTAGCAGCTGCAACCTCACCTTGAGGCCACAACATCCGTGTACTCCCGACCGGCGCGGCGATAACCGGCATCTCTATCTCATGCCCTAGAACGTTCGTCTGCATTGCGACCGTATCTAGTTGGACGGCGGTCCTCGGGTTAAAACGCTCGCGTTCAAATGCTAACACGTTGTCCCGCAGAGTAATTTCGTTATCCGCACCACCACGATAATATTCTCTGACGATCGGCGGCACCCTCTTCTCCATAACCAGCCGAAGATGGTCTATAGTTACGCATTTTTCAACTTCTCGTTTCCATTTGGGAACGCTTTTTGAATGCGAGTAGGAGGAGAGCAACTGCAGAAGTCGTTTGGGAATACGTTTACCCGGCGGTCTTCGTTTTTGGTACGCATTCCCGTCTTGGAAGCCGTCTACTACTTTTACGGACCCTAGCTCCACTAAAGTCGTCTCGTGAGGTCCTTTGGGCATATAAGAATCGCTCCTTCACGGCATTTCCCCGAGCATAATACTTGTGGGTACTACGCAACATAGCTCGTTTTAGGATAACTCAATACTCGGATCGCGTCCAAACAACCCAAGTAAAAACCCCGTTATAAGTCCTACCAAAAGATTCCGGGGTACATTCGTGGAACACCTACAGACGCCAGGTCGCACACGCGGCATCGTACCTGGAGCATACCGGCGCCTAATGCTCATTCAAAATTCGGCATTACCCTCTCGGCAAACAACCCCATAGAACTTTCGGATTGGGATTGCGTCAAGCTCCCCCATGCGAACGAGCCCAGAAGATAGTTACAACCACTTTGCGCAAAGAAAGCCGCTACCTCCTCCCGTACCCGTTCAGGGCTCCCTATTATCGCGATGTCCAGACTCTTGGCAACATCGAGCTCGGGCGTAAAGAGCGTGTGTGCCACACCAAAATCTAACCACAACTTTTCTATATTGGTGTAAAATTCTGTATAAGCAGGGGTTGCTATCGCCGCAGCCTCTTCGTCTGTTTCCGCCACAAAAACATGACGCAATGCTCCCATCTTTGGCTCTTTCACGTGTGGGTTCAGATTGAGAACATGATTGCGATTCAAATTCCACAGGCGCTGATACTCCATCGTTATATCTTTTAGGCCCTTACTCGGCCCGCCGCTGACCATGTGCATTCCGTGCTCCGCTGCAAACTTCAGGCTCGCCGGATTAACCACACCGTACCAAAAAGGCGGATTTGGTGTCTGGTTCGGGCCAAGTTCCATTGGAACATCCACGCACTGGTAATGTTTTCCCTCGTAGCTAAGCTTTTTCTTTCGGAGGCCGGCGACGACCATTTCTAAAGCTTCCACAAACATTGCCCGCGAATGAAGAAACGGGACCTCGAAGTACGCCTGCTCAAATGGAGATACCCCTCGGCCGACCCCTATCTCCAGACGGCCTCCGCTCATATGATCGAGCATGCAAATCTCGCTAATAAGTCGCAGGGGGTGGTACAGTGGCAACAAATAAACGAGCGGGCCTAGACGTATGTGTTTTGTATGCTGAATCGCGGCGGAGAGAAACACACTCGGAGAAGGTGCCATACTAAGAGGTGTGGCATGATGCTCCGCCAAGTGGTACCCGTAGAAACCGGCCTCATCGGCCATCTTCAGCAACCGCATTCTTCCCGCGTATAATGTCCCAAGTGAATCCGTCCGACGCTCAAGATGGTCAAATACGCCGAAGTCATGTCTGGCCACCCTTATCTCCCTTCGATTCCATGGACATTATGCCACCCGAGGCATGATGTAATCCGTAAACTGCACGAAACTTTCGTGGCTCAGCGGCGCGCCAATTATATAATCCAGATGGATCTCTTCCTGCAATCGGTTCAGTTCATCCACGACTCTTTCGGGCGTACCATGGATAACGACTTCGTCAACGTAGCGTTGCACGGGGTCACCGTCCCCGTACATTTCCCGTGGGACATATGCGTCCACCAGCCACTTCGCGCCCCTTCTTGCAATTTCCACCGCCTTTTCTTCAGTGGAAGAGACCGCCAATAACCGTGCCATCGGAGTTATTTTTCCTTCGATAGTGTACCCGTGCTTCTCGAGTGTCTTTTTGTAGGACAACCACTTAGCTCCTAACTCCGCATGAGTGGAATGAGGATCCATTAGAATTGAATGGCCGAGGGAGGCCGCCCATTCGATCGCCCCGGGCGAAGACGCCGCCATCCACACGGGCGGGTGTGGACGTTGTGCCGGCTTCGGCAGGACTTCAACGTTATCAAATTTATAGAACTTCCCGTCGTAGGTGAGCCTTTTATCTGTCCACGCTTTTAGAACTATATCGACCGTCTCTCGAAAACGGGCATGACTTTCTTCAATTGGGACACCGAACGCTGCGAACTCATTTTTATCAAAGCCCCGGCCCGCGCCCCAATACACTCGCCCGCCCGACAGTGTGTCGAGTAGCGCTATCTCCTCGGCCAGCCGCAATGGATGGTAGAACCCCGCTAAACACACGCCCGTGCCGATGCGCAAATTTGTGGTCTTCGCGGCAGCATAGGTGCCAATAACCGGTATAGAAGGACACACACTATAATCCGTGAAATGGTGCTCGGTCAGCCATACAGCGTCGTACCCGTTCTGGTCCATTATTTCGATCCGCTCCAGCGCCCTCTGGTAAACGGTCGGGAGTGACACGCGTCTCTCTGGCCAACTAAAAAACTGCAAGATTCCAAACTTCACGTAGTGTCCCTGTTATTTAAATTTGATTTTGGCATATTTTCTCTTGACCAGCAGTAGCCACTCCCTTCGGCCAAGATCAGCACGAGTTTTTATCGCAGTACAGTCCCAATCTCGCAAAGGCCTAGTCGCTTGTACCCGGTTCCTCCTATTGTCACCATATTCTGAAAAACGCCGCCCGGTTCGCGTGGAAATAATAACGTTGCGCAAAACGAACGCATTCGCGTGCAGAGACTTCGTCATTAAGAGTAGCATGATCAACCATTACAGTATCAGAAGTTGCTCCGTAAAGTCCCACCACGGATTTAAACGAGGTCTTAACCCAGCAGTGGCAGATCACAACGGTAATATTGTTCGATCTGATATATCTTAAGGATAATTCAATACGCTTGCTTGCGACCGTGCCCGATTCACTTCTCGGGATTATTTATCCGTAACCTACTAATTTTTAACGGTATTAATATTTTTTATGAGGCCTCGACATGTTTGGCACGGGTTGTGCTTTATCTCTTATACAGACCGCCCACACTGCAATAAGCAGAAATTAACCGGGTGGAACGGGGAGAAGAAAATGAAAAAGCGCAACCGACAGATTTTTGGTAGGATCGCCATTGCGGCGGCCCTGATGTATGGCGTGGCCAACCCAACCGAGGCCGCCACGAAAATAATAATAGAGTCTCAACCGGAACCAGTCCCAGTCACGGAACCGGTGCTCTCCGATGGTCTAACCGTCATCGGTCAGGACGACGTAGTAGTGGACTTTGACTTTGACTTGCCGGAACTGCCACCGGAGCCGGA
>CAYWPF010000088.1:0-13534 GCA_964460065.1 uncultured Enterobacteriaceae bacterium
GACATCAAGCTCTGTCCAATTTGACAATGGGAAAACGCGAATGCTCTCGCCCTTATCAATCGTAGAGTTATAAAGGTTCCAGAGTTCTGGTCTTTGGTTCTTCGGGTCCCAACGGTGATTTCTGTCCCTAAACGAATATACCCTCTCCTTAGCCCTCGACTTTTCTTCATCGCGGCGAGCCCCTCCGAACGCGGCATCAACACCATACTTGTCTAGCGCTTGTTTGAGCGCCTGGGTCTTCATCACGTCTGTATGTTTCTGCGAGCCGTGACTTATAGGACTCACGCCGGCTCTTATCCCCTCTTCATTGACATAAACGATGACGTCCAGTCCAAGCTTCCCTCTCACATATTCGTCCCGAAAGGTGATCATTTCTCGAAACTTCCACGTCGTGTCAATGTGAAGCAGCGGAAAGGGCAATCGCCCGGGTGAAAAAGCTTTCTGGGCCAAATGCAACATGACCGCCGAGTCCTTTCCAATGGAATAAAGCATCACTGGATTTTCGAACTCGGCGGCTACTTCACGAATAATATGTATGCTCTCCGCCTCAAGGCGTGCGAGATGAGTCGAAACGCTCGAGCGGGATTTCGTTTCATCCCCATCACTATTTTCGTACGGGCCGTCCGGAATTTTCAATTTTCACGTCCCCGGTCCAAGTTTACGAGACTTTTTGCCCGTTTGAATGACAAATCCGCGTATTATGCTGCACATTTATGCAAATGGTCTTATGATTTCCGCCGGACCCTCTGCCCCTCCTCCAGTTCACCATTAAGCAGACAATTTAGAGGAAAGTAGTCGCGTCCCTCCCTTTCCTGCCAACGACCTTGCTCTTCTGACAAGCGAAATAGCCAAGGGCAGGTACTCGCCTTTCTATCTCACTTTCAACATGAGCCACCCGCATTAGAGCAAACCCGGCACAAAATATTTTTTTCCACCTTGTGCTCCGTAATATCGAGCGTGACAAAATCGCAGTCAAGCAGCTTCGGCTGGCGAGTCGTGTTTATCCCGACTATAGCCTTTACGACTTCGGTGGCCGCCAGTGTTCCCAAAAACAGCCCAGTAAAGGGCGACGAGGAACTCTCGAGGCCGAATCTATAGTCCTCTTGTTCCCTCCTCACACATCGTAAACAGGGCCAATCAGGCTGGTCGCCGCAGCTGGAAAAAATTTCGCCCCTTTTACCCGATGCTACAACCCAAAAGAAGGGTTTCTTTTTTGCGTAGCATTCATCATGTAGTGTCTCATTAGATCCGACGACCAAGTCGTACTCATCGACCAAGCTCGCAAATCTTTTTCCAGAGACCGGAGCGTGTACCTCCACCCTACAGTCCGGATTCAGGCCAGCAAATTGCCTGTTCAGCTCGAGATTACCCGCAAAACACGACACACCAGTATCGGCCTTGGCGCCCACTAATCCTATTCTTCCCACACCGGCTGCAGCCAGATAAAGCATTGTGAAGTGCCGGGCGGCGCCGTCCAGGACGATCAAGACCCTACTGGCCAGGATCCTCTCTTGTCCCTTGCCACCTACCTCAGGCAAGATGATCTGCCTGCTATACCGTTCTATCTTTTCGTCCGCTAACACGAGCGTTCCCTCTACCCAACGTGGGACTCTCCTGTCCTTTTATCATCCGTTGAACAATTCCACCGTACCAGTATTTCTCTCCATAGCCACACGCCTCAATAAACACCTATCTTGTAACACGAATTTCTCGAGCAGGGCTGCAGAGCATACAGGCAATTCTCTCAAAACTAATAATCAGAAAGTTGGCGGCGTTTCCTCCGGTATAGGGTGTGGCGATAGTTGCCGCTGGTTAAATTCGTTCCAACCTATCCAAAGGTTGGTACTAAGATACTTATCGCCAAAATCGGGGAAAAGGGTGACTACTACTCCTTCATCCATTTCCCTTGCTACTTGCATTGCGGCCCACATCGCCGCTCCAGAGGATTGGCCCACGAGCACACCCTCCAGACGTCCTAACATATAGACTGTTTCATAGGCATTCTCCGTGGAGACATTGATCTTCCAGTCTAAACGCTCTTCCTTGTAAATCCCAGGTACAATCGAACTCTCCATGTGCTTGAGCCCTTCGAGACCGTGGAACGCGTCATCTGGTTCCACTCCGACTATCTGGACTGCGGGATTCTTCTCCTTCAGGAATTTACCAGTCCCCATTAATGTCCCACCAGTTCCCATTCCCGCAACGAAATGGGTGATGCGCTCCTCCGTCTGAGACCAAATTTCTGGCCCGGTAGTTTCATAATGGGCCAAAGAATTGTGTTCATTGAAGTACTGATCGGGTTTAAAATAATGGTCGGGATTCTCATGGAGCATGTTACGGCACAATTCGAGTGCACCATCGGAGCCGTCCATAGGACTACTAAATACCATTTTCGCACCGTAAGCCGAGATAATCTTTTTGCGCTCTATGCTTACGTTAGCGGGAATGCATAACTCTACCTTATAACCTAGGACCGCTCCAATCATAGCCAACGCGATCCCCGTGTTTCCCGATGTAGAATCCAGGACGGTCTTCTCTTTGGTCAGTGCGCCCGCGTTCATCCCTCTGCGCAACATGCTTAGCGCAGCCCGGTCTTTGACAGATCCGCCAGGATTGAAGCCCTCGAGCTTAGCATAGACTTGCACACGCGGGGGGAACCCCGGCATTAGACGCGTAATCTCCAAAAGAGGAGTGTTACCTATCAAATGCAAGGCGGACGGAACACGTAGCGGCCCAGCCGAAGGCTGCACAACTGATGGACTTGGAACTAAGGTCACCTCTTACCCTCCAGCAATAGCAGGAACTATAGACACCTCGTCGCCAGCGTTGACTGGCGTATTCAGCCCTTCAAGGAACCGAATATCCTCTCCCCGCACAAATATGTTAACAAACCTCCGAACGTCTCCGGCCTCGTCGCAAAGCCTTTCCTTTATACCCGGATGACTCTCCTCCATATTGTCGATCAACGCCCGAATCGTCGCGCCTTCCGCCGCGACGGCTTCCGTTCCACCTGTAAAACGGCGCAACGGAGTGGGGATACGCACCTGAGCACTCATGTTTACTACCTCCTCAAACAAAGTGACCGCACTTATTTACCCGTACCACTAGTTTTACGCGTTTAGCCTCTCCTGACAATCACCCTCTCACCGACACACTGTGAGACGTAACCACAGAGTTATTTGATACCGTCATATGTATGCATTCCAAAAAACAACGTCTCGTCAGGAATCGTACGCCAGTGAATCGGATCTCCTGTGGCGAAACCCTGTTCGAGACAGCCCTTATGTTGATATTGGAATTGCCGGTTTTGAAGTGACCCTCTGTAAAGCCCTTCCACCGACCAGTTCAGACCGGGAGACAGGACCTCTCCGCCTTATATGATTCTTTGCGCAGCTCAGTAATAGTAGGATTAGGACCACACACTGGACAGCGGACACTACGCATCAGCCGGATCTTTCGCCAGCGCGTCTGAAGCGCGTCATACGTTAAGAGACGATCCCCGAGTTGGCTTCCTTCGCCGCTAATGTACTTGGCGGCCTCTGCAGCCTGAATGCAACCTATACTGCCTGCTAAGCTACCCAGAATTCCCGCCTCCTGGCAACTAATATTGTCTTCCGGATTAGGCGGTACCGGAAACAAGCATCGCAAACATGTTGTTTGTCTTGGTAAAACAGTCAATACTTGGCCTTGAAAACGCACAACCCCCGCGTGGGAAAAAGGCTTATTGAGCAAAACCGCCCCGTCATTAATTAGAAACTTCGTCTCGACCCCGTCGGTCGCATCGATTATGAAGTCATAAGAACGAAATAGGCCGGCAAGATTATCTGCGCTAAGTCTTTCGTGGTGTGTAATGACCTTAACGTCTCCCCTCATTCTTTTGATCTTCTTCCTAGCAGATAAGACTTTCGCGACTCCAATATCAGCGGTGAGATGAAGAATCTGACGATGCAAATTAGACAGTTCCACGATGTCAGAATCCATCAGTCCGATCGTTCCCACACCTGCAACAGCAAGCGAGAACGCTGCCGGCGAGCCAAGTCCGCCCACCCCGACGACTAGAACCTTCCCACTGCGCAACCCTGGGCTAGATCCATCCTGATCGCTCCGGTGGTCGTTCATACGTGCCAGTGCCTCACGGGGTACACCTCAACCCTAGGCACTCTCTCCCTTGCAACGGCATAGTTCTGGCGCCAGGACGCGACGACCGGAAGCAAACCTTGATTCTTGTCTTTTGCTCGGTCAAATTGTCCCATAGGCCGTCAAAATGAACGAAGGCCTATTACGTCTACACTTCCTAGGCCTCCCGTGCTTCTCGTCATTCATCTTCGAACTCAAAATCTATGTCTTCAATTGCTATGTCCAAGACAACATCTAGACTTTCTGGTACGCCTTCGTCGCCCGCTACAAGACGTTGCTGCCGTTCGGCAGTCCTGGCATTATTCCCCGTTGTGGAAGCATCTCCTGTCGATGTCCTCACTGTCCGCACTCCCGGTCCTAAATCATCCTCGTCAGGGTCATGAGAGCCAACAGGCCCCTGTTCTTCTTCAAGCGAAAAATCGTCTTCGACAACATCCAGCGGACTATCCGGCGGCTCGGTTCCGCCAAGTGCTGCCGTTTCGATTTCTGCCTCTTGCAAGGTTGCACCTACAAAATCGTCTTCGTAATCCAAATCTTCGACGTCGATCGATCTCGCGGCCTGTCGTTCCCTTTCTAGTGCGTCTAAATCAACTTCTTTATAATCGTCTCCCACTTCGTATGACTTTCTATCGTCATCGGACCCCTCTACTATCGCCAACTCTTCCTGCTCAAGCTTTTTCTCAGCGTCAAGCTTTGCAGCATCTGCCTCCGTTCGCGCCAAACGCTCGGCATCCTCTTGTTTCTTGAGTTCAGAAACCAACAGCAGCAAAGGATCGACGCCAGCTGCTACTACCGACTCACTGTCTATGCTTACAAGCTCTGTCGATCCGGATCTTGCAGCCCGCGCCTGGGAGGCTAAATTCGCTAACTCGACATTCCCTTCTTCGTCTAGGATTTTTTGCAAACGTCCTAGCGCATCAGACGTTGAGTCTGTCTCAGAGTACTGCTCAACAATACTGCGTAGCCTCGCCTTTGTCGCTGCAATATTTCCTCGCGTCTCGTTGAAATCCGCTACGTACAACTCATGACGGGCCATGATGTCTCGAGCCGCTCTACTTTTTTCCTCGGCCTCTAGCACAAAAGCACTCTCGGGGTATCGATCTATCACTTCCTGGAAAAATCCGTCTGCCCGTCGGGTAACGGCTTGATCTCGATCCAACGACCGAATCTGGCTGTAATTGGATATCCCCAAGAAATATTTCACAAATGGCATATGTTTACTGGTAGGATATGCCCTTTCGAAGTCCTTGAAGGCTGCAACTGCGCCGACGAAGTCCTCCTCCATGAAAAGTGCATAACCGGCCTTAAGGTGTGATTCCTCCGCGTAAGGATTCAACGGATATTGGTCCAGAAGCTCCTGATACTGTTCGGAGGCATCTAGGTAGTGCTCTTCCTCGAAGGACCCGGCGGCCGTCTGGTAATACTCTTTCGCGGACGGACGCCGGAGTGTCGCCGAGCATCCCATTACCCCAGCCATGAGAATGCTGAGGATACAGACCCAAGTTCGTTCCGTCATCGCCCTGCACGCTAGAGCATTTCCACAGGTGTTTCAATGTACCCGGCTACCACGGTGAACAGCACAAACGGCCAAAGAGCCTTTATGCTCACTCACTCCAATCCAGCCAAAGTCTTCCATCAGAGAAAACTTTTTCATTTTCCAGCAAACCAGTAGTGCTCCTTTTCACCTCCGAATGCAGGTTCGAAAACGGACTAAGAACTAATTCTCTGCCACGGGTGAACCTTTGCCCGCGGACTAATTCCATAGCCGCTTTGTTTAGCCGCATCGCACGATCGCGCGAGGGTTCCAATAGAAAGGTAATGTCTCGATCTCCGCCGGGGGAAGCCCTCCGAACTTGCACCTCATCCAAAATTCCGTCCGGAAAAAATATTTGCATGAATTCTCTGTTTGCTCCCAGCCCACCACCGTTCTTGGCCCGTCGCAAGTAAGTCAATATTTCGGGGGCATCGTGCCCCGATTGGGGAACGTCCGCCATTCCATGAAGAGACTGATGACGCCACCCCCTTTCTTTGGGAAATTTCCGCGCGAACGAGAAGGTTTGGTCCACAGTTATTCCCAAAGAGCTATGACAGCCCATACAGAAGAGCAGCTCCTCATGAGTTTGTAGCCGCAGGCGTCCTGCCTTGTCTTCTATGAATGCCTGATACTGCCAGCCGAAAGAGTTTAGAAGACCTACTTCCGGTGAACCCGAAAACGAAAACACAGGAGCCAGTCCTTCGGATTTTTCCTGCAACTCTGCCTCGTAAGCAAGGTTTCGCGCCCACGTATCCACCCACGCCACTTTTCGAGAATACCGCACCTCCTTCATGCGAGTAGACAATAGCCCCTCAGCGTCGGGATCAATGTAGCGCACGGTATGTAAGAACTCCGTACCCTCGGGAAAAAGATACCTGTGCACGGCTACGGAAGCCGCACCGCCCACATAATGGCCAGGAAGTCGGTCAGGTACAAACTTTTCGCTTTCCTTGCGTTTTCGTTGAGCCTCTTCGGTACCTGGGCCAATCGCTATCGCAGCCTCCAAAATCGCGAAATTACGTTTGTACATCTTACGGGAAACCTTCCCGTCCAGGTCTGCACGAAATTTCGGCGGCAAACGAATCATCACGTCCTGAGTATTTCCGTTCGTAGGCCACAGAAGAGGAGCAGGGAAAGGCTTGTACCGAAATGCGCGCCAGCCACTTCCGTCACGAGCAAACCCGTCTGAATCAAACATTTGACTGAAATCCAGGTCCGGTTTGTTGCCTTTATATTCCCTGCGTTTACGGAGAGCCAGTTGTAGAGGACTGTAGTTGTCCTGACGAATATACCGAAGGACCTCTGGGTCTGAGATTTGACGCCAACGGCCCGAATTATCCGTGTACAAATTACGCCAATAGTTGGTACGCGCTGTACTGCTAAACGTTAAATTGTACTGAAGATCTTCATCATTACGCCGATTTTCGCCGCTTGGTCGAGTGTGACATGTCCAGCAGGAATTTGAAGCTCCGGCTTCCCCTATAGTTTGAATATAACATTGCACCGGTATCGGGGCGTCTTGATTAGCAATATTTCCAGCTTTGCTCACCGCATAGCCAAGCGGATCGTAAGCGTCGGCCCCTGCCCCCATTTTCGGGACGGCCGAGACCAAAACAAAAAACGCCGCAAGAAAAAATCGCTGCCACTTCCGATATACGGGTGGGTGGCAAGAAAACTTACAATCCATTCCGCTGGCTCCGTTCAGCGAGACTGAGGCCATCTGCTGGTCACATATTCCCCGGGGTGCTGTACACTCATAAATATCGTTGTCATATCTGAGTTGAACGACGGTCCGGTCGCCTCTGCGTCAGAAGGAACGCCAGCGATACGGAACGCTGTACCGTGGGTGGCAGACATGACGCCATTACGGCCCGTTCGATGGTTAGGGTCAAGGTCCAGATAATACAGCGCGTCACTATATTTCCCGTCGGTGCGCCTGTAGTTGCCATCGGTCCCAAACCATAGTCCCCCGGTCCTGTCGATCATTATATTGTCTGGATTGGCCGCACTAAACTGACTGCCCTGTTTTGCAGTGCCCTTCCACACTTGAAAATAGTCGAACGTTTTAGACGCGGAAGGATCGTTAGTGTTGGCCTCCTCAACTGCAAAAATGGCTCCATACGGATCGTTTCTGACAAGCGTAACATCGTCCGTCAAAAGCCTACCTTCCGAATCTAGTTGCGTACCAAACGTATGACCGGTGAATGCCACATAAAGTCTCGGAGTTCCACTCAGATCGTTGGCGTTCCATTCAAGGTCCTCCGGACGATTCAACTCCCTGATTCCAATTTTTGCAGATGCCGTGAAGAGGGCACGCCGAACATCGTAATCAGACGCTAACCCGCCCATCCCGTTCCATCGCGTGTCTCTCAGAGCGGCTCCAACATGCTTCAGAGGATCCTTCAGCGCATTCCCGTTAGGTGCAACGTCCATGCTGTTAACGCTAAGATGAATCCAACGGCCGCTCCCCGGTCGACTTTCATTCGGTAATCCGCCACCAATTAGTGTGTGCCCGGTCAAATTATCAAGATCTTCGAAATGCGCCACAAACAAGTTTCCTTCGTCCAGCAAGCGGCGCACCTCAGCGCGATTCATACCGGGAATATAGGGCTTCTCACTAATCCACTTGTAGATCCGGCCACCGGGCCTGTCATTTCCGGCATAGACGACGATAGGTTGGCCCGGCGGCAGTTTCCAATTCTCATCCACCACGACGGTAGCGTTTTCCCACCGTGCTCTTCCAAACGATCCGATTTTTCTGTGGCCCTCGCCGGTCCCTCCCTCGGTTATCGAAGTATAAAACGTCTGCGGTGCGACCCGAGGATCTATTTCTACTAAATAACCGTAGTCGTCGGGCGAATACCTTTCTGCTTTGATAGAACTCGCGCCGAACACGGACACTCTACTCGGCGAGTTGACAAAATTTATAATGGCGCCGGCGTCGCACCCATTTCCAGAAAGAAACTTTTGTTGCGGCCCCCAGCAAATCTCTACATCCCCGTAATATATTTGATGATTCTCTTCCGCGGTTATAATCGTTCCCCACGGGGTCTGGGCCCCAGAACAATCCGCCAGTATTCCCACGACAACGTTGGGCACCAATGAATTCCTTAGTGGATCGTATTTCTGAAAGTGCCCGGGTGGGCGCGCTAGAGCCACGAGAGTATCAGGCGATGCATCAAATCGTCGGGCAAGAGACGACCGCTCCATTTTCCATGTTCCACTGGCCGCATCCTGCACCACTCGAATCAGTGAGCCCCCGACTTCCCGCCTATAATGCTTGATGTAAACATCCAATTCCGCTTGAGACCAAGTATCAGCGGTTACATCGTTCTTCAGGATGTTCTGGCGTTGTAGATACGAGGCCAATGTCATGTGCTGACCTGTAGGCCCGCTCGTCTTTTGGGGCATTTTGTTACTTACATATTCGTGGTTGACCCACAACCAACCTGCCCTACCACTTCCCCTGAACTGAGGTGGACTGCCAAGTACATCACCGGTCCAATCATCGTCCCATCCATCGCCAAAATAGGCGGTATAGTCGTTGTTGGCTCCAAATCTGAGCGCCTCAACGCCTGATTCCCTCGTAAGGGGGTCCAGCCACTTTACCAATACGTTACTGCGAAGTCCGCCTATCAAACGAACCGTATCGGAAGTCCCAGCTGGCAAAGGAAACAACCCATCACTAAAACCTTCCTCAGCTGTACGGTCGACAAGTCCCTTTACGAATGCGGGTATACTCAGATCATCGACATGAGTTATAGCTATGACGGACGAAAGCGGAACATCGCGTTCGGTGCGGCTTAGTTGGGCGGTCCTGCCGGCGGTCAAGAACGGCGCAAATGTAATCACCGTGATAAATAACACCACCCGATATCTCATATACATTACACCAATGGCCTCCCGCCCTTCCCGTGAACAAAGACCTTTCAAAGCGATCTGCCCAGTAAAAACCACGCCCAAAAGAAACACGCATAAAGGCTGAAAATTTCCACTCTGGTTTCCGGCTACACTAAATCCTTACCAGAGAAACGGGCTACGGTACCATCTCCGGTCGTAAAGCTCATCACGCACCTCGGGATCCGCCAAGCCCGCTTAAGCCTCAGCGCAAACCTCAGAAAACGACCAGGGTCACACTCCTTCGGGTTAGACCGTCAGAATGGGCGCAAAACCGCCCAGCTTGATCCAAACGCGACACTGAAGCTAAGGTGCCAGACAGTACTCCGCGCGCCTATTTAAAATAAGGGCCGCCTCAAAAACAACGGAAGAGAGTGCCATGGAGCCTATTCCTGAAAATGATAGTACAGGTCAACCCTTGCCGTCTAACAAATCCGGCATCGCCTCCCTTGAACAGCTAGTCATACAGGCAGAACTCGGCCATGATGACCTCGTTAGCGCTGGCGTGATTGCGCTGCATCCCGCGGATACAGCGGAACTCTTGAGTGTCTTGGAGGAGCCGGAAGTTAAACAGCGGGTCTTCGGCTTTCTACCGGCGAAGCAGGCAGCCGAAGTTTTGAGCCTGGTTTCCGCGCACACGAAAGCAATACTCGTCGAGGACCTATCAGACAACTTACTTGGCGCTTTAGTAAAATTCCTTGATTCCGACGACGCCGCAGACTTGCTGGCCTCTTTACCAAATCAGCGGGCGAAGGCGGTATTGGCCGAGGTTCCCACTAACCTGTCAAAAGAAGTCGCACAGCTACTCCGCTACCCCGAGGACACCGCAGGCGGAATCATGCAAGTGGAATACATGGCCGTCGTTCAAGGGACCCGAATTGACCAAGCAATTGAGGCCATCCGCAATAGGACGGAGGAGATTCCAGATATTCATATTGTCTTTATCACCGATTCTTCCAAGCGGCTTCTCGGCGTATTACCTCTCAGGAAACTCATTTTGGCAAGGCCGGACGATCTCGTAGAACAGGCTATGGACCTACAGGTAATATCGGTCCGCGTAGACCTCGACCAAGAAGAGGTCGCCCAGATGTTCCGGAAGTACGACCTGATCTCCTTGCCTGTCGTCGATGCATTGGGCCGCCTCGTCGGACGTATAACAGTGGACGACGTAGTCGACGTAATAGAAGAGGAAGCAACAGAAGATCTCTACAAACTGGCAGGACTCGACGAGGAAGAGGAAGTCCTAGATTCTCCCTGGCAGTCGATCCGGCTGCGCTTGCCTTGGCTGGCACTCAACCTCCTTACCGCCGCAATAAGTGCACTAGTCATAGCCTACTTTGAAGAGACCATTCAGAAGGTCGCTATCGCGGCCGCTTTTATGACCATTGTGGCCGCGCAGGGCGGGAACGCCGGGGTCCAAACCTTGACAGTCATTGTCCGTGGCATCGCGCTAGGCGAAGTGCCCTTGACACAGACGCGGCGTATTCTCTTAAAGGAGCTAGTCATTTCCTTAGCCAACGGGCTCGTATTGGGTATTTGCGCCGGCGTACTAACCTACTTGTGGAACCGCGACGCAATACTAGGGATCGTTCTAGGACTGGCCCTCGCCGCAAATTTTATTGTCGCCGCTTCAGTCGGCAGTCTCGTACCTCTCACACTACGGCGCCTTGGCGTCGATCCAGCTGTCGCATCCAATGTTTTTGTAGCGGCCTGCACTGACATCTGCGGCTTCTTGTTTTTCCTCGGTATTCTGACAGTCGTTCTGCACCATCAGTAATGTCGAAAGAGTTCTGGCCGCGACGCTAGACCATCAAGCCTCGCCGCAGTAAGAAGATAGAATCTTATATCAAGTTAGTTAATGAGATGTAATTTCGAATTCAGTCTACCTTATCTTAACAAAGTTCGTATTTTCTGGTAAAATCGATCCGTCGGGTGACAGTTCACACAGTCAAGTACTCCCCGACTTGACGTGTACGAAGGCCCGCAGGTTTCCCCTCCTTTTTCCTGCGGGCCTTTTCCTAACTTAACAAAGTACTGGATTCAGAAAAATGGAACAAAGTATCAAATCTACCCGACCTTCGTTCGTTCTCCATTTTGAAAGAGTGGCGACAACGACGAGAATACGAAAAAGGCGATGTAGAAAGGGTTAGGAAGGCCGGGAGAGATGCATAGCGGTGTCGCACAAACGGATTGGAAACATTTTGGGCCGACGGTAACCTAGAGACAGATGCCGATTTGAAACGAGAGGAGCGCGTGGGAAGCACACCCTGTGCAGACTACGCCGAATTTTCTATGGCCGAGAGGTTGCTCACTTTTTCAATACGCTGCCGTAGCAGTGTCGCGGCGGTTCTCCAACATTATTCGTTTAGATTAGACTAAACCGACGGAAATGACTGGGAATATACTGATCGTAACCAAAACAGAGGCTATCCCAAACTTGGCCTCACCCTCCTGCGAATGACGGCATTTTAAGTCAAAACGGCCGACAATAAGATGACGGGTGCACGCACGAAGAGACATTCTTGTCTATTCTCACGCGAGTAGAGGATCCGAGCCCGACCGGTCAAATTCGCAGCTGGCACTATCTAATCTTTTTACGGAGACATCATCTTCCCGTAATTTTCCGGTAACAACCTAGTATTAGACTGATAACAGTACATCCCGCATGAGAATGTAATTTGATGGCCCAGAGGTGCGCATGACAAGGAAAGCTCCCGAATGTATCAGAAGGAAAGAAAGAAAATGAGAACAATCGCAATAATACTCTGCGTGGGGTACCTGGCCTCTGGGTTAATCATGACACAGACAGCAGAGGCGAAGAACGTAGCAGCAGAGATATTGGATATCCTAAAAGCGAACGGACAAATCAGCGATCGACAATACCGCGACTTGATGATCAAGGCACAGGCTGAAGACGAGAGGGCGACCGCCAACTTCGAGCACAGCCAAAAGACCCGGACGCCCGAAAAAAAAGTCGGCAAAAAGAATGTCTTGGGCGCTTATTGGAAAAGCGGATTGCGGTTAGATTCCGCCGACGGCGATTTCAGACTCAAAATAGGCGGTCGTATTATGAACGACTGGGCGATCTACGGAACGGATCCAAAAATCCGTGATAGACACGGCCAAATCGGCGATGGTACCGAGTTCCGTCGTGCTCGAATTTTCCTCGAGGGCGGTATCTACGGTAATATCAAATACAAAGGCGAATACGATTTTGGCGGCCGAGACGCCGACTTTAAGGACATGTACCTGCAGATCAAGAAGGTTCCGCTTGTCGGGAAATTAACCGTAGGTCATTTTAAAGAGCCTTTCTCTTTACAGGAAATCACAAGCAGCAAATATCTAACCTTCATGGAACGAGCGGTGTCGTACACGTTTTCCCAAGGCCGAAACACGGGATTTTCGTTCTCTAACGCCTTGCTCAACAAAAGAGCCACCTATGGCGTGGGTGTCTTCCGGGAAACAGACGACTCGGGGAACGGTTTCGGTGAAGAGAGCAACTACAACGTCACCACGCGCTTTACCTTCCTGCCATGGTACCTACAAAAAGGGGGAAAACTACTCCACCTCGGGCTTTCCTATAGTCACAAATTTCGGAACGGCCAAACCACGCGATTCCGCACGCGCCCGGAGGCCAACCTTGGTCCACGGTTCGTAGACACCGGCAATTTCGTCTCGGACGGTATCAATTACATCAATCCCGAGGTCGCACTCGTGCATGGGCCTGCCTCGCTACAGTTCGAATGGAGTAGCGCGCTCGTCAATTCGGACGAAGCAGACAATCCACATTTCAACTCTTGGTACATTTCAGGGAGCTATTTTCTGACGGGCGAACATCGCGCGTATAAGACATCTAACGGCGCATTTGGACGCATCAAACTCGACGAGAATTTTAATAGCAAGGGCGGCTGGGGAGCACTCGACCTCGCCGCCCGGAATTAGACTATAGCCCTCACCGACGGACCT
>CAYWPF010000089.1:0-2936 GCA_964460065.1 uncultured Enterobacteriaceae bacterium
CAGTTCTGCATGGATAAGAATATGGTTTCGCGATCGCTCGCCAAACGTTTTGAGGTCGAGGCGTAGTTTGATAACTACTCCCCCTCAAAAGGCATGGATTGCGGGAGCAGTAGAACGGTGTAACCTCTAGTTAAGGGAACAGACCTAGGTGTAACGCCGTCGTCAAGCGAACCGACGTACGCCACTGGATGTGCCCCCTCGCCGGCTCTTTCGGTATCCGTGTCTCTAGTCCAAAGGGGAGGCGAAGAAGGAGTACGGTTCTGTGCGACCAAGACAGACGCTAAAAGAAGATATATGACCGGACGACTACATTCTTGCGACAAGCCGCATCTTTCGGCGCAGTGGGGTCAACACAGGCGGTATGAAAAGACCACCGTGACACCGAGCCGTCGGTTACAGAATCGTAGCATTTGAGCATCGAGACTTCAGTGGATTTCTGCTGAGGAAACCAATACCAGTCGTGCCCAGCCCGGTGCGTGAAACGCGTTGTTTCGCCTACTCGATCGTCGTAGATCCGATAGTTCGTAATGTAGGGTTGATCTGCGAAAGAAGGCCATGCGCAGAGGACGAATGGGTTTTGGCCTACGGTTTCCATCGGTTTTGCGAGGTTGATGGACATGAACCGCTTGGACATCTTTGCATCCGCTTGTGCCTCGGTATAGTGCTGTTCTCTGCCGAAGTTGCGGAGGTTCTTTGTGAGCAGTTCGCGACTTCGCACTCGGCCACTGTTATCGTTCAGGTCATTGTGGACGATGTTGGCGTAATTGATATTCACGCCCGGGTTTTTTTTGGTCTGATCCTCAGTTCGATCACCTTGGTAATCCTTATCGAAAACGTCATGGTTGTAGACGAGGGCGTCGGTAGCGTCGGGAAAAAATTCTAGAAGAAGTCTTTCTATTTCTGGGTAGAATACCCTTTCGACTTCTGACGAATCATAGAAATTTTGGCAAGCTGATTCGCAATGGGCGAGCGAGACGCCCAATTTGTCCATGCATTCCGGGCTACTAGCGGACAAGCCAGGGTGATACTCGTTCATTCGTCGTGCGTCACGCAGTATCTTTGGAAAGTACAGGGAACGGCGACCCGTGTCTTCCTCGTCTTTTCGCAAGACGTTGGCATCGGCCTCGCGAGCTTGGTCGTGCCAGAGAGCGTTGTAGGAAACCACCGAGTAAGATGGTTGCTCGTAGACAGTATAACGAAGTGGGAGAGCAATTCCCCCCGCTGTCGCCGTCATTTTTTGGGCATGGATGTATTCCATGCATTCGGTATAGCCACGGAAACCTAAGCCCCACTTCGTTTTTATGGGGCCAGCGGGTGCTTCGTCGATCATGTCTATGACGGCTTGTCCTTCACCTCCGGCAATCAATTGGAGAGCTGCCTCTGTGGCGGCCGCGGTTCCTGCATCTCCTCCTCGGTCGAACGACATGTAGGAAAGCCCACCGTTTGCTGCTATCGGTTCCGGTTGACCCGTTGTCAACTGTAGAGAAGGAACAAATACAGATGCGCCGGAGTTTGGCGCCACAGAACCTTGGTTATCGGTAATCGTCTGGCCCATCGCGTACCCCCAAATATAAGATGATTGACCGTGCCATATGGCTCAAGTCTTTGCAATAGAAGTATCATTATGACTTGCGATAAACAAGCAGTATGGAGGGGTAGCGCTCCAAGGACCAGCGGGCGCATTTGCGCAGAAATTCACGGTTTTGGCGGTGCCACTGCGAGAGGCTCAAACCGTCTTGCAATTTGTTCTGTAAGTTGCGTAATACGTGTTATGTGGAAGTGCCCGGTTGCTGTTAGCAGGATCCTAAGATAGAACCTGGAGGACCCGCAGGCATTCTGAGAACGCGGACCAGGTGGGTAAGATGTTAGTCCAAATTAACCACGCAATACCGACGTCGGACGGCGGCGTTTGTTATCAGTACGATAATAGTGTCAAGCGGCTTCCCGAGGGCGTAACGCGACGCCGTAACGGTGAATCTAGACCATTTAGCGTCGAGGTGGAGGATGGGCGCGCGCTGCCTTTAGCGTCTCTTACGAGAAATGGTTATGCCTTTGTGGAGAATTTTCCAACGGCAATAGACCTGCAAGAGCACGGGCTCGATTCCGACAGAATTGTCGATTCGTATTACCCTGAAATAAGCAGCCTCGTTTTCGATGCTCTCGGTGGACGACCTGCCGTCAAGAATGCGATTGTTTTTGACCATACTATACGATCGAGAGTGCGGAAGTCGCGCCGCGAGAAAGAGACAAACGGTGAGAACATTGGCAGCTATGCAATGGGCGCACATAACGACAATACGAGCAAGTCGGCCAAGAATCGCGTACGCTCTTTGAGCAAAAGTAAAGAAACAGGAGGGAGTGTGACACTAGCGCGGCCTCCCGTGAATGAAGAGGACGCGGAACGAATCGTCTCTGGACGTTTTGGGATATTTAATGTGTGGCGGCATTTCAGAACGGATTACCCCGTTTTGGATTATCCGCTCGCCGTTTTGGACGCGCAATCTATACAGCCTCAGGACTGTGTTAGGTGTCAGTACATTTATCCTGACCGCGTTGGGGAGGTCGTGAGTATGCTGAGGAGTTCTAGCCACCGATGGATCTATTACCCTCACATGGGTCATTACGAGGCCTTGATTTTTAAAGTCTTTGATTCGGCCGCAGAGCTAGGCGCGGCTACGCCTGAAGAATGCCCGCCTCATACCGCACACAGTTCTTTCCGCGCCCCTGACTCGTTAGCTTCTACTCCGGCGCGGGAATCTATTGAATGCCGAGTCCTTGTCGAATTTGGCGATACAATATAAATT
Source organism: uncultured Enterobacteriaceae bacterium (assembly GCA_964460065.1). GTDB lineage: Bacteria > Desulfobacterota > Binatia > Bin18 > Bin18 > Bin18. The sequence continues at coordinate 2,805 of CAYWPF010000089.1, forward strand.
CCCCGACCTGCAGATGTATTTCGCCGGAGTAGTTTCTTCGTATCGAGGGATGTCTGTTTTTACGCACTAGGCCGACGGGCCGCGCTTATTGTTATATCTCGAAAGACCTTTTTAATTCTAAAAAGATACGAT
>CAYWPF010000090.1:0-18008 GCA_964460065.1 uncultured Enterobacteriaceae bacterium
TACCACGGCGCAAGAGCTAGATGGTTTCGGGGTGAATTACGATGAGACACGAGAGCAAGTGCGAGAGGCACTCGACGTCATCGTTAAGGCCTGGACCGAAGATGTTTTAGAGTACGACGGAAAAACGATTCAGATTCCACCGAGGCGGGTGGTTCCCAAGCCCATTCAAAAACCACACCCGGCCATGTGGATGGCCTGCGTTGCCCCGGACAGTTACGAAATGGCTGCCGATCGGGGGTTAGGGGTACTAAGTTTTAATCTCAATTGGGAAGTTGTTGAGAAGACGATGGAAACGTACAGAGAAAAGTGTAAAACGCGCAGTGACGTCGTGTCTCAGGTGATTAACGATCGGTTCGCCGGAGTGGCCATTTGCAATGTTGCGGAAAACAAAGAAGAAGAAGCAGTAGGGATCGAGGGCGCGCGATGGTTTTTACATAACGTTGCGAAGTTGTTCGAACCTCTCATGGTGAAGAATAAATTGTATTCGTACGAATATTTAAGAAGTCTTTTTGATCTAGAAGCCGATGCTAATGACCTGAGCGATGCGCAGATTAAAGAGCATCCTATGGTAACTGTGGGCAACCCCGACGAGGTCAGTCGTAAGCTGGAGACATTTGCCGAGGCGGGCCTCGACCAAGTTATCTTTTTCAAACAGGCCGGGCGTATTCCGCACCGGAACATTATGAGTTCAATAGATAGAATAGGGAGTCATATTATTCCCCATTTTAAGGAGTTCCAGGTGAACGTTGGAGAAGAGGCACGTTTGTCTGCGAAATAGTGAACCGAGTGGTTTCCGGGGCCTAGTCAGCCGGCGCAAGTAGTTAAATTTAATATCTGAAAGAGGAGGCCTTAATGCTTAAACCTATAATTTCCTCAGATTCGCACATCACCGAACCGCCGGGGACGTACGTCGACCGTATAGACAAGAAATATAAAGATACGGCGCCTCACATGATTCACGATGAGAAAAAGGGCGATCTGTTTATTATTGACGGCATGAAACAACCGGTACCAATGGGCTTAGTTGCTGCCGCTGGCAAAAAGGCTGAAGATCTTAAAATGTTCGGCGCCAAATTTGAGGAGCTACATAGGGGCGGATGGGACCCCGAAGCCCGTTTAGCGGACCAGGATAGAGACGGCGTCGCAGCCGAAGTGATTTACCCCACGGTTGGAATGCTGCTTTGTAATCATTCTGATTTTGATTATAAGAAGGCCTGTTTTGATGCCTACAACAAGTGGATAGCCGAGTATTGCTCCGCGCATCCGGAAAGGCTGATCGGTCAAGGCCAGACGGCGATGCGGTCGGTTGATGAAGGTATTGAGGATATTCGCGAGATGAAAAAGTTGGGGTTGCGGGGGGTAATGATGCCGGGAAACCCGCAGGTGTCTGATTACGACGATCCGATTTACGATGCTTTGTGGCAGGCGTCTATAGATATGGAAATGCCCTTAAGCTTTCATATCTTGACGAGCAAGAGCGACGTAGTTGGTTCTACCCCGCGGGGGCCCAAATTAAACGGGTTCCTTTCTATAATCCGTGGCAATCAAGATCTTATGGGAACCTTCATTCTAGGTGGGGTCTTCGAGCGTAACCCGAAGTTGAAAATAGTATGCGTGGAGGCCGATGCCGGCTGGGTGCCGCACTATATGTACCGAATGGACCACGCGTATGACCGTCATAGATATTGGCTCAAAGCCGGTCAGGAATTGTCAAAAATGCCCAGTGAATATTTTCGTGAGCATATCTACACGACATTCCAGGACGACTGGGTGGCGTTCCGCATGATGGACATGTGTAACCCACGCCGCCTTATGTGGGCAAACGACTTTCCTCACAGCGATTCGACATGGCCGTGGTCACAAGAACTTTTGGACAAACATACGGCTCATTTGAGTGAGGAAGAGAAGAATTGGATTCTCCACGATAATGTTGCCGAGCTGTACCATTTGTCCTAGGCCTCATAGGATTAATTTTTGTCTCCCGGAGGCAGCAGAGGTGCTCATCCGAAGAACATGCTTTGTCCAAACGAGGCACGTACTAATCCCCACGGCCGTTGGCGGTCCGATTCTTCGATAGATCGACAGGTTCACGGCTGGTTCGCGAGCGGCCGTGGATCCTATCGAGCCAGCTCCCGCGTTCTTCCGGCGAGAGCCGGTACCACCCAAGGGGCACGACGGTCTGGGAGCCGCATGTGGGACAATCCCCGGTTGGAGCGGAAGTCAACAACTCTTCGCAATCTTGACACTGGTAAGTAAACGTTCCCTTCATCCTCAACCCCCCAACACCAACGCCTCTGGAAACATACACAGCTAGGTCCTCTAGACGAGGACCTACTCTAGTAGGCATTGTAGCAAGGTATGTCGGCTTTGAAAACTTGATTCGACGAACCGATTCCGGGAGTTCACACTTAGTTGTTTTTGCGGAATGCAACCGTTAAATATTTCTTGGGAATGAGAAACCACTAAATGGCCGGGCCACTCGACGGATACCGGGTGTTAGATCTGTCGCGCATTTTAGCGGGACCTTACTGCGCAATGTTGTTGGGCGACCTTGGTGCGGACGTGATAAAAGTGGAACGCCCGGAAGTGGGGGATGACACGCGCCGTTGGGGACCGCCCTTTTTAGGTGGGGAGAGTGCGTATTACTTGTGTGCGAATAGGAACAAGCGCAGTGTGACCCTGAATCTCCAATCGAAAAGCGGCCAAGAACTAGCACGTCGGCTGGCACGAACGTGCGATGTTGTAGTAGAGAATTTCAAGACTGGTGAAATGGATTCTTTCGGTTTGGGGTATGAGGCACTCAGCCGTGACCATCGTAGTCTGATTTATTGTTCCATAACGGGTTATGGACAAACCGGCCCAGACAAGGATCTTCCAGGTTACGACTTCATCATACAGGGCCGTGGGGGGGTGATGGGTATCACGGGTGAACCAGACGGTGAACCGATGAAAGTAGGGGTCGCCATCACGGATGTCACGGCAGGGCTCTTCGCCGCTAACGCCATCCAGGCTGCCCTGCTCGGGAGGGTCAAAAGTGGACGAGGTCAAGCAATAGACATTTCACTGCTGGATGTCCAGGTCGCGTGGCTAGCCAATGTTGCTAGCAGCCACTTAATTTCTGGAGACGCACCGAAGCGTTACGGAAACGCCCACCCGTCGATAGTACCTTATCAGAGTTTCCTGGCTGCCGATGGGCCCTTCTGCCTGGCCGTGGGCAATGATGCGCAGTGGGGCAGACTCTGTGGTGAGTTGGGCAGACCGGAGTTAGCGAATGACAAGCGATTCGATACGAACCCTTCCCGTGTACAGAATCGTGCAGCCGTCGTGTCGACTCTTGAATCGATTTTCCGGACGCGGAACAGGACGCACTGGCTTACGCGTCTCAGGCCCGCCGGGGTTCCCTGTGGCCCGATACAATCCGTGGATCAAGTGTTTAATGACGACCAAGTTCTCGCAAGAGAGATGCTTGTTTCGGTCCCGCATCCTACAGCCGGACAGTTGCCGGTTGTAGGTTCCCCATTTAAGTTCTCGGAATCCGGGTTTGAGTCGCGGCTCGCACCACCTCTCCTGGGTCAACACACCGAAGAAATACTTATGGAAGTGCTCGGCTGTTCAACAAAGGACATGAAAAAATTTCGGGAAGATGGAGCGATCTAGTTATCGCCGGCCCTCACTTAATTTGTTAACGTCGTAACGTTCCTCGACGTGCTCTACGTCGACCTCTGGGTATTCAATCGTGTACGCCGAGAAAATGGTGGCCTGTTCCTGTTTTACATCGACGATTGTGAAGCCAATGTTCCGTGGGAGACGGCGTCCTCTGTCAGCGACTGCCTGGCTAGGGTCTTCCGACCAGCCGTGCAAGAGGTCGCTGACTTTCCAGAGTGTTTGATCGCTGTCGAAAACGAGCACGAGGGCCGTCTCGTACGTTTCGGCGTCCCAAAAGTATATTTTGCTACTGTAGTTGCGACTCGTGATGGGTGTTTGCTCTACGACTGCGCAGAGACGTAATTCCCACCGGTCATTAGGTAACCAGCCATTTGGCCCATAGAATCGTGCGTAGGGATGACGAGAATTCATGACGTGCAAAATGGGCTTCCAGCCGATGAAGCGCCATGTGTGGTCGAGAATCCTTCCCGAGAAGCCTGTAAAATCGTCCAAGGTCATTTCTGTTCCGCCAATGGAATCGTCTCTTTCGTGGACGGACAATCGGCGGACTTTACGGAGGGAAGGAATGAATCCCCAGGCGTCGTCCTGTTTGCGGGCATCGTCGTATCGGTAGACCATGAATCTCTGTCCGCGCACATCGTATGGTTCGGTGAACTCCACGTAGTCTTTGTATTCGAAGCGTCCGGCGTCATCGAGAGGGAACAAGTGACCGTCAGTGGACAAGTGGGAAAGGTGGGAGTGATAGACTCGTTGGTAAAGTGCGACCAGGTGCCGGATGGCTCTTCCTCCTCCTTGGAAAAGATCTGGTGGAAATCCGGACAACTGGGAACCGCTGCCTCCTTTTGCGATAAGGGCTCCCAGGTATCGCTGCACGTGCATGCCGTAGTGCTGCCAGCGGTAATTGAAGTTCCAGGCAGCCTTGATTCCGGCGGTGGGGTCAGCTGGATTTACGAGGGCACGGGCAAATGGCCTGCCGGCGATATAGTTCTCAAGCGCTCCGTCGTCGGCTAGACGTGTTTGCCCCGCGTACTGTTGTGTGGCCGCCATGTAATCTCGATGTGGGGTATAGCGACCCGTCGGGGACACGTGGAATTCGACTTCGGGAAAGTTGAATTCTTCAATGTATCTTGGAGGGATGAAAGGCCGCAGCTTGTCCAGGTCCGCGTGAGTTAAGATATCTCCTTCTTTGAACTGGGGAAGAGTGCTTATATTCGATGCGATCCATTCCTGTATTTCGTCTCGAGTTGGCAAATTGGAGGAAGCAGTTTGGGAGGAAGCCTTCACTTCCGAGAACATAAGTACGGCTATCGTGTAAATGCCAAAAAGCACCAAGGAAATTGTTTTACGCATGCTACGCTTCCCTCCAAGAACCGTGTTCGTGGAGTCACCCTAACGGAGCGTAAATGCGGCCGCAAGGCAAGCACCGGTAGTATAGGATGTTACCACGCGCCAACGGCGGTTAGTAAACCGACGCCTTTTTTTTTTTAATCGAGTCGGGCTTCATTTTGAATGCCGTAGTGACAGCTCCAGTTAAGGCGGCCGCGCCGGCGCACACAAACATCACCGTAAAATTGGTATAACCTAGTACGAGGCCGAGAATGATGCTGCTTAGCCCGACTCCGACATCAAATGCGCCCATCAGCGTTGAGAGGGCTAACCCTCGCTCGTGCGCTGGAGAACGATCGACGGCTAGTGCCATGATTGCCGGCTGGACTACTCCAAAACCGAACCCTTTAAGCACGGCTGCCGCCAGCATGCCCGTCATGGATGTCGAGAAAGCTAACACTAGCATCGCTATTGTTAGACTTATCATTCCCGGTATTATTACGCTTCGCCTTCCGAATCGGTCGGACCAGCGACCGGCGAAGGGCCGGGTGGTAACGACAACGACGGAATACAAACTAAAATACACGCCCGGGTTGCCCAGGTCGTGTAGTTTCGCAAAGAGGGGTAAGAAGGAGACGACTGACCCGAAAGTAACGGTCATACATACCGCGATAAATCCCGGAAACAGTGCGGTTCGGCTGACCCATTGCCGTCTCGGCTTCTTTTCTGGGCCTACTGCTGTTCGGGGAGGTTCGTCTACGAGTCGCGACATGAGAAAACTTCCCAGTGCGAGGACCGCGCATAATAAGAAAAGGTGGTCGTAGCCGAGCCTAGTCATTAAGAACACGCCGAGTGCAGGGCCGACGGTCATAGCCAGATTCAGCGACATTCCATAGTAGCCCATGGCCTCCCCGCGACGACTTTCCGGGGCGATATCCGCTACAATTACCCCTGCCGCTGTTGTATATGCGGCAATCCCGAATCCGTGGAAGAAGCGAAGGGCCAACATCGCCGGGACTGTTTCTGCCTGAGTGTATAGGGCTGGCGCCGCACAATAGATAAGTGCACCGGCTGAAAGGATGGTTTTCCGGCTCCACATGTCGACAAGGTGACCGGTTAGCGGCCTTGCCAAAAGCGCGGATACCGCGAAAGCCCCCATTATGAGTCCGACCTGGGAATCGGCCCCGTCTAGCTCATCCACAATGAACACCGGTAGTACGGCGAATAACAGAAACATGCTCGCCGCAAATAAAAACGTGCCGAGGCAGAGGAGATTGAAATCCTTTGTAAATAGTAGTTTTGGCGGGGGGGACGGCGCGGATGATTCAGGCACTACGACCGACTGTATAGGTGCGGGAGATGAGGAGCAAGAGAGAATCTTTCATCACGTACAGACCGACCGGTTGCATTGCAACGCGGGGCTAAAACATGAGGTCGCCACCGTTCGGGCTTAAGCATTGCCCAACGTAATGGCGCGATTCCTCAGAAGCGAGGAATACATACGTGGGAGCGATGTCGTCTACCGTTGCGAGGCGGCCCTTGGGTATGCTGGCCTTTATGGCTTCCAAGGATTTTTGGTCGATTCCATCAAGGATAGGGGTAAGGGTAGCCCCTGGGGCGACACAATTCGCATTGATGTTGCGTGTACCAATCTCGCGCGAAAGAGATCGTGTAAAGGCGATAATGGCGGCCTTTGCTGCGGAATAATGGCTGAGGCCAGGGGCGCCGAGATAACCAAGCTGGGAAGCGGTATTAATAATTTTTCCGTAGTCTTGCTCAAGCATAATGGGCAGCGCTTGTCGTGTACAGAGAAAAACGCTGCGAAGGTTGACTGCCAGCATGGTGTCCCACATTGCCACGGGCATGTGCTCCACTTTGGATACAGACGCGATACCGGCATTGTTGACCAAGATGTCGAGGCGGCCATACTGGTCAACGACGTTGGCGACGAGATCTATTACGTCGGCTTCTTTGGAAACGTCCGCCCGGAGTGCAATCGCGCGGGCGCCTAAGCGCTCCACTGCGCGGGTGACGTCGGCTACATTCTTGACTTCCGATTTACCTGGGTAATTAAGGGCTAGTTGGGCACCTTCGCTCGCGAAGGCGATTGCTACGGCTTTTCCGATCCCGCTGCTCGAACCTGTTACCAACGCTATTTTTCCCTGCAGTTTGGTCACGGGAGTGTCCTTCAAATAGGCTTGTTCTTGATTTGCATTGCAACGAGGGTAAGGTCGGTTTTTTCTAAGAGGAGCTGAAAGGCGGTCTCCACATCAAAGACGCCCGGAGCCTCGGCTTTCGCCCCCATCGCAGCATTGAGAAAAGGGTAAAGCCTTAGCCACGCACCAGAGGAGGCCTCGACGGTAGCTTGCTTGTCGTTGGCAGTTTTCAAGATCGCTTCGGCGACTCCCAAATAGCCCATGATAGCCTCGATGTAGGGGCGCATTTCGTGGGGAGTGTGCTCCAGGTTCGAGTCGGCTACGGCCGACAGAGAACCGAGCCGGGAATGGAAACTCTCGTAATCTATGCCTGCGTAGGCTTCATCCAGCAAGAGTCTGAGTTCTGAGGCGAAGGCCCTGTGCCCGCCGAGATCGCGGCCAGCAATCTGATCGCACGAGCTGAAGGAAAGGACCATGGCAAACGCGGAAATACAGTTGCTGATGTCAGCGACTTTAAAAGAGAACATGTCGAACATGGCCGAAGACACTAAGCAGCGGCCCGCTTGGCGCTGGCAGTCTTCCATCCCTCCGGATGTGGGGGAGACAGCGGGCGAGCCAATCCGGTTTCTTTCTCGCAATTCTCTAATAGCTCGGGCAGTGGAGGTCCAAAATCGAATGTCTGTGTGTCCCCGCGTTCGTTCTTCATTTGCGATCTCAGCCTCTTTGTTTTTGATTGGTCGACAACTTTTGTCTCGGGGTCCAGCACGACGCCATAGTCCTTTTTTGCCTTGGCAATCGACACGAGATCCCGAATCACGTCGAGTCGGACTTTTTCATCTGGACGGTCGAGCGGATCTCCCCATCCTCCGCCGCCCGCGGTTTGGAAAATTAATTGATCTCCCGGCGCGACTCTCACTTGATCACATTTCGATGGGAGCACCGTTCGGGACCGGTCCTTGCGTATCAGTACTTTGGTCGAGCGCATTCCGGGTTTACCGCCCAAGATGCCCCAGGGTGGCGTCAACCAGCGGTCGTCATGAATCGCGATCTCTCCCGATTCCAGAAACGTGTACCATTTGTCAATTCCGTTCCCACCACGGTGCAAACCAGCCCCACCGGAGTCGGTTACCGAGGCGTAACGGTCCACCCGAACCGGGCAATAACTCTCCAGATATTCCGTTGGTATATTTGTAAATAGGGGCCACCAGGAGTGCCCGTCCATTCCATCGCCTATCGGTCTGCCAGGAATGCCGCCATAGCCAATCTCCATAATGAAAAAGAATTTGTCGTCTTTATCATTTCCGCTATATAAGAGGTGCGGGCTAGTCCCGTACCCGGCGGCAGTTGTGAGTTCCGGGCTCTTCTGCCCCAAGCAACCCCCCATTACATCGAAGAGTCGGGCCAAAGCATGAGTGCGGCACCCTAGCGCGGCGGGAAACTTGGGATGTAGTAGGGACCCGTCTGGGATCCGGGCATCGATCAAGTCATAAAACCCGTCGTTAAATAGAATTTGAGGGTCGTAGACCATAATGAGGTAAACCCCAATGAACATTTTGAACATGCCGGGATTCAGATAGAAATTGACAGGGCCCTCGGCTTGAGGGTCTGTACCGGTCCAGTCAAAAATCGCCCGGTCGCCCTCACGCCAAATGGTCAGTTTCATTTTATAAGGGCCATTCCCGCACCCGTCGTCGTCAATATAGTCTTCAAACGATTGCGGCTCCGTAGGTATGTTCTTGTGAATTAAGATCTGGACGGCACGGTAGGTCCGATCGAGGAGAGCCTGACAAGCTGCGAGGTAGGTTCCTTTGCCGAAACGGGCGCACAGTTCTTGCACCCGCTGTTCCGCTGTTTTGCAACCCGCAACGATGCCCATCAGGTCCGACCGGTTCATCATCGGAATACGTACGTTATTAAGGATTAGGTCTAAGACGCTCTGGTTGAGAACGCCTTTCTCGAAGAGTTTTACCGGGGGGATGCGCAGCCCTTCCCCGAAGATAGAGGTGGCGTTGGTAGGAAATGACCCCGGGAGGGGACCGCCAACGTCCATTTGGTGCCCGAACATAGATGTCCAACCGATAAGCTCATCATCATCGAATATCGGTACGAGTACTAGAAAATCGTTGATGTGGGAAATAGCGCCTCCACAAAGGTAGGGGTCATTGAGAAGAATCACGTCGCCGGAATATAGGGGTTGATCAAAGCGATCCATCATTTCCCGTATGTACGAGCCAAACTGGCCGACCACCATACGTCCGTTAGGGTCACAGATCATTGGGAACTCGTCGTGTTGCTCGCGGATGACTGGTGACATTGCCGTACGAAAAAGGACGGCGTCCATTTCGTGTCTATAATTCTTCAGTGCGCTCTCGATGATGTCGAGTGTAACGGGGTCGACCTCGAGGTCGGGGATTTTCGCAATGTTTACGTCGCGCATTTTGCGTTCCTCTTGTTATGGCTTTGGGGCAATCAGTACGTTGAAATAAGGGTCTAATTTCGCAGAAAAGCCGGGCAGTACCACCGTGGTGGAATCCATCTCGGTCACAACGGCGGGCCCGGCGACATGGTTTCCTGGCTTTAATTTAGCACGGTCGTAAATAGGAGTGGCGAAGAAATTCCCATCGAAATAAATGTTGTTTTCTTCGATTTGTGCGTCTTTTGCATCCGGTCCCGCGTCTTGGCCTTCTGGCCAGCGCAACGTCGTTCCAGTCCCCAATGCTATTGCTCGTAAATTAACAATCTCACACTCAGTATCTAAGCGGAAGTGGTACAACCGTTCATGGGACGAGTGGAATTGCTCGGCGAGTGCGTCAGTACCCTGCTTTCGTATTTCGTCAAGCGTGGTCTCAATGGGTATCTCATAGCCTTGACGGAAGTACCTCATATCTGCGCTGTACGATATTCGTTGTTTTGTACGAAGAATTCCCTCTTGTTCGAGCCACCCAGTCGCTTCTCGACTGAGCCCTTCCAGGATCTCAATAATATCTGCCGCAGTGACTCTTTCCAGAGTCTGGAAAACGGTGCGCGAAAACTCTTCGCGGTAGTCACAACAGATATCGCCTGTGGCGCACAGGATACCGGGAGCAGGAGGGACGATAACGGGGAAGGAGCCTATTAATTTCGCTACGGCGTTTGCATGTAGTGGTCCAGCACCACCGAATGCTGCGAGCGCAAAATTTCTAGGGTCGAAACCCCGTTGTACAGATACGAGCCTGAGCGCACCATGCATATTTTCGTTGACAATATCTATGATACCCTGCGCGGTCTGATACACGTTCAAACCGAGTTTGCTCCCGATTGTTTCTACCGACGTCTTGGCGGCTTCGACATCAAGCAGCATTTCGCCGCCTAGAAGATTAGGCGGGAGATGGCCGAGCACAACGTTCGCATCTGTTACAGTGGGGTCGGTTCCGCCGAGGCCGTAGCTGGCCGGGCCCGGGTCTGCACCAGCGCTTTCCGGACCTACTCGCAGTGCGTTGGTAATCTCGGGCACATGTGCAATGGAACCGCCTCCGGCGCCGACGCTGCGCACTTCAATAGACGGGACTTTGATAGGGAAATAACCGAGCGTCGTTTCTCGGGAGATTGTCTGGGAACCGTCTCGGCACATTGCCACATCCGTAGAAGTGCCACCCATGTCCAATGTCAGGAGGTTCGGAAACCCTGCTTTTTTGGCGATGTATAGGGCTCCTGCGACACCACCTGCTGGACCCGACATGACAGCGTAGACGGGACGTTCTTGGGCCATGCGCAGTGTCATGAGGCCAGCGTCTGACCGAAGGATATTAACGTCTGCCTGGAGGCCATTGGCGGTTAGCTGTTCTGCAAAGTTGTTGAGGTAAAGAGCAACCTTCGGCCGTACATAGGAATTCATAACCGCGGTGAGTGCACGCTCGTATTCACGAAATTCCGGGAGTACCTCGGAAGATGCCGTTATAGGGACACCGGGCAATATCTCGAGAGCAATTGCCTTAATACGTTTCTCATGGGTCTGGTTAGCGTAAGAGTTTATCAAGGAGATTGTGAGCGCCTCGATGCCCTCTGCTGCGAGGTCTCGCAAATCTTGTTGAAGCGCCTCTTCATTTAGCGGCGTGACCACTGCGCCACGAGTGTCTATTCGCTCAATTGCCTCTCGCGTATATTCGATAGCGGCCGGAGGGTCCGGTTTTTCCATGATCATCCAGCCGGCAAGCGGCCCGGGTGTCCACGAACGTGCAAGGTGCAAGATTTGTTTAAAACCTTTCGTCGTGATGAGACCGACTCTTGCGCCTTTGCCTTCAAGCACCGCATTGGTTGCTACGGTCGTTCCGTGCATGATGCTGTCAATCTTTTCCGGGGCGACGTCTGCTGCCCGGCATATTTTCTTGATGCCGGTGAGTACGCCCACGGAAGGGTCGCTCGGGGTTGACGGTGTTTTGACGCGGACCTGCCGACCGCTCTGCTCGTCAAAGAGGATTAGGTCAGTGAATGTTCCACCGACATCGACGCCAAGTTTTAAAGGCATAAGAAGGTCTGCGCTTTCTGTGGCTATTAATTTCTACCGGCAAAGTCCCGATCCGAATTATAGGTGCGTGAATTGCTCCGTCAACGCGAGACTAAATAATCTTCTCCATAGGCTTGTCACGGCTAAACAACTCTTCAGGAGAGGCTGCCAATTTCCAAGATGCAGGGCTTAAATAGAATTTGAGTGCATATTGTTGCCTGTCCAATTTTTCGCGTCGGGTCCGGCAACCATTTGGTGTGATTCTATAAGTCAAATTCATGACCGTTCGACTTCGTTCAAGTCAAATATTCCATGTCCCGTGTGTTTCCCTTGAGATCAGGAAGATACGTCCTTTACGGCTTTCTGGTACGCCTCTGATGTTTCTCCCTTATCTGTCGCTTCAAGTTCTTGTTGTACGACGCGCAGAATTCGTTCGATGTATGCCTCACGCCAGAGCTCACGCTGATTAGCCACTTCCTGGTCGGGAACAAAAGCGTCTATTTCTTCCTTCGAAACTAAGCCCTTCCCCATAGCAAGACGCTCAACCGTGTCTATCCGTTCACGAAGAACCGAGACCTCACCTGCGAGGGCCATCAGTATCCCCATGACTTTATCGATATCGGGGTCTTTGAAAAAGGAGGGGCGTTTGCCTTTGGCTTTCCGTGGCATGGGGGTCTCGCTACTTTGTTGCACCAAATACAAACCACGAACCGCCTCCACCGAAATCGCCTCCCTGAAATTTTTCGGTGCGTGCTCGAGCGCGTTCTAACGCGCTGGGTATCATGGCCTGGATCACCTTATCGGTAGCGAAACCAACTTCAACTGCAAGCTTCTGTAGGTCCATTGAATGGACCGTGCCCCAAAAGGGCTCATTGTTGTTATATGTGTCCCAGTCGAGGATGAAAGCATCGTAGGGGGACATGTCAGCGTACTGGGGGACTTCCTGGTGAAGCATCATGCCTCCTGGGGCCAAAAGCCGGTGGCATTCTTTCATTATGTTGCGAATCGCTTGGCTGGATGTTTCATGTAGAACAATATGAGACACTATCAGGTCGAAGGAAGCATCTTCGAAATTTGTTTGTTCCGCATTCTGCTGGGAGAAATGGACGCGTTTCCCGAGCGATTCCGCGCGCGCGTGCCCGTACCTTAGCACCGGGGCCGCAACGTCTATAGCATTCACCTGTGCTTGGGGATACGCGTCAACATAGGGTAGGGTGCTGTGTCCAACTGTACAGCCTATATCGAGAATAGTACGAGGACGAAAATCCTTGTGCTGCTCCTGGAGGTGGAGCACTACCGACTGGCCCATTTCATCGTTCAGCTCTCCTAGACGACTCATTGCATAGAGGTATACCCCGCGGTCGTAGGTCGCGCCCGCGGCCACGTCGCCGGCGCGCAGTTCTGTGTGATAACCGCCGGGTTGGCAGTGGATATCAACACCCGTGTGGTATGATGGGACCTCAAGGTCTCTATCGAGGGTTAAAGACCCTATGGGGGCCGCGTCGCGGACCGCCCGATCACAAAGATCCGTTAACTGCCGCTCAACGCTTACATTTACCGCTTCCCACATCATTTCCTGGCTCGTCCTGAGTAGGCTGCTCCACATCTGGTAATATGGCTCATCTTTCATCACGCTGCGGACTTCGTGACGGTCTCCAGGCGATCGATGGTGTGTCTCTTGGAAGCGGAGTGCGGCCGTTCGCTCATAAATAGTTTTGTTGCCTGGTGAGACTTTGGTCGCAAGATGAATTTTTAAGCTTTGTACAAAATTCTGCCGTGCGAGTTCGTCGTGGGTTGCGGCCGGGAGCATGTCGTGTTGTCGCTGCGACGTCATACGAACCCTCCATTTCAGTGGTTGTTTGGTATTAAAGGTCTTCCATTACATAGCGCTATTTCGAAAAAGCATCAATCATTGCACTATGTCTTCTCGCACCTCTTGCGGGCCGGTCGCAAAAGAGGGGCTCAGCAAAATGAGACTATCAAAAAGGTTTTCAAATCTTGATAGCTGCCTCCGTACATCGTCGGGAGTACCTGCAAGTACTAACGCGTCGACCATGTCATCGCTCACGCTGTCCAGCATAAGGGCGACATCCTTTTGAATCATGGCCTGGCGGATGGTCTGTTTTTCCCCGGCAAAGCCCATGGGGTCAAGGACGATGTGAAAATATGGCAGTTTAGCGTAGAATGCTATGGCATGGCGTGCGAGCCTGCGGGCGCGCTATGCGTCTTTGTTCACAGCGTAGCATTTGACGGCGTAAACCTTAAAATTGTGATTGGTTGTGAGCCTGCGAACGAATCCCTTAACCAAATTAGGGTAAACGATCTCTGTCAAATATTTCAGCGTATTCAGGATGTTAAAGATGATTTCGTCTGCGAAGGAACCGGCGAGTTGAATGAACTATGCGAGGCAGAACAGCAGCCAGGTAAATCGAGATATTGGCGTATCCTGGTACGGTCAGGCGACGGTAGTCCTTGACCGAGTAGAACTCGCCGGAATAGTTAGCGGGTTATCGGGAGACCCTTTCCACATGGTACGAATACATTCTACATAATTCTCGCATGCGATTCACAGGGTTTTTGTAGTGTAGCCCGTGCCACTTCTCGTTCTACTCCTTTGGCGCGGTCCCTAGACCCAAGATGAACGGGCCCTCGGTGTACTCCGACAGCGACATAGCACCTAGTTCCGTAAGAATAGGGGCCGGGCAAAGTGGGCGACGGCGGTTCCTAACCTGACGCTTCCTACGGTACTTGCGATAGCAGTGAGTGGGACGAACGCGTCTCTCCATAGCTCAGCCGCCCATATGCTTTCTGCCCCACCTGCAGCCGCACGGGAAGACAGGTCGAGGGTGGCATTTAGGCTCAGTTTGTCCCCGTTAAACAGTATTCCCCACTTTTTCTTTCCTATCTTTCTCGTAAGAAAATCCTCTGGATGCAATTCAAATTGAAGGCCCTTTCGGCTAAGGATATTCTGACGTGGAGATTGCGTGTCGAAAAAAATTATAACACGATAGTGGAGTGGTTGACTCGAATATGGTATTGATGGGGCTTGTAGTTTATGGAAGGCCTGCTAAATGTGTCGGACCATTTTGGTTACTTGTGTTAAGAAACTCGGCCTTTTCTTGGGGGCAGTAATCGTTATTGGATCGACCGGTTGCGTGAGCCGACCGACAAAACCGTTGGTTCTGACAGAACAGACCGGAGCGATACCGGTTGAATTTAGTGGAACAGACTGCAACATCCCCCTTTTGTCTTCGCGACCGCCAAGGGCACATGAGGTGATTGCTAGAGTAAAAACGTATGGGAACCAGGGTACAGGAATGGAAGCGATGCGGAAGGCGTTACACCAGGAGGCGTGCGCTATAGGAGCTGAGGCCATAGTACTGGAACGCGTCAAGGCTGGAGACTTTCAAGACGAAGTGACCGTGCAGCATCAGGGTGCGAGTACCAGCCGGGATTACCGTAGCCGCTCAGATTATGAATACCAACTGGTAGGACTTGCGATAAGGTATAAAAGGGCGAATTGAAACAGGTGCGAATACGCTCTCGAACGGATAAGTTACGGAACATGAATAAGTTTTTGGCTAGGTAACTTTAAGGATATCGGGGTAATCGCAGAACTCGCCCAGTACGTAAGGAGATAGTGCTTTGAAGAGACGAAGTCAAAGATATGATTTGTTCGGGAGTCTATGCGTTCTACTTTTACCGCTAATACTTCTCTCGGCGTGTATCGAAGCTGCTGATGAAGAGGTTCTGCGTGAGCTCAATGAGCTTGGGGCCTCAAGAGGGAACGTTTTTCCTGACAGAGAAGATCTATATGATGCCTTTGTTCTCGATGCTGACAACGCCTGGGTCGCGGGTGGCCGAGGGCTAGTGTTGCGTCTGACCAACAATGGCCAAGATATTGAGATGCAAGAGACAGGCATCCGAAGAGCAATCTATGAAATAGACTTTGCGTCCGAAGCGGACGGGGTTGCAGTCGGCCAAGACGGATTGGTCCTCACGACGAAGGATGGAGGCGAAAACTGGAAAGAAATCCCGGTGGAGCTGCCTCTGCAAGATTGGCAGGTGGCGCAACCCCATTATTTTGCCGTAAGTCGTGGTGCTGACGCAGACCATATCTGGGCGGTGGGGCCGGTTGGGGCAATGATCCGCTCACAAGACGGCGGAGAAACGTGGGAAAATAGGTCTCTCTGGTGTGACATGATGTTCGAAAACTTTACGTCAGCGGATCCATCGACGGATCCGAACTACACAGGGCCGCGACTTAACCCGTGTGACGTGACATTAAATGGCGTTTCTTTTCCTACTAACCTGGACGGGTGGATGGCCGGTGAATTCGGCATTGTCCTTCGCACTAGGGACGGTGGCGTCACTTGGGAACGCCAGAGGGACGTGAGGGATTTGCCAAAATATACACGTCCGGAACTCTCGGAAGAGGAGGCGATGCGACAACGAATCCCGCCACTATATCTCGAGGATCTTTTCCTTATCGATGTTGATTTCCGTAACGGAGAAGAAGGCTATGTTACGGGTGAAAGCGGGACGTTGTTGTGGACGAAGGATGCCGGAGAAACGTGGACGAACATTCCCAGTGGCAGCTTTAATACCCTTTTATCGGTCTCTACCGCAGCGGGAAGCGGCGGGACCGACTTCGCAACGGGTATCCTTGGGACAATGGCAAAAGTGGAAGGAGGCGCGTGGGTCCTCGATGAGGAAATTCGGCAGGAAGTCCTCACTTGGATTAGGACAGCCTCTTTTAGTTCCGATGGGAATTTTGGTGTCGCGTGTGGTGGTAAAGGTACCGTATTGGTGACTACGGATGGGGGCTCTAGTTGGGCAAGGACCGAAAAAGAGAAATTGTACGCAGCGAACCCTTCGCTGTAGCTACAGACATAAAAGAGCAAATTGACTCACAGAATTTAACTAAGGAGACAGTGTATGGCCCATAACCCGCCCGACCAGCCCAAAGCCTTCATGGACAGAATGATAGATATCTATCTGACGTTCCTGTGGCGACACAGGATAGCGTATCTGGTTCTTTTGGCTATTGCCACGGGTTTTTGGGGATATCAAGCCCGAAATGTTGAAATGTATAGCCAATTCGCTGACTTACTGCCCCAGGGCCATTCTTACATTCAAGCGTATAATCAACACCGGACGACGTTCGGTGGTGCGAACATTGTGACGGCCGTGCTTCAGGTTGAAGAGGGCGATATCTTCACCAAAAAGAATTTGGAAAAAGTTCGCTATCTTACGGACCAGCTCGATTCAATTACCGGTGTCGATCATAACCAGGTCGCGTCCCTTTCTCACGTCAAAATTCGTAACATCAAGACACTCCCTGGAGGGATGGTCCGGTCTTATCCCGTGCTTCCGGTGGATGTGCCCGAGGACGAGGACGAGCTGACGGCAATGAAATTCGAGATGTTCAATAACGATATCGTTATGAACAAATACGTGTCTGAGGACGGCAAGGCCGCGCTGGTGCTAGCGGGATTTAACGAGGATCGGCTCGATTATAGAGAAATTCAACGGGAAATCACGAGAATAAGGGCAGAGATCGAGGACGAAAACACGAAAGTATATGTTGCGGGGGAGCCGGCACTCAAGGGTTGGGTGTGGTTTTTTACAAATGAGCTGTTTTTGATATTCACCTTCACTGGGGTGATGGTGTTGCTCGCACTGATCATTTATTTCCGGCGCATGTATGGCGTGTTGGTGCCACTGATCGGTGCCAGCATTCAGACAGTTTGGGGCTTAGGGTGGGTAGGCTGGTGGGGGTTCAATCTCGATCCGCTGATCTTGGTGATTCCGTTGCTAATCACAGCACGATCCGTTAGCCACGCCGTGCAGATGATTGAGCGCTATTTTGAAGAGCTCGAGGTTAGTAAAGATCAAGAGAAGTCCGCGTACACTTGCTTAAGTGACCTATTCTTGCCTGGCGTGACAGGAGTCATCAGTGATGCGGGTGGTATCCTCGTTTTGTCGGTGGCCACAATACCACTTATTGAAAAGCTGGCTTATTACGGCAGCTTCTGGGCATTTGCTAATATATTCTGCATCACGCACACGATGCCTATCTTCCTGTCTTTTTTCCCGACCCCGAAAAAGACTGAGCATTTTATACCTAGGTGGATGGAAGTGACCTTGGATACAGTGGGTAACGTTGCCACCGGTAGGAAGAGCAGGTGGGTTGTGGTCTCGGTGGCCGCCGTTACCATATTTTTTGGTGTTAGGACTGCGGTTACGGTGCCGATCGGAGAGCAAGAGGCGGGGTCGCCGCTTTTGTGGCAGGATGCTCACTATAACGTGTCGGCCCGCACCATTAACGAGCGTTTTGCAGGGGCGAATCAGCTCGTTATATATCTCGAAGGGGA
>CAYWPF010000091.1:0-4421 GCA_964460065.1 uncultured Enterobacteriaceae bacterium
GCTGCAACCAAGGCTGGGCGCTATCGCACCAAAATTGCATTTGTGGCTTCAGCCACGACGTATCATCTAGGGTGCCCGCTTTTAGAAAGTCCATGTCCTGGGCCGCTTCAGCGTCTGAAACAATCGCCGAACCGCAATTTCCGCAGAACTTCCGGACCACTGCGTTTCCGCTCGTTCCTTGATCACGGTAAGAAGACAGTTCACCCGCTACCTCCAAGGACCCCTTCGGAACCGCGACTAGTATAGAAAAAGACGTGCTAGTCTGTTTTTGGCAATTCTTGCAGTGACAAATGCCGACTAGCAAAGGCTCAGCGGTACAAGAATAGCGCACATTCCCACACAAACACCCACCGTTCATTTTACTCATAGGCCTTCCCCTCCTGTTCGACTGCATTCATTATAGCATGCTCCCGAAGAAATGATGAAGGAGCAGCCTTTTCAGCCGTCAGCGGCATTTGGGAAAAATAACTGTCTGCCGTCTATGCGGTATTCCTCTATCCATTTCTGCCCGACCGGCCCGGTAATCCATTGTACAAAAATTTCAGCCCTCTCATTTCGGACGCTCGGATGCTTTTTCGGGTCTACAGGAATGACTCCGTACTGGTTAAAAAGTTCCTGGTCGTCGGCCACGAGGACTTCAAAATCATTCTTATTCAAAAAGCTAATCCACGTGCCGCGGTCCGTTAGCGTGTAGGCCCTCATCTCCACCGCCATATTGAGGGTAGCACCCATACCCGCTCCCGTTTCCCGGTACCAAAGAGCCCCTGTTCTGTCTGGCTCCAGACCGAGTGCAGTCCATAAGGCCATTTCCTTTTTGTGGGTCCCGCTCTCATCTCCGCGAGAAAGGAAAATCACACCAGAGTCCGCCACACGTTGAAAGGCGTTACGAGCATTCAAGATCCCGCGCACAGACGCCGGATCTTCCGGTGGTCCAACGATAATAAACTCATTATACATCACGTCCTTCCGATAGGATCCCCACCCCTCCGCAACGAAAATTTCCTCATCAATAGTAGAATGCACGAGCAATACATCACCGTCTCCGTTCCGACCGTTTTTGAGCGCCTGCCCTGTACCAACCGCGACGACTCGAACCTGTATGCCCGTCTCCCCATAAAATTTTGGAAGCAAGAAATCGAACAAACCCGAATTCTGTGTCGAAGTAGTAGACTGTATAATTATATAGTCATCCCCTCGACTTTCCCGCAGTAAAGTCACTACTACCATCAACGTAACAACAATGAGGAATGGGAAACGCCACAGGCCTAGCGCGGTGGAACATTGTTTCATTACTGTTCATACCTCGAGACAATTCGACCTGCCAAGTACAAGCGGGCCGGATCGGAGGAAGGCCTCTCAAAAAATTCATTTGCGGGGGAGTGCTCAGTGATGCAGCCTTTATGGAGGAAAAGCACTTCGTCGGCCATCCGCCTAGCCTGACCGATATCATGCGTCACCAATATAATTTTTATGCCGCGGGAGCCCGCAACCTCCACAAGCTCCTCGATCGCCGCTATAGAATGAGGGTCTAGACTGACTGTAGGCTCATCCAACAGCAACACCTCGGGGTCAAGTAACAGTGCCCTAGCAACTGAGAGTCTTTGTCGTTCGCCACCCGAAAGGGTCCAGGCCGGATGATCCGCAAAGCCCTCAAGGCCAGCTAGCTGCAAGATTTGCGCCAAACGTTCAGCCCTCTCTTCCACCGTAAAGGGTCGCTGCCTGAGGAAAAATAAAAGATTTGCAGTGACTGATTGTCGAAGCAGCACCGGGCGCTGGAAGACCATCGCTTGTCGGTTCCTAACCTGCGCAGGATTTGAAACATCACCCCAACAAATTCGTCCGTGCGTGGGCTGAAGCAAGCCATGCAATAAGCGCAGCAAAATACTCTTGCCCGCCCCGTTTGGCCCCATTATGACGGTTTTCCGGCTACCCTCAATCCGAAATTCGATGCGATCCAACAGACGAATCCCGCCAACCGCATAACTCAATTCCTGCACTTTGAGCGGAAACAAGACAGGCTTTGGGAACGCCCCCTCCTGTCGTGAACGAAAAAGATCAGGCATGACGACTACCTGCCACCTTATTGCGAAGAAGATAGGCTGAAAAATTCACGCCTAACGAAATACAAATCAGAATCATGCCCAACGCCAGGGCTAAGGCGAGCGCACCCTTCGAGGTTTCAAGAGCAATGGCCGTGGTCATTACTCGCGTCACGTGCTTTATGTTTCCCCCTACGATAATAACAGCTCCAACTTCTGCGATAGCCCGTCCGAATCCGGCCAAAACAACCGTGACAAGGCTGTAGCGAGCATCCCACAGCAACGTCTGGATCGCCCGCAAACGACTCACGCCGATCGATAGAAATAGCTCACTATATTCCGAATACAAATCCTCCAAAACCTGCCGGGAAAGCCCCGCTACTATGGGCATCACAAGTATTACCTGTGCTATGATCATCGCACCTGGAGAGTACAAGAGCTTCAACCAACCCAATGGTCCCGCATTGGACAGAACCATATAGACGCAGAGGCCAATGACAACCGGCGGCAGTCCCATAAGCGCATTGAGAAAAACAACTATAGCGAGTCTTCCGCGGAATCGAGCAACAGCAAGGAGCGCACCGACGATAAGTCCCAGAAAGCCGGCGATCACAGCGGCAGTTAGGCTTACGTAAAGTGACAATAGGATTATCTCCAGCAATCCGGCATCGGCTTCCCAGATAAGCTCAAAAGCCAAGTAGAAGGCACTACCAAAGTCTTGCATGGTCTCTCTTGCCTAGGTTTCTACTCTCCGCCCAAACCCTCAAGAACTGTCACCAGTCAATCGTCGTTAACTGGCCCACGGATCGCTAACCGCTCAAGCCCGGAGTGGGCATTAAGGTCTCCGCCAAAAACTCATATTATCGCGACTACGGCCAGGGGCATTATAACTGCTGACACGGCAAAAGTAGATACGTCGAGCTAGCTCTTTTGGCTCTGCAACAATCCGCGCATTCAGGTGCTATTTCGGTGTAGGATTAGTCATCGAACCTTCTTTGGGACGTCACCTGAACCTAGGTTCATGAAGGGTTTTGAACCTCCAATGAGCCGGCAGGGCCGCCTGCTATCTCACTTCCAACAAATGGGAAGCGACGAGACATGCGCTATCTACCGAAATAGAATGGAAAATCTGGGGGAAAATGGTACATTCTCCCGCAGGAGGGAAAAATGCAAGAAGGAAAAGTGATTGACGCGGACGGACACATTCTCGAACCTACCGATCTTTGGGAAAAGTACCTCGAGGTGAGGTTTAAAGACCAAGCTATTCATATGGCAACAGGCGAAGACGGCGTCGAGTATCTAGTCGTCGAAAACCGGCCGCTACCCATCACCAGGGGCATAGGTCCAACTGCCGCAGGCATCGGTCAGCCTTTAAAAAAAATCTTCGAACCAGGGTCGTTTGGTTATCAAGATGGTCCCCCCGGAGCCTACGATGCCGCCGCAAGGCTTGCACAAATGGACGAAACGGGGATTGATATATCCGTGCTATTTCCCACACTCGGTCTCATATGGGAACCTGGCCTCACAAACGCCGATTTATCCGCGGCTTATTGCCGCGCCTATAATAATTGGATAATCGATTTTTGTTCATTGGCTCCGAAACGGCTCATCCCGGTAGCCCATATCGTTTTGCTGGACATAGACAAAGCCGTCACAGAAGTAGAACGCGTCGCCAAACTAGGCTGTAAGGGAGTATTCGTATGTGCCGCCCCAGCGAACAAAAAAGCGTTTTGGGACCCCGCGTATGACCGGCTGTGGGCGGTCTTGCAGGACCACGATCTAACGATTGGCTTTCACACCGCGGTACACCTAGATTTTCTAGGACACCAGTGGATCGCTAAGGAAAAAACTGACTTCATGGACGAGTCATTTGTCTATTTTCAGTGCCTACCCCTAGTTGCAGACGTACAGGCGGCTTTTGCTTCCTTGTTCCAGGGTGCAGTATTTGATCGTTTTCCGAAACTGAGGGTCAACCTCTTGGAGGTCGGTGCAGGCTGGATACCACATGCGCTGGACCGGTGGGATTCCAAATTTAAGAAAATTGGCTACAAAACCCCGCTTAAAAATTTACCGAGCGAATATTTTGGGCAACAGTGTTGGATCTCTTTTGATCCCGATGAGACGACTATCCCGTATATGGCCGAACGGTACGGGGCCGAACGCTTTATGTGGGCCTCAGATTTCCCCCACTGGGACGGAAGCTTGAACGCCCTCGAGGAAACGAAGGAAGCTATCGCTCCCCTCCCGGTGGAAGAACAAAAGCTCGTCTTAGGAGATAACGTCGCAGCAATGTACAACTTATAATACAGCGACCTCTAGGAAGCACGCGGCCGCATTGGATAGGCAGGCACGAGTCTCCCAGCACTCCCAAAGTGAGGTCAC
>CAYWPF010000092.1:0-7833 GCA_964460065.1 uncultured Enterobacteriaceae bacterium
GCGATGTACCTCGGCGAAAAAAATGATCTGGGCATTCATACGGAAGTGATTCCCGGCGGTATTGCGAGGCTGGTTCGGGACGGGGTGATCAACGGTAAGTATAAAACCGTAAACCCTGGCAAAGTAGTAGCGAGCGCTGGAATAGGGGTCTTTCCGGATGAACTCGAGATAATAGACGGAAACCCGGCGTTTGAGTTCTACGACTTTACTTACACCGACGATTTACGTCTTCTGGTGAATCAGGAGAATTATGTGGCTGTGAACAATGCATTGGCGGTCGATCTTGGCGGACAAGCATGTTCCGAATCGTTCGGGCCAGCCATGTACACGGGGACGGGAGGTCAGACGGTTTTTACGATTACGGCTGCGTACAGCAATCCCGGTCGTTCGGTGATTGTGACACCGTCGACGGCGGTAGTAGATGGGGAGCGTATTTCTCGTATAGTTCCTACCCTCGAGGCTGGGAGTGTGGTCACCGCGCAGAGGGCCTTCGTAGACTACGTAGTAACAGAATTTGGCATTGCTTCACTCAAGGGTAAGTCTTTGCGGCAACGTGCATCGGCACTTCTGGAAGTGGCACACCCGGAGTTTCAACCGGAATTAAGAAAACAGGCCGAGCAAATCTACCATATTTGAAATACGGCCGGCGAAACATTTGCGAACAAGGTGTCTTGATGCGGGACTCTGAGGAGAAAATGAATAGGCTCGCGGCCGAAACGAGCCCTTATTTGCTGCAGCACGCGCACAATCCCGTAGATTGGTACCCGTGGGGAGAAGAGGCTTTTACAAAGGCTAAGGCCGAAGATAAACCGGTGCTGCTGAGCGTCGGTTATTCAGCATGCCATTGGTGCCACGTGATGGAACGGGAATCCTTCCAGAATGATCAGACAGCGGCCCTGATGAATCGACTGTTTGTTAACGTGAAGGTTGATCGAGAAGAGAGACCTGATATCGACGAAATATACATGGCAGCGGTGCAGCTCCTCACGGGCAGGGGAGGGTGGCCCATGACGGTATTCCTCACCCCGGACGCGAAGCCCTTTTACGGTGGCACTTATTTCCCACCAACCGATCGTCATAATATTCCCGCATTTCCCCGAGTCCTCGCAGGTACCGCTAAAGCTTACAAAGAACGGCGGACGGATGTAGATCGGTCTACGGAAGAAATACTATCTCGTATTAATAGTTTGATCCCTCATTCCCGGGCCCAGTCACCCATTACGTCGAGCAGCCTCCTCCAACTCGGGTCGGACCTGGCAGAACAGTATGACAAAGAAAACGGCGGGCTCGGAAAGGCGCCGAAGTTTCCCAATGCGTCCGTATTCGGATTCTTTTTGCGCTGCGGACTGCATTCGCGGGAGACTCCGTTTCACCGTATGGCGCTTACAACATTACGGAAAATGGCCTCGGGTGGAATATATGACCATTTGGGCGGTGGATTCCATAGATATTCTGTCGATGCGTGTTGGTTGGTGCCTCATTTTGAAAAAATGTTGTACGATAATGCGATCCTTGCGCCGTTGTATCTCGAGGCGCTTCAGGTGACAGGTGACTCGTTTTATGGGGACGTTGCGCGAGACACTCTGACGTATGTCGAACGCGAAATGCTAGGTCCACATGGTGCGTTCTATTCTAGTCAGGACGCTGATTCGGAAGGCGAGGAGGGAAGATTTTTCGTTTGGGAACAACAAGAGATTCTCAGAGAATTGGGGCAAGAGGTGGGCCACGCGTTTTCTCGATATTATGGCGTAACGCAATCGGGAAATTTCGAGAGAAGAAATATTCTTCGTCCCGTTTTGGATATCGCCGAGATTGCTAACGATTTGGGCTGCGAGAAGGCCGAAGCTAGAAATATAGTGCAAGAAGCCAAAGAAAGACTCTTTGTCGTCCGGGAGAAGCGAACGAAGCCGGGCTGCGACGACAAAGTGTTGACAAGCTGGAATAGCTTGATGATCACGGCCTATGTGAAAGCCTATCAGGTATTGGGCGCGGCAAAATACTTGCGGATCGCACAAACCGCGACGCGATTCATATTGACCCATATGATGACCGATGGAAAGCTGCTTCGCTCGTACAGAAGCGGAGAGGCAAAAATTCAGGGATATTTAGAAGATTATGCCTTTTTTATAGTAGCGCTTCTCGATCTGTATGAAGCAACTTTTGACCGAGTTTACCTGGAAAGTGCGCAAGAATTTGCGGAAATACTTGTGGCGAAATTTGAGGATCTTCAGGGCGGAGGGTTTTTTTCTACGAGCGAAGACCACGAGCGGCTCATAAGTAGGGTCAAACCGGCCTTTGACGGATCCGTACCTTCGGGGAACTCCGTGGCAGCGTTGGTATTCTTACGACTATTTTATCTGACGGAACAAGAGAAGTATCGAGACAAGGCGGAATCCGTTTTCCACTGTTTTGAAGGAAATCTCGCGGAGAACCCATTTGCCTACAGCGATATGCTTTGCGCGTTGGATTTATACCTACACCATCCCAAGGAAATTATGGTTTTAGGAGAAAAGGACGCACCGGAAGTGCGGGCGCTCCTGAGTAACCTCCACCAGGTTTTTGTTCCGAACAAGACCGTACGATGCTTTTCGAAGGTTGCGAGCAAACTTAGTGGACTACCTAGCACTCTGAGGGGGGAACTACATTCTAAGAAAAAGTTTACGGCGTACGTGTGTCACGACTTTACATGCTCGTTACCGTTATCGGACTGGGAGTCACTGCATCGTGAAATCATGGCGGATACAGTACCAAAAAGGGAACAACACCGTGCGAGGTAAGTAATGAAAATAACGGGAGTCCTAGTGCAAGCGTTTTTGTGTTTATTAATTATATTTGGGTCTCTGCTAGTAGCCGGTCTCCTAACAAACAAGCTGCCATGGAGCGAGCCGCCGGGGATAGCCACACGCCTGTTTGCGTATCTCACGTTAAACGAAGCCGAGACTGAAGTCGCGTCGATTTTCCCAGAATTGCGGCCTCCTGTCTATGCGGCACCGGCCGCCCTGATGTTTGACGTTGCCCGAAGAGCGGTTGACAGATTAGGCTGGGAGACCCTGACGGTCGATGCTGACGATCGAAAGATCGAGGCGGTCGTGACAACTAAAGTATTCGGGTTTAAAGATGATTTGCTTTTGTGGGTTGCGGTGATCGATGAGCAGCACAGTCAATTATTTGCCCGGTCTGCCTCGCGAGTGGGAAAGGGCGATTTGGGCGCAAATACGAGGCACCTTATGAATTTGCTCGCAATGGTTGATGCGACGGCGCCGGTCTCGGCTGTAGGAACCGGCGGCATTGAACCGTCACCCGGAAATTCTTCAGTAGAAGAATAGCAATTGTCGGTCCAGAAACATCCTGGTTCTTGAATCTTACCAGGTCGATGATCAGGTGGAGAGGCAAAAGCAGGTATTACGTCAATTACACAATTACGCCAGGCGGTCCCTTGAGCGACTCAAGTACGTCGAAATACAGGTGCAGGAAATCTTTCCGCATTCACGAATCCTGTGCCTGAGTGCTTCGCTTCTAAAAGTAACGGTACTCCAGGTGGCAAGACCGGAACGATAGTCAACAAATTGGGAAAGTAGAATCTCGGTGTACTGGGTGGAAATCTCGATAGCGGCCGGTTTGTTCCTGACCGTGCGGAATGTTGTTGCGCGGTCCCTGTCGGCCGAATTTACGCCCGTACTTGTTACCTGGGCACGCTACACTTTCAATTTACCGTTCTCCCTTACGGCAGTTCTTCTTTTGTATGCTCAAGACGGCCTTCCTACGTTCTCGCTGAGTTATTACGGTTATTGTCTGGCAACCGGAATCACACAGATTCTAGCGAGCATTGCTCTCATATCGGCCTTTCAACATACCAATTTTGCGAAAGCGATCGTCCTACACAAATTAGAAATTCTCTTCACGGCTGTTATTGGCGCGCTATTTTTTAGTGAGTTCCCGACAATGCACGGTTGGGCCGGCATCGTTGTCTGTGCTTTGGGTGTAATACTTATAAATCTGGCAAAACAGAGATTCACTCTGGGGTGGAAAGAGGCATATCGCTTCGATTTGGGCTCTCTTTTGGCCTTCACTTGTGCATTTTTCTTGGTCTTAGCGAGCTTTTTGTTAAAAGGGGCTACGACAGAGTTTTCGCTATTAAATCCGCAGTTTGGACCAAGCCGCTTCGAAGCTGCTGTTTATGCTGTGTTTCATACGACTTTCCTGGAAGTGATCATGTTGATCCCCGTTGTTTGGATTTCTCGATATCGTGAACTGGAGAAGGTGCCTGGGTATATGGGTCAATTGACCCTCTTAGGTATGACTAGTTTTTGCGGGAGCATTTGCGCGTTTTGGTCATATTCGATCACTCTTGTAGTCTATGCGAAGGCGGTCGCACAGTTTGAAGCGGTAGCAGCAATATTTCTCGGTGTATTTTTTTGGCAAGAAAAAAACATGTCGAGACAGCTACCCGGTTTGGCATTCGTCCTAATAGGCATATTTATTATTCTGCTGGGTTAACGACATGGGCCTTGACGTTGCGAGTAAAACCTTTTTTCCAATACTATGTAAAACGTGATAACGGGAGGTCTTCGCCGAAGACCTCCCGTTATCACGTTCAATTGAAGGTAGACATTCCGAATGCGCAAAATCTTTCTGTCAGCGTTAATTGTTTCCACTGCTGCCCTTTTTATAGAGGTTCTCCTCTATTCTTCTCTTTCCTGGTCATGGGCCGTTATACTGCCCCTGTTGCTAGTTGGAATATACGACTGTTGCCAGAAGCAGCACGCAATTTTGAGAAATTTTCCAATCGTGGGACATGCGCGGTATTTGCTCGAGATGGTCCGCCCAGAAATTCATCAATATTTCGTTGAAGGAGAAACGGGGGGGGTACCGTTTGATAGGGAACAACGGTCTATCGTCTATCAGCGGGCCAAGAAAGAAAGGGACACTATCCCGTTCGGTACGAAAGAGGATCTGTACGCCGTAGGGTACGAGTGGGTCAATCATTCACTATCACCATTATCGCTCGACAAAATAAATGAGCGACGAACTATCGGTGGCGCGGAATGTACACTCCCTTACCCATCGAGCCTCTTGAATATTTCGGCGATGAGCTATGGTTCGTTGAGTAAAAACGCAATTCTCGCTCTCAACGAGGGTGCGCGATTAGGAAATTTCGCTCATAACACGGGCGAGGGCGGAATTAGTCCCTATCATTTAGAAAACCAGGGCGATCTAGTCTGGCAAATCGGCACCGGATATTTCGGGTGCCGAAAATCGAGTGGTGAGTTTTGTAAAGAAACTTTCAGGACGAACGCCCGACGGGATTCGGTGAAAATGATCGAAATCAAACTTTCACAAGGTGCGAAACCAGGCCACGGTGGTATTCTTCCCGCGGCAAAAGTTACGCCAGAAATCGCCGAAATCCGGGGTGTGGATGTCGGCCAGGATGTATTGTCACCGCCCGGACATTCGGCCTTTTCGACGCCTATAGGCCTAATAGAGTTTCTTGCGGAACTTCGGAAACTCTCAGGAGGTAAGCCGATCGGGTTCAAGCTTTGTATTGGAAAACGACGGGAATTTCTCGCAATTTGTAAGGCGATGATTCAGACGGGGATCGCGCCAGACTTCGTGACTATCGACGGTGGGGAGGGTGGTACCGGCGCGGCGCCCTTAGAATTCTCCAATCATATCGGTTCTCCGCTAATTGACGGGCTTATTTTTGCCCATAACGCGCTGACAGGGTACGGCCTGCGAAAAAAGATATCTCTAATCGCGAGTGGTAAGATCACGACTGGTTTTGATATTGTGAAGCGCTTGGCCCTCGGAGCCGACTTGTGTAGTTCGGCACGGGGAATGATGTTAGCTCTTGGCTGTATTCAGGCGCTGAAATGTAATTCAAACGAATGCCCCGTGGGTGTTGCGACCCAGAACCCACGCCTGGTCGGCGGACTTGTACCTGCAGTCAAGAGTCAACGGGTTGCTAACTACCACCAGGAGACACTCATTAGCGTTACCGAGATATTGGGTTCCATGGGGATCGTGCAACCCAGTATGCTACGGCCTTGGCACATTATGAGACGGGTTTCCGCCACAGAGACACGGCATTACGGTGAATTATTTGACTATCTTACTGACGGAGCGCTGCTAGAAGAGCCGTTGCCCTCCGCATTTTCCCGGGCGTGTCGGGCGGCATCAGGAGAAACTTTTGCTCACGTGAACGAGGCGTAATTCTAGATGGAACCTTTGAAAATAACGGGCGACCGTTACAGAGGGAGCGGCACATGAATCTTCCGAACCAGGTACAAATTGTCATAATTGGAGGAGGTATAATCGGTTGTAGTGTTGCGTACCATTTAACAAAATTGGGTGTCACGGACATTTTACTTTTGGAACGAAAGAGTCTCACTTCTGGAACTACATGGCATGCAGCGGGTCTCGTTGGTCAACTGCGAGCGACTGAAAACCTCACCCGGCTCGCGCAATATACCACCGGACTTTTGCAAGAATTAGAAAAGGAGACCGGACAAGCTACCGGGTTTAAACAGACGGGATCTTTGTCGATTGCTAGTAATGCGGAGCGCTTCGAAGAGTTGAAGCGCGGTGCGGCTATGGCCCAATCATTTGGCCTAGAAGTTGAAGTAATAGGCGCTCAGCAGGCCGCGGAACTATGGCCGCTCATGACCGCTTCCGATCTAGTGGGCGCAGTATTCTTACCGGGCGATGGGCAAACAAATCCCACTGATACAACTCAAGCTTACGCCAAAGGCGCACGTATGAATGGCGGAAGAATCGAAGAGAATGTCAACGTTCAGGAGGTTCTAGTCGGTGGGGGAAGGGCGACCGGTGTACTGACCGAGTTTGGCGAAGTCAAGGCGGAGGCGGTCGTCGTGTGCGCGGGCATGTGGTCCCGTGCAATTGGCGCAAAAGCGGGGGTGAATATCCCGCTTCACGCGGCCGAACATTTTTACGTTGTCACCGAAAGTATTCCCGGTCTTACTCCAGGTCTGCCGATCCTCAGAGATCCTGGCGGGGCAACCTACTTTAAAGAAGAAGTAGGTTGCCTATTGGCGGGTTTTTTTGAACCGGAAGCAAAGGCCTGGGGTGAAGGGGGGAGAGCCATACCTGAGGACTTTGCATTTGGGACGCTTCCCGAGGATTGGGAACACTTGGACGATGTGTTCAAGCTAGCCATGCATCGTGTACCAGCGGTGGGTCGTGCCGGTGTAAAATTATTTCTGAACGGACCGGAAAGCTTTACTCCGGACGATCGCTATCATTTGGGTGCGGCACCGGAAGTAAAGAATTTTTATGTAGCGGCAGGATTCAATTCGATAGGGATCCAATCCTCCGGTGGGGCTGGAAAAGTACTGGCGGAATGGATCGTCAACGGACACGCGCCGATGGACCTGTGGGACGTCGACATACGCCGGAATATGCCATTCCAAAACAATCGGTCGTATCTCGAGAACCGCGTTGGCGAAACGCTAGGGCTTCTTTACGACATGCACTGGCCATATCGTCAATACGAGACGGGCAGAAATGTCCGTATGTCTCCATTGCATGCGCGTCTCGAAGGTGAAGGGGCAGGTTTCGGCGAGATGGTTGGGTGGGAGCGCGCTAATTGGTACACCGCAAATAACACAAAGCCGTCGTATGTGTACTCGTATGGTCGTCAGAATTGGTTTCAATATGCCCGAGCGGAGCACGTTGCAGTTCGAGAGAACGTTGGATTGTTTGACCAAAGTTCCTTTAGTAAATTTTTGTTACAGGGAAAGGATGCCCTTCCTCTCTTGAATCAAATCTGCGGAAACGAAATTAACGTGGCCGACGGCAAAGTAGTCTACACTCAAG
>CAYWPF010000093.1:0-13779 GCA_964460065.1 uncultured Enterobacteriaceae bacterium
CTAGGTAGCCTCGCCCATACCCATTATTACAATCAATTCAATTGGTTATAGACGAGAAGTCGTTATGGCCTGATCACCTAGATAGGCCGTTGTCGGACTTAGAAATACCCATAAGATATATCAAGAAGAGCCTTAATATCCTTAGGATACAAGAAGGATCATGGTTGGACACTTGATCGTAGTATCGCCGGCGTCAGATCACCCAACAACAGCACGTGAGATTATTGTCGGTGCAGACGAACTCAACGCTGCGAAGAATTTCTAACGGCTATCTTTCGAGACCTACGTCCATCGGTTCACAGGTCCCGGCGTCGGCTTTCATCATAGCAATCATCATCCACATGAATGGGTTTGCTGGCGCAAAGTTCCTCGAACGTTGTGTACGGAGCAGCACGGCAATGCGGAGGAATCGGGGCTTCAACAGCGGCCAGGAAAGCTTTCATGAAATCTTCCTCAATTTCTGCCGGACTCTCGTCGACCGCGCGCGGGAGTGGCAGTGATAAGGCCGCAACTTTCTCTGCAGGAAAGTCAGAGACAAAATCGTAAAACTGCTGCTTTACAGGGAAAGCTGTCGAGACTTGACAAACGGCGGCACTTACGAGAATCCCATTCCCCGCATAGAAGGGATGGCTACACATAGGGGTCTCGCAACAGGTCGTCCACGCGGTCAACGTTTCGGACGCCCTTCGCAACTTCCCCAAGACAAGCAACAAGCGAGAAGAATCATCCAAGAGCAACACATTGGCAAAGTACGCAACGTCCGCACCACGTTCATCATTTACAAATACGTCCGGAAGCGGAAACTCGGGTCGTTTTTTCCCAGCAATTAAAGGTCGTTGGCGACAGTCATAGCACAAACAATGTATCCGGGACCGCATTGTAGGGTCGGCCAAGGTGATCCGATCCCGCCCACACCGACAGGTAAGCGCTGCGGTTGATTCACCCACGTTGGCCACCATTTCGCTCGTTCCATCTTAGCCTCATAGATGAGTCTCCTCTTCGGCTGGGTTCGTTGCCACCTTCACGCTCTGCTGAACTGAAGCAACCGAGAAGGGATAGGAATCTGCGGTTTTGTACGCTGCACGGGTAAAATGGGGAGCAACCTTTGGGTGATTACCGAAGCTCGCATCATTTCGCGCAACGATCTGCAGCTAGACACTAGGAATCCTGACAGGTCCCTACTTCGAGAACGTCCGATCCCAGCAACGGCTCCTCGGGGTCATAGGCGTACCCACCATCTATCGAGGGTTGGGTAAATGTGAACCTCGATTTTTTCTTATTGAAAATAAAAGTCACACCGTTTTCGTAGGTTTGCTTGCAAACGATCATGTGAGCACCCGCCGGAACGTCTGCGTAAGGAACCGTGCACCTGTAGGGATATTTCTTGTTCTTTTCTTCATCATCCCCAAACGGCTTCAACCCGCGCAACTCGGTAAAATCGTCATTGAAGGTGATGGTGTGTCGTGCCGTTTCAAACTCCGCCTTCGTCCACACACCTTCTTTTCGAACGAGTCCGATAGCGCGTTCCGTTTTGCAATACAATACCTGGCCGGCAATGGCAGTCGGCGCCAAGAACAAAAGGGTCAAGAGACCGGAACAGGGCATTACAAACTTGTAGACTGATCTAAATCCACACATAATCTACACTCCGAAAGAACGGCCTGCCCTCGGTATTACCGTACGTGGTCGGCCGGGGATATTCTCTGCATCATAGAGCTAATCTAGGTATACGGGCAAACCCCCGGACCAAACTTTCCGTGGCGAAGTGAGCTTCTGCTTCTACATGCGCAGCTAGCGATCGAAGGTATTACCAATCGCGGCCGTGTGATTGTATTCACGCAGGTACGTTAGTTTCCCGTCCGACGCGAATCGGAATTCCCCAACAAACGACATGTCGCAGGTACGGCCCGGCGTTACAGCCCAACCGTTCTTCTTTAACCCCGGTACTGCCAGAATGCGCGTCTCCGGATCGAAAATAAAATCATAAAAGACCAGTTCACCGATTACCCATGTTTCCGCCAATTGTGCCAAGTACCTCTGCGATCCCGCAAGCCCTTCGTAACGGCCGCCAAAGGGTACATGGGACGGGAGAAAGTTTTCCCAAATAAAATCGTCCGCCATCATTTCCAGGCATGCTGAACAGTTCGTCACCAACAGACACTCCCGAAAACGATCGCACGCTAACCGACGGTCATAGGCGCCCGCGAGTACTAGAAATGTGCGATCCCCGATTGCGTGGCCACGCAGGAAGGCCCCTGCAGCCCGAGGTGACGGGGCAGAGGGCAAGAGAATGAACGCGCAAATCCTTCTCGCCAAGATCGGGGAGAGGGACGTATGTTGCCACTGGGAAAACACAACTCAGCGGCGGCTCGCCTACCCCGTCCCAACAGACCAAGACCCGGTGAGGGATTACCTACTTTAAAAAGAGCTATTCGTTACAACGCCGCGGCAGGCTGGTCGGCCCGATCCGGAGCCCCTTCTGTATCCGCTCGAATGACTGGCATCACTTCCGTCGCAAATAATCGGGTGCTCCGTACAGCCACGTCATTCGGCATGCTCCCGTACTTAAATACTCCAACAAATTGATCGGGATTGACAAACTCGCGGAGTTCCCTAATCGCAGCGATACATTCCTCGGGAGTTCCAAAAATCTGTGTCTTCGTGAACTCTTCTTGGAATGCGTTCGTTTTGTTCTTGGCCACTTCGGCCAGCTCCGCATAGGCCTCGTAGCCTTTAACCGCTTTAAAGTGTTCGGGCTCGTTAAATCCATAGTGGCTCATGGCCGTGTCCGCATAGTCCATGACCCACTTTCGGCCCTCCCGGTTTGCGGCTTCATCTTCAGAACAGTAGATCCACGCCGTGATTATCGGACGACGCGCCTTCGTCCCAAATTTCGCACAGGACCTTTGATACGCATCATAATCTTTCATATGATCGGTCCAACTCTTTTGGGGAATGACCAACATACCGAGGCCTGCCTTAGCCATGATATCACCCGTCTCCGGGCTAATTATCGCTCCGTACATTCGGTCTGTAAGATCCTGAGTGACGGGACGGGGACGGATACTCATTTCCGGGATCTTGAAATATCTACCGTCGAAGGAAAACCGGTCCTGCCCCAATGCCAGTTTCACCACCTCGATGCTCTCCACCAACCGGTCACGGGCTTCGCTCATAGAGACCCGAAAGCCATCATATTCTACCTGGCCAGCACCACGGCCAAAACCGAGTAGCAGCTCGCGCCCACGCGAAAAATTATCCAACATCGCTATTTGTTCGGCCACCCGCACAGGGTCATGCCATGGCAAGACAATCACGAAAGTGCCCAAGCCGATTTTTCTGGTGCGCCCACAAATGTAACTCAACATCTGAAGGGGATCCGGAATCAGCTCGTAATCGGTAAAGTGATGTTCGACCGACCAGACCATATCGAAGCCGAGTTCCTCGTACATTTCGGCCAGAGCGAGGTCTTCCTCGTAAATATCACAATCGGGCCTAGGTGAACGAAAATAGTTCTGGCAGATAAGCGAACCTCCAAATTGCATGATACTTCCTCTCTTCCGGGCAAAAGCCCTTGTTTAAAACACGTGTACTAGTTCTCGTATCGGAACGTATGGACTCTCTTCAGTCCAGGGACGGAAGAGTCTCTAAAACTCAAAGACGTCCCCGGGAAACAGCCTCTCAACAGGTCTATTACCCATCTATCTATACTGCCATTACGTCAACGCACGGCGATTGGCCGCACTCAATTCACCCACGAATCTCACGGCGCGGCGCAAAGTACTATTCCCCGGGGAGCATGATATGCGCTAGCGAGGTTCCGGCCCACATCAGCCAGGGCCGATAATGGTCCACCTCGGTAGAAAGGCCAGTCGACTCAGTTGTCGCATTCGGGACGTACACGAACGAGAGCGATACCGCGTTTTTTCGGAACATGCCCATCAACGAATAGCCGGCCCAGCCGGCCTCAACTTGCAACTTTCCCTCCTTCACCTCAGCGCTCAGCGTATCCCGCATTTCACCTTCCGATTTCCCTGCGGCAAATAATTCTGCAAACCGGGCATTCAATGCATCGGATACTTTAGGATGACAGCTCACAAAGAACCCTGGGGCAGGGATGTCGGCGTAGCATATCATGCCATTCGTACCCTCGCGCAACACTGTGCGTGTGCCGAGTTCCGGTACAAATACTACCGTGGCACCCGCCTGCAGAGATGGGGGCAATGGCGCAACAGCGTCACGGATCTGCTGTTCAATGGCCAAGGATTGCGTTGCCTCTCCGTGATGCTCTGCATTTGCTAACAAGGGCAGCCCGAGCACTAATAGTACGCACAATATCACCATTGGATTTCCTCCTGTTTTCAGTATTCAGCACCTTTTAATCGGCGTAACTCCTTCACGCAACTTTGTAAAGCTACCAATCGTACATAGGGAGAATCACAATGAGAGCCTCGAATAAGAAACAGCTAAGAGGCGCATATCCATCTCACAAAAGCGGATGCTACTAGTTGAGATCTTCAGCACGGCGGCAACGGTAGAGATCTGCAACGAGGACAAGCGCCCGTCCACTCCCGGTTTTTACAGCATTGATACGGAGACCCCGCTCTCGGCACTAAACAACTACTCACGCTGCTAGCCTTTCCCTCGCCGCAGGTGTAAAAATCAGACAACGCACGGGTAGAATACTATGACCACTCTACAAAACATCCATAAACCTCTATGGACGGAACGCAGATTTCTGATTCATTCAACCGGACGGGGCTCGGTCACTCGTTGCCCCTGGTCGCAAATCTCTGTTTTTGCCCTGATAGTAACGCTTTTCTTACCGCCGGTGTGGGCGGGAAATCCGGTCGTGCTTGAGGGTGCAACTGTAATTGATGGGACAGGGCACGCGCCGATTTTGGACGGTGTCATCATCGTGGCAGACGGCATCATCGATTCGGTAGGTACTATTGGCGAGTTGAAGTACCCAAGCGACGCCGTTGTCCGGAATGTTTCAGGGAAATACATTATTCCTGGCCTGATCGATATGCACGCGCACTTGCCCGTGGGGCCCTTCGTCGCCGAACAGGTTGACGCTCTCTGGCGTATGCGAGTCGGTCACGATGAATCCGACACCCAAGAATTTCTCCGCGTCTTGCTCGCGCACGGCATTACTACTGCCAGAAGCACCGCAGGGCTCACGTCAGCCTCCATTGCACTAAAGAAGACTATAGCAAGGGGGGGAATACTGGGACCAACGCTTTTCGTCGCTGGCAATGTCATTGATTTGCAGCCGAGCTACTGGATTGGAGATTTCGTCACCGAGGTGCAGACCGAGGCCGAAATCCGAGAGGAGGTACGGCGGCAGGCTTCGGCAGGCGTGGATTTCGTAAAACTTTATATGCGCCTACCCGAGACGTTGGTCTGCGCGGCCGTGGAGGAAGCGCACGCGAGTGGCATCGAAGCGCTCGGGCATCTACACGCGACGAGTTGGACCGCAGCCGCTACGTGCGGCATCGATGGCCTGGTACACGGCATCCCCGCGAGCGCGGACCTACTCCCCCCGAACAACCGGAAGCACTACAATCAGTTTACTGACACACGGTCCTTCTACAAATGGCCCGAGTTAGTTGATCTAGAGGGTGAGGAAATAAAAGAACTCGTTCGCACCTTGGTCGTGAAAGGCGTTGCCATTGACCCGACGCTCGTCGTCTTTGAAGCGGTTTTTTGGGGCGACACTCCCGCGTACACGGCACATCCGGACCTCAGTTTAACCCCTCCGACAATCTTGGAGAGTTGGAAAAGGAGCAATCATACGTCGGCTTGGACACCAGATGATTTTGCTCTAGCGAAAGCGACCTGGCCAAATGTTCTGGCACTGACAAAGAAAATGTATGAAGAGGGAGTGTTAATTCTTTCAGGTTCGGACACCCCAAACCCTTTTGTTATTCCCGGAGTGAGCCTACACCGAGAGCTGGAATTGTTGGTGGCCGCAGGGATAGCAGAAACGGAGGTCTTAAAAATCGCCACCCACAACGGAGCACTCGCACTCGGCATCCTCGACAGGACAGGGACTATAGAAGCCGGAAAGCAGGCCGATTTTCTGTTGTTGGAGGCTAATCCGTTAGAGGACATTCAACACACTAGAGCCATTTCTCTGATCTTTAAAGATGGAACGGCCTACAAACCCAAGACGTTATTGTCGGCAGATAAGCATGATAGGAGTCACCAAGAATGGCAAATAGACTAAAAGGGAAACGCACCGTTATCACCCAGGCCGATGACTTTATGGGCCAGGCCACACAGAACGTTTTCGGCGAAGAAGGGGCCGATATCATCCCCGATACGAGTGACCTAACCGACCCACTCGCAGCTAATAAGCTCATTAAAAGGGCAGGTACCGTCGACATATTGATCGTGAATCTCGCGGGGCCCACTTTTTCCGGCACACTCACTCATGAGTTGGCCGATGATCAGTGGGAACGGGCGTTCGATATTATGGTACACCCTTTACACCGATTGACCCGCGCCGTCCTACCGCAAATGCGAGAAAGAGGTTCGGGGAAGGTCGTCGTGTACGGGAGCGCCTCGGCTTTGCGTGGAATGAAGACATTGGCCGCATATAGTGCCGCCCGCGCTGCCCAAGTTGGTTATGTGCAGGCGGTCGGTGTAGAAGTCGCGCCCCTGAATATACAGATCAACCTGATTGCTCAAAACTACGTCGAAAGTGAAGAGTACTACCCCGAAGCACTGACAGCAAAGGAATCGTTCAAACGCTCGCTCAAACGGCAGGTCCCGGCGGGTCGGTTAGGTACACCACGAGAAGATGCCCTCTTCGCGGTATTTTTGGCGAGCAGCGAAAGTGATTTCATTGTAGGACAGGCGATCCCATTTAGCGGTGGTTGGGCCCAACGGTAGGTACGCGACGGAAGGCCGGGGTCCACGGCCCCAGCCCCCTGTGGCTTATCAAGAATTTCCCAATGATCTGAGGCCTGTGTCTCCAACAAATTGCTGCTAGACTGCACCTTCGACCATTGTCGTCGATTACGGCCGGTACTCAACCTTTTGATACAGTTTCGAAACTTCAAATACCGCAGGGAGGAGCGCATGAGCACGCTAAACGATCCGGTCGTTGCGGCACAGGATCTGCGAGCAACGATTCTAGAAGGGCGCAAAGAGACTGAAGCAACTCGGCGCTTAACGCCCTTAATCGTCCGCGGTCTGATCGATTCCGGTTTGTGTCGTCTAGTCCTTCCCAAAGAACTCGGAGGACACGAGACCGAACCGAGGGTTTTTCTGCTCGTTCTGGAAGAGCTGGCCAAAGCAGAGGCTGCCGTCGCATGGTTCGTGTGGAATAGCGCCGTAACGGGCTTTTCAGCTGCGGTCCTTAATAGGCAAACGCGGACCGAATTGTTTGCGAAGCCGGATAGACTCTTTGCCAATTCAACGCGCCCAACAGGTAAGGCGAAACTTGTTAAGGGAGGTTTCCGTGTGTCGGGACGCTGGTCTCTAGTTTCGGGCTGCGATTTGGCAGAATGGATCCCGGTCATGAACCGTGTCGTAGATGGCAATGGATCCCGCTTCGTTGGCGACAATGCAACGGAAATGCGCATGACTTTTATTCCTCGAGGGTCATTCAAGATCTTAGATACCTGGTATGTCGGGGGACTTCGTGGAACAGGCAGCCACGATATAGTGGTGGAAGACGTCTTTGTCCCCAGTCAACAGACGTACTCGTACCTCGACCCTATCCGACTGAGTAGACCCCTCTACCGTATGCCTTCATGGGCGACAATGTCTGCTGGGTGCGCAGCAATCTGTCTAGGGCTAGCACAGAACACAATAGCCACTGCTTCGGAGCGTATTTCCTCAAAAATCCGCAGGCATCCCCAAGGCGAAATGGCCTACTCCTCTCAAACTCAAACACAAATAGCGTCTTCTATGGCCGAGTTACACGCAGCGCGGCTGCTGCTGCATTCCACCATCACCGACTTATGGGAAACCACTTCCCACGACACGGCCGTGACGCGGATGCAGTGTTCCAGTCTGTGGGCGAGCGCCCTCCATTTGGCAAAAACTTCCAAGGCAACCGTACAGGCTATGTATGAGATAGCAGGGACAAGCGCGTTGTATGTTGACAGCCCAATCGAGCGAGCGCATCGAGACATTCACGCCATCGCCCAACACGCCATTCTCGCGCCATTATGGTTGGAACAATCCGGTCGAGTAACCCTGGGCCTGGAACCGACCGAACACTTCTTTGCCCGTTGAGTCGTCAGTTTAGGGGAATCGGCCGGACTATCAAGAATGACTTCCTGCCTCTACAGTGCGAACCAGACCAAACACTGTTAGAGATTCGAAGGAGTGCCTATGTCTCTTTTTGTATTGGTACACGGTTCGTGGCATGACGGGTCCGCATGGGACCCCGTGATCGCGCATTTGGAGGCCAAGGGGCATCAAGCCTTTGGCCCTACCATCGCTGGGCACGGGAAAGGCGTCAATAAAAACGTTGACCACGCAAAATGCACACAATCAATCACAGACTTTATCATTAAAAAAAATTTACAGGATATTGTTTTGGTTGGCCACAGTTTTGGAGGTACTATTATCTCCCAGGCCGCGCCTTCTATCTCCGCGCGCATCAGACGTCTCGTCTTCTGGAACGCGTTCGTCTGTAATGACGGGAATAGCTTGATGGACGAAGTCCCACCTCATTACCGCCGGTTGTTTTCCAGTCTCGTCGAAGGTTCGGACGACCATACAGTTACGTTGCCCTTTCCAATTTGGCGTGACGGGTTCATCAACGACGCAGACTCCTCTCTTGCCGCGACCGCTTATGAACAGCTCTCTCCCGAACCCTTCCAACCTTTCCTCGACAAGCTAAATACGAAACCGTTTCAAGCCCTTGAAACGCCCAAGAGCTTCCTAAACTGCACAGAGGACATCGCTTTACCACCGGGTGAATGGGGCTGGCACCCGCGCATGTCGGGTCGACTGGGCTTGTATCGGCTTGTCCAGATGCCAGGCAGCCACGAAGTGATCTTTACGAACCCGATAGGATTGGCGAACAAGATTATTGAAGCAGGACGAGATTGAGTCGGCATCACTCTCGCTGGACTTGCTGCTTGCCGTAAATTCGCTACGGTGACGGGCCACTTGCGAGTCTAGTGTGTTTCTTTGCTGGGGCGCATTTACATCGTGTCCGCATCTCTTCCTTGAAGGTCCAAATACCGACCGGCGGACAATTGCTTCGTTCGGTGGACGCCCGACGTGGTCCTGCCGTACCTGGACGGATTGCCAGGGCCACAACAGGTTTGTACGCACTCTATCACTGCGTCATAATTTGGCTGATGAAAGAACGCGAAGGATAAGCGATCCTCCTCACCAATGGAACGTGGTGGGTTGGCCACACGGTGGAGCGTGGACACCCATAG
Organism: uncultured Enterobacteriaceae bacterium; assembly: GCA_964460065.1. Taxonomy (GTDB): domain Bacteria; phylum Desulfobacterota; class Binatia; order Bin18; family Bin18; genus Bin18. The sequence continues at coordinate 9,417 of CAYWPF010000093.1, forward strand.
GTCATTAGTCCATTGCGCCATTAGATCACCCAAATTCACCACAAATTGTCCCTTTTCCGGTTTCACGTCCAGCCATTGGCCTTTGGCGTTGCGAATCTGGAGGCCGCCCGCTCCTCCGTCCGGGTAGAGAATCGTCAAACTACCGAGGTCGGAGTGCTCGCCAGCCCTTAGCTGGTCCGGCTTCGGCGCGTGTCGCTGGACCGGGTAATACAGTGCACTAAAATTGGAGATGTGCCGGTCAATCTTCTCCTCAAAATACAAGGCTGGAAGGTCTAGGGCGAGCGCGAAGCTCTGCATGAGAAGGCCCGCAAGCTTTTCCATATGGCCATAATACGCTTCCCAGACACTCTTCATCCGATACGGGCGCGCCGGCCAAATGTTGGGCGCGAAATACGTCCCCGCCTGGGTGCCATAGTGATAGTTGTCGTCCGGAACACCGAATGGTCCAATGCTGAAGTTTTCTACTAAGTCGGCTGGCGTATTTTTCCCTCGGGTCAGCGCGGCGGTTTGTCCTCCCACAGGCAAGTATCCGCGGTAGCGGTCGGACCTCATTCTTTCGCATTCTTTTTCTAAAACCGGAGAGGCGAAGTACTCTCGGGATACGGTAGACATATCCCGGATATCTGCTGCGGGAACATCGTGCCCAGAGAGAAGGAAAAAACCGATTCTTTCGCAGGCCTGCCCGACCTGTCTGGCAACTGTGATGCGGTCTTTTTTTGTCCCATGAATGAACGCACCGAAATTTACGATTGGGATCTTTTCTATTAATTCGCCAGACATGGAACTCCTTCCGTATCAACGCATTTAAGCCCGAACTGGGCACGCCATCCTCATCGAAAGGCTACGCCTAGCACGGCCAAACATATCCAATCAATAGTTGTTCTGTATGATCAGCGGATGCGACCCTCCAGCCGAGCGCACTATCCTGTTATGCTTGACAACACGGTACACAAGTCGACAATGCTAGGACGATAATACAGGAGTAGGACATGAGTACAGATTTGCGTTACCTTCACCACCCGGCTTCACAGCCCTGCCGCGCGGCACATCAGTTTATGCTCGAGAACACTATCGATTGCGACACCGAGCTCGTCGATATTACCACAGACATCAATGAAAGGCCCGAATTTAGAGACAAGTATAATCCGACTGGACAAATTCCCATTCTCGTGGACGGAGATTTCGTCGTATGGGAAAGCGCGGCCATTGCCTGGTATCTAAACGAGAAGTTCGGATGTCCGGATCACTGGTTCGGGCGCGATACCCAACAACGAGCCCACATCCAACAGTTCTTGCAATGGTATGCCTATACTCTGCGTCTAGGTGGTGGGGTATTCCATTGGACCATCTTCGCGCCGATGATCTACGGAGAGGACAAGGATTTTTCGGCAGAGATAAGGAAGGGCCGTTATCTTCTGTACGAATCATTGGACCTCCTAGAAAAATATTGGCTCAAAGACCACGATTTTCTTTGTGGTGATGAAGTCAGCTACGCGGATCTCGCCGGGTATCAAGATTTGGTTTCGCATGATGCCGGTAAGACTATTCCCGACACGGTATGGAACGCCCATCCGCGGGTAAAGGTATGGTTTCACAAAATGGCACTGCGGCCGCACGCACAAACCGTAACCGCTTGGCAGTATGAGAACGTCGGAAAAATACTAAACGAGGGGGTCAAATTTCATTTCCAACGTAAGACGGCGGTTCTGAAAGGTTCCGAGGTTTTTAGTGGCCACAACCACGGGATCGTCTACGCTGGACAGGACGATAGTTACCTGACAGCGGAACCTGATGAAATGAAAGGCAAGGGAACCACTTAGGATCGGCGCCGAAACCGTTTCTGGCAGATCACCTAACATTATCGCGGCGTGTATCCCTATGCCGGCCGCCGGGTCGAGATATATTGCGAGCCGTCCCTCGGGCCTGCTACAAGTACTGCATGTATTCTTCCAGTAATATCATCGTGTTAGCAGCACTTTGTTTTGTGGCCTGCGGATCAGATGCGCCGAATCAGGATACCCGAACCGGAAACCACACAGAGTCTTCGATAGGCGAAGTGAGTGGGGGGAAAGACGAACGCAGAGGCGAAGTTGCGAATCCGGTTGGTCCCGGCACGATCATACTCCCGAAGCATCAAGGGAAACCGGGCGATTCCATTTATGAATACGGTGGACACAAAGATGTCGACGGAACCGTCCGTTCATTCGGTCCCAACGCCGATTGGGCACGTTTGGGTGTTGACCCGTCGGGTTCCGACCGGCCAAAGAATTAAAAACAGTTCATAGCGGCGCCCGATGAAGGAACATCAATGCGCCAGGCAACCGTCGTCAAAAGGAGACTTTTATTTCAGCTTCGTTCACGGGCAGATATTTGGCCCAGAAGGGGAAGTGCGTCGGTTCGTGAGCGCTGGAACCTGGAGAAAAAGCGGTCACCACAAATGGGAAATCAAACATATTCCTCTCGCCGCCGACGGCCAACGGATGTTCGTCGTCGATGACTTTGATCTCGTTACACGGTCGACCAACGGGGCCGTGTACGCATTAGATTAAGAGGCTCTGCTTTTTAGGTAACCCGCCCGTAAACGGACTTCAAGGAGTAGAAAATGACAACAGGCAACTCTCCGGCGAACTTCGACGATCGACACATCCGGTCGCAAACACTTGGTGATTTCAAGCACCTATCGGTGATGGTCCTCGATATCGACGTCAGGAACAATATCGTGGACTTCTTGGTGAAATTTGAACCGAATGAACAAATCTTCGTTCACCGTCATCTCGCACCAACAAACATCCTCGTAATCGACGGAGAACACGTCGTATACGAAACTGCGGGAGCAGCGGTCAAGAACGTTCGTCAGACTGGAAAAGCCTGGAAAACGCCCAAAGGGGATGCACACACCGAGGGCGGCGGACGCGCCGGTGCTATCGTACATTACAGTGTAAGAGGCGAGACTGACGCCCTCTTCGAAGTATTAAACGATGACCTCACGACAGCCGGAATCCTTCGGACGTCGGACTTCGCCGCCATACTCAAAGAACAGGGTCCAGCCGGCGAGTAGCCGCGTCTCCATCCCTTTTGCTTCCGTGATAAACGCTCCTAGCGGGAAGGAACTCGCTGTTTGACGCGCCGCCTCCCGTTGATAAACTCGCTCAACACGCAGCCACACCAACTGACGACCAGGTGATGTAACTGCACCTTCACAAACTCTTGCTACAAAAAAAGGACCACGCCATGACACTGACTATAGAACCAATGGCAGAACCACTAGGGGCGTGGGTCGGGGGTTGGCAGCCGCAAAGAGTACTGTCTTCAATCGAGCGCGCCGCGATTCTTCGTGGACTACGCAAATACCAGGTACTCGCTTTCCGCGGCCACGGACAACCGACAGATATAGAACTATCTCAGTTTGCCCAAGGTTTCGGGCAACTTATCAACGGTTCGGAGTGGTTCGGGAACATCGGGGATCACGCGGAGACCCTCCCAGTCCATAACATCAGAGATAAAGGCGGCGTACCGCTGGGGACTGGGGGCTCTGCCGCTCTGGAATGGCACACGGACTATTCATACATCCCAACCGTCGGCAAAGAGATTTTTCTCGAAGCAGTAGAATTACCAGAAACCGCTCCGCAGACATGCTTTTGTAGCCAATACGTAGCATTGGAAACCCTGCCGCGCGCGACGGTGAACTTGCTGCGGTCGATGACAGCCTTTCACAGCACACGGTATTCGGCACGGGGAAAGAAACGAATAGGAATGACTCCGTCGGCAGACAACCGTTACGAGCCCGAACGTGTCCGAAAGGACTTTCTCAAAAAGAAGGCGCGGAACGCGAGCCTCGGGATAAAGCAGCCTCGGATTCCCGAAGCAACCCACCCAGTGGTATTGCGGCACCCAGACTCTGGGCGGGAGCTACTCTACGTTAATCCCGGAATCACCCAGCACATTGTCGACATGCCAACCGACGAAAGTGCCAACTTGTTACAAGAGCTGTTCGCGCATTCAACTCAGGAAGGTGGCGTATATGCGCACGACTGGAAGGTCGGCATGGTCATGTTCGACACGCTAGGAACTCTGCATCGGCGAGACGCGTGGGATCCGACGGGAAAAAGGGCGATGCGCCAACTCAGTACGCTGTGGAATCCCAACGAATGAAACTCACTCCAAAGGTCTTGCCGGCATTCTACGCAGACTTGGCCATATGACTCTCTACTACGGCGGCATCAATCCGCAATGACAGACCACACTAGCCCTCGTAGGCCAAGGGCAAGCCGGGTCGCGGCCATTTCATCTCTACGAGCTTTCCCTGAGTCGTCAGCGTAATGTATGCGGTCATTAAATCCTGCCCGCCGAAACAAATATTCGT
>CAYWPF010000094.1:0-2751 GCA_964460065.1 uncultured Enterobacteriaceae bacterium
ACGATCGCCTATCACACTGTCCGTGGGCAGGCGCAAATTGTCGAACATTATTTCCCCTGTTAGGCCATCGTCGAACATCGTCCGGGCCACTTCGCCTGTTTGATAGCCCTTTCCCCGGTACTGCGTTGTATTAAATTGGAAGTAAGTGAAACTCGCACGCCCTTTCCCGGGGTCCGTAACCGCGAAGACCTGTGCGATATCCGCCTCAAATGCGTTTGTTATCATGCATTTGTGGCCGGTTAGATACCAGTCACCACCTCGGCGGATTGCCGTCGTCTTCATATCAAAAAAATTGGAACCCGCAGCTGGTTCGGTTACGCCATTCAGACTCGTCTTTAGGCCTCTGACCAAAGGATCCACAAAATCCCGCCGGTGGGCCGAATCACAGAAGATCAACCGGGGAGTCGCACCGTCTGTCCAAGCTAACACGGCCGGGTTCAGTCCGAGTCCATACCCGTATACCTTCTCCTCCACGAAAAACATTTCGTAGCGGGACAATCCCCCACCTCCTATGTCGGTCGGTAAGTGTAAGCTGTACAGGCCCGCCCTCGCAGACGCCTCCATAATAGAACGTCTAGCACGTTGGACTTCTGGGTGGATTCGACCATTCTGATCGAGATACCCCACACGCTCTTTTAGACGTCGGCCAAGTTGCCGTTCGAACGGCTTCACGGTCGTCATATAAAATGCTTCTATTTGAGCGAGAATCGGCAAGACCCGGGGAGGAATGTCCACTTGCATGTGGGCGTTGTACGGTCCCGCTTTCGCGCTGTCAATCGAGAATCTGCTTCTTGACCTCAATCAAGGCACCTCATACAAATGCGCTTCAGCTATTAGATAAACGACTTTCGCAAAAAGAATCCACTATGCCGCTCTCTGGAATAAAAATAGTCGAACTCGGCCTCAATCTTGCCGGACCACTCGCCGGGGCAATTTTGGCCGACTTAGGAGCAAGCGTCGTCAAAGTGGAGCGGCCGGTACACGGAGACGATGCGCGGGCGTGGGGGCCACCATTTGCTGAAGGCACCTCGCTTCCCTTCCACAATATGAATCGTAACAAAGAATCATGGGTGCTCGATCTCAAACAGGACGTAGACAGAGAGCGGCTTTATACCCTCATAGAATCCACAGACATTTTTATACAAAATATGCGTCCCGGCACGGCAGAAAAACTTGGCGTTGGCCCGGAATCGCTCCTAACACGAAACCAACGCCTGATCTATTGCAACATGAACGCGTTCGGGCATGACGGTCCACTCAAGGACAAACCAGGATACGAAATATTACTTCAGGCCTTCGCCGGCCTTATGAGCCTTACTGGCGAAGAGAAGGGACCGCCCGTACGCATGGGAGCGTCCGTGGTCGATTACGGGACGGGGATGTGGACAGCGATCGCTGCACTCGCGGCACTCAGAAAAAGAGACCGGACCGGCGCGGGTTGTGTCGTGACGACCTCTCTCCTGGAAACAGCCATATTTTATGCAAATACCGCTCTTATTCAATATAAAAACACCGGAAAGCAACCCGCACGACACGCTACCGGGAGCCCGCGCCAAGTCGCCTTCGGCGCTTTCCGAACGAAAGACGGCCCGCTCGTCCTAGGCGTAGCAAATACCCGCCTGTTCTTCAAACTCGCGAGAGTACTCAATTACAAGGACTGGTGCGACGACGACCGTTACAGTACCAACGCCGCGCGCATGCAACACCGGGAAGAATTAACGACAAAAATAGCAAGAACCTTGGCCCAAGAACCCAAAGCGGTATGGATGGAAAAGTTTAGAATAGCGGGGATTCCTTGTGCCCCGATTCTGTCCATCCCGGAGGTTCTATCCCAGCCCCAGACGGCTGCCGTAAACCTCATCCAATCAGTTCCCGGTACCGACATCAACGTCACGTCGATGCCCTTCTCCCTGAACGGTCACCGTCCACCAATTCGTCGACGTGCCCCACGCCTAGGAGAGCACGATAAAAAATACTCGAAATAGAAACCGATAGGATGGAGCAACCATTCCTAAAAGGTCTCCCGTAATCCTACTATAGCATTATTATATCTAATACCCTTTTTTAAATATTTTCAGCATAACTTATCTTGTATTCCGCCAGGTTCATAGGCTAAGGTACCCTTGCGAACGGTTAGCGGGAGCGTCCTTATATTAATGATCCCTCCCACAACAGACGGTTACCCGCCGTTAGAATCTACAGGAGCAAATGAATGACCGCCCCTGCACAGCCTTCAGAGCCCGAAAGTAACAATGAAGACAGCGCCAGAAACCTGGCAATGCACTTACTACGTCAACCGCACGATCTGATTGACGCGCGAAAACTACTGCACAGATATGGTGTTAGCCCACGAGAATTCCAACGCGCCTTACTGTTACTAGACAAAAAGGACGGACTGCTCACGGATACCGAATAATAAGACCGAGCAGGACACTACCCTACCCTACCCTGCCTTACTTCTAATCTTGTCGCTTTTCAATTCTTGTTGAAATAATTGTTTCGATTACTGTACGATCAGACCACACACAAACGCCCGTTTCTTAAAAACCGTTGCATACGGTGACGGGGAGACGGACCCCAGACTCCTGCCCGTAAGGTCGACCAACAAATTACCGTAAAGAAAGGGAGCATGGAAATGATAGACGTGAACGGCATCGCACATGTGAATCTAACCGTAGCCCGTTTCGAGGAGTCCAAAACGTTCTATAAGGCACTGCTCCCTTTCCTCGGACTCAAACTTGTATTCGATGG
>CAYWPF010000095.1:0-36571 GCA_964460065.1 uncultured Enterobacteriaceae bacterium
TTGTCGGAGTTTTTGCTCTGATACTGATATCGGTTTTTGGAATGGTAATGTGCGCTCGGTATGTACCGGACTTGATTTTGGACGAATTGAGAGATCAGGTGCAGGACCTGGAATTACCCGAGAGACGCAATGGGGATGACGTGAGCTACCCGCGAAACTGAACCAAGGCTGTTCATCTCGGATCTGGTTAGTATTACTTAACGCAGCGGTCAATTTGGAGAGACGCCGCTGTCTCGGTTCTTTTGTGGAAATGATGCAAACCAAGGAGGAAAATAGTGTCTGAGCAACATCCTTTCGTGCAGACGATCAACAAATACTATCGCGGTTGCAGTACCGCCAACGTCGAACTAATGAAGGAAACTTTTAATGACGACGTGGTTCATTATTTTACCCACCATGCTCCGATCCGAGGAGCACAAAATCTGGCCGAATATTGGGCCAAGATGCAGCCGCGGATTCAGGCGGTTTGGACGTGCGATCACGCGCTAGTTGACGGACACCAATGCGTCATAGAATGGACGATGTCCTGGGTGGCTCCAAGTAAGGCAAAAGAGATGATACGAGGCGCGGAATGGTATATCTTTCGGGACGCCCGAATATCGGAGATTCGCGCTTATTATATTAATCGTCACCTGCCCTATGATAGACGAAATTTCGAGTTGGATAGTTTCCCCTACGAAGACCGAGGCTACACTACTTTGGAAACACCATGAAATTTGTTACCTAGGCGGATTCTAGATCTCGCGGTTTTTGGGATTCTCCCGACTTCTTGCGAGGCCGTCGCCCTAGCGCGAATTCCGGTGGAGAGGGTCCGGGGTCACCGTTTTCGTTATCGGGGTGGCTGTAGTAGCCCAAAGCATAACTCATCATGGTGTAACCGAGGAGTTCCTGAAGGACCGGATCTAAATTTTTGGCGATGTTTGGCGGGCAGGACAAATACTGATTTTCTTCCTGCCTTAGCCAACCGAGAGAATAAGTAATATTTAACCCCACGCGGTCTGTGTCGGTTATGTTTGCTCCTCCACCATGGACGACTGTTCCGGAGTACACCAAGACCGAACCACGGCCCATTTCTGCATACGAAATCTCTTCTTCCTTAGCTTCACGGGTGTGTGGCCAAGCTGCGCTGCCGAGCACGCCCCGAGTCGCGCCGTTGTCACGCGTAAAATCGGTCAGCGCCCATAGGGTATTAAGCTGAGGCTCAAGTCCTTGGAGGTAACTACCCCAAACAAGCCGGTCTCGGTGTAAAGGCTGTTTGGTTTGCCCGGGCATGAAGCGGATTACTTGGGCGAGATGAAGTTGGTACCGTTCGCAGCTCGGAAGCAGAAAATCATCACAGGTTCCCAAAATACGCGGATTGACGATCAATTCACGACAGGCGCTCGACCGTGCTACCAGCGCGCCGGTGCGGGTGGTATTGTACCCACTAAAGGCGTCGCGTCCATTCGGTGTACCGTTGATGTGCGGTGAGAGTTCCTCGAGAGTTGACTCTGCTTGGCCATCGGTCATGAGATTGTCTATGATAATGGCCCCGTCTTGACTTACCAACTGAGAGATTGTTGTTGATGGCGTGTTGGCCGGTACCCGCTTGAGATCTGCCATGCTTGTCTCCTTTTTGTTCCTTGGATCTTATCGGATAAAGCCGGAGGGCGGACTCCCACCTGGTTTCGGCAGCGGTATCGCAAGACCCTAGTGTCAGGGTTCGCACTAGCATGGCTCTGCTTGTCCTGCCAGCTAGCCGTGTATATTTTTATAAATAAGATATTTGCCTTTCCTTGAGAAAGTTCTCCAAATCGAATCAATACGGAGTCTGAGCGCTAAACAATCCGTCTTTTCTGTTCCTCGGTGTCCAAAAACGTGTGCCTTGCAGCACTCGATGAACGTTAGCCCTCGCGCCGTTTAGTCTCGCTCGGCAGAAATTCGGTGACGTACCGCCGTAAGACGTAACACCCGTCAGGCGTGAAAGGTTCGGTGTGACTCCGCTTTAACACGTCGGCTGGTGGGGCAAAGCCACCGCTTTCCACCTCTTCAGGCTGAACCACAATTGGGCCGTCATAAGTGCAGAAGAACGCGGCGCCCCAGACCTTGTTTCTCCGGTCCTCGTGATAAAATCGGAAGAGCGGAGTAAGAAGAACCCCTCGGATTCCGAGTTCTTCCTCGATTTCCCGCAACGCGCCTTCCATGTAGTCCTCTCCGGCGAGTACAACGCCTCCGGCGGCTGTGTCGAAATACCCAGGGAATACGTCTTTGATGATGGTTCTCTTTTGTACATACACAGCCCCATGACGATCAAAAACTAGGACATAGGTCGCCCTATGAATGAGGGACTGCGCGCGCATTCGATGTCGGGGTCGTGCCCCAATAACCGCATTGTTTCTGTCCACAATAGTCACCATTTCGTCTCTAGGTTCCATATGCGGCGCAGGATACTGGCAGGATTCTAGAGTGTCAACTTCAGCTGGCATTCTGAAGTGGCTACCGCGCAAGATGATTGCGTTTTTTTTTTTGTTGGGGGTAGGATGTCAATATGGGTGCCGAAACCTATGAAAGAGGCAGAAAAAAATGCGGCCTGACATTCTGGTGATCTTTGCAAAATGGCCGACCCCAGGACTGGTCAAAACGCGCCTGTGCCCGCCACTTTCTCTTGAACAAGCAGCCAAAATGGCGGAAGCTTTTTTGAAGGATACGATTGACCGAGTTACGGAGCTGGAAGATGTAGAGGTTTGGGTCGCGTTCACGCCAACTCGCGCCAGGGAGAATTTTCGTCTGGCAATGCCGGTTTCTATACGGTTGCTCCCGCAACGAGGGGCAGACCTTGGACAACGAGAATCGAATACGTTTGGAGATTTGCTGTCCATGACCGACAAGGCTGTCGCGATTCTCGGCAGCGATGTCCCGACCGTGCCACTCGGCTTTCTCCGAGAGGGCTTTTCTCGCTTGACTGAAGGACGATGTGATGTCGTCCTTGGGCCAAGTAGTGACGGTGGCTATTACTTCATCGGTACGCGAGAGTTTTTCCCAGCACTCTTCGAGGGGATAGATTGGAGTACACCGAAGGTGCTGCGTCAGACTCTCGATCGGGCGAGGACATGCAACCTTCGGACGTACCTGCTTCCGCCTTGGGACGATATTGACACGCCAACCGACTTGCAAAGATTACGGCAGCATCTTCGAAAGATGGACACGGCACCGCGCGTGCCCCGGACGAGGGCATTCTTAAAACAGTTGGATAAGGACCATTTGTAGAAACGGTGACACTAGGTAATCTCTTTAAGAGGCCGAATATGCTCTGAGGACACGGGATACTCGAAAAATGGGGTTCGAGGGAGACTCCATTACCCGAAAGGACTGCACTTTCTCAGCAATCGGCCGTACCAAGAAATTGGACGATTTCGCTATTAAACGACACGGGGTCTTCTCGGTACAGGGCGTGGCCACGTCCCGGTACGATAACGAGTCGTGACGATGGAATGTGGCGGTGCAGAATGTGGGATCCACCCTGGCCCATAAAATCGTGTTCGCCGACAAGAATGAGCACGGGACATCTCAGACGCTTCAACAAAGGGGTTAAAGGCGTTTCGTACAGTGAACCCATGCACCGGGCGGCCTTGGCAAAGCCGCTTGGGTCGGGGCGTATAGCATCTCGGACGTTCCGTAAACCAACAGCCTTGAGGACGTCATAGTTTTTGTCTTTCTCGGACTTTTCGGCGAGTCGTTCGTAGTTGCGCGCGGCTGCAGCGTCGGCTTCGCTTGCGGAGCCTATGAGAGTGAGACTCCGGACCAAATCTGGGTGACGAATAGTAAAATCGACGGATACAGCGCCTCCAGCAGAGTGCCCCACAAGGTGCATATTGGAAAAACCGAGATCGGCGACCAGCCGGAAGAGATCATTGGTCAGGTCTTCCATGGCCCACGTGCCCCGTGGGCTCCCGGATTTTCCATGGGCCCGCATGTCCCAAGTTAGAACGCGGAATTGGCGTGCTAACCCGGTGACTTGTTTCTGCCAAGTGCCGCTGTGGTCTCCGAGACCATGAGTAAACACGAGTGTTTGCGGGCTGCTACCGGCTAATTGGAAATATATTTTATGGTGTTTTAGTTGTAGGTACATAATGTGCCGTAATCGGATCGATTCTAGAAATCGTCTATCGCCCCTGCGTCGCTAACTGGGCCGAAAATTTAGTGCTTTGGCTATACGTTGACGAACCACGTCCATCGAGGGCGCATCAGGAAACGGTGCGCGTGGGCTTTCGGGCGCATAAAAAACACACCCCGCCGGCAAAGCTACACCCGGCCAATATCCAGAAGGCCAGAATGTAATCTCCTTGTACATCTCGCATCCATCCCGCAAACGGCGGTGCTAGTATCATAAACAGGTTCATAGGGACTGTTGATAGCCCTAATATTTTTCCGAATGAAGCTTGCCCAAAATAATCGCCGCGAATAGCGATCGTTAGCGGGTTGCGACCGCCAAAGCCTGCACCAAATAGCACGGCGAAAAGGAGGAGGGATGGGATCGTTGTGGCGAATGTCAGGACCACAACGCCCAATGCTTGTAGTGTCGAGAATACAAACAAGGCAATTCTTTTAGATACCCGGTCCCCGGCGTAGCCTCCGATCAATTGAAAAATCATAGAGACGCCAGTGTATGCGGAGACAATCCACGCAGTCGTCTGAATGGGAAAGCCGGCATCCTCAAGTAGCAAGCCGACGTGCGCCATAATGGCCAAAATGACCATTGCCGTGAGCCCATGTCCCACTGAAATCAGCCAGAAAGCGGCCGTTCTGACTGCCTCGCCAGCGGTCAGGTCCGGTGGATTGGTGGCGTCCGCGTGTAGACTCGAACCGTACCAAGGTTTTTCGTATCTCGACGCGGTTTCGTCCTCACCTTCCAAACTGGCCGCCTTCCCGTCGGTCTTCGGACGGGGGTTGTCACCGTCCGGTAACAGACCCGTGTCCTCCGGTCGGTTTTGGATGAGACACGATATGGGATAAGCGACGAGGATGGTAATGACGCTTAGGACAAGCGCCGTTGTGCGCCAGCCAATACGGTCATAATCTGGATCAATGGCCCAAGCTATGAGGGGAACAATAACAAGGCCCCCAAGACGGGTTCCCGTGTTTGCCCAACCGATGGCCGTAGTCCGCTGCCGGACAAACCAATGATTCAACAGCGTCATCACGGGTAGCCAGCCGCAAAAGCCTTGCCCGAAGGCCATGATGAGGTAGGCGGTATAGAACATCCACAAGGATTCGACTTTGCTAAAAAAAAAGAATCCTACACTAAGAAGGAACAGACCGAAGAATACCATGCGGCGGGCACCCAATCGGGCAGTCAAATAGCCTTCCACAGGCCCCATAAGCCCACCTTCGATGCGTGTAAAGGTCAGTGCTAAGCCGAGTTGGGTACGGCTCCAACCGAATTCGCGTTCTAATGCGACCGCCCAAACGCTCATTGCGTGAAACAAGGGCACGTGCGCAAGCATCATGACGAAGCCGCTGAGGCCTACTAGCCACCATCCATAAAAAAGGCCTCCGTCGGGTTTGTTTACTGGAGTAGGCATAAGACGATTTTTGGATGGAGGATACCGCAAGTGCGGGGTCATCGTGGGTACCTCGGCCGCGATCCTATAGTGCGGATGCCTACGTGAACAAGGGCCAACGGGTAGTTGGAGCGTTGGCCCTTTCGGTTCCCAATTACAGTTAGGCATCGTCTGGAAATCGAGGATCGGTCCGGGACTGGAGGCGACATCTTTTGCTGGCCAAGACTAGCGTTTCAGAAATAAGACGCTATAGTGTCGCTGTGTTGATTTTGCTCACTGCCGTCTTCCTTGGCATAGTGTGGGGGATGATTCACGGTAAGGTATGGTTGCAACTAGAAATCCCCTGGATGGTGAGGAGTGCCCGGTTCTCACAGGGTGTCCGTCACCAACCAAACCGGCGAACGGAAGCGATATCAAAAGGCTCTGTCAGTCCTACCACCAAGTTGGTATTCGCCCTTTTCGGCACATTGGCGACTGGTGGGGCCTTAGCTTATTCAGGGGCTGGGTGGGGGTGTCTCGGCCTGTATTTGTTTGGCGGTGTCGCTGGTTTTTCTCCCGCGCCTATTCGTCGGTATTGGCCATTGCTGGCTTCCATCGGAGCGCTATCAACGGCTGGATTTGTAGTGCTCTGGATGCTCCGAGATACCAGTGCCCCCGGCCCCGAAGGAGGCCGAAACAGTCCGGATTCAACCATACCTGAGGCTGTAAACGGATTATCAGTTGCCTCGCCAGACGCACCGGTTCACGAGCAGACCGGCGATCGGATCGACCTTCCGGGTGTCTCTTTTGCCTTTAACGATGCGACCCTACGACCTGAAACGCTCGCTACCCTTGACCTAGCAGTACGTATACTTCGTGACCGGGAGACCTTGTCCATTACGATTATAGGATATTCGGACGCGGTCGGTTCCGAGTCTTTCAATTTGCGGTTATCTCAAGCGCGCGCCAACGCAGTACGGCAATACCTCATCACCGAAGGTATTGGGAAAGAACGGTTGCGGATGGTGGCGCGAGGTGAGGATAATCCTCGTGAGCCGAATGTTAACAAGGACGGTACCGATAACCCGGAAGGCCGGGCGGTCAACAGGCGGGTTGAGTTGATGGCCGAGTAGCGACGTCGGAACAACTAAAAACAGTAAAGAAGGTCCCGTTGCAATCACCGATCGGTATAATTGTGTATTCCTGGATCAAAGACATTACACTCAGAGATTCTGCGGCAAGGAGACATCTATAGTTTTTTCCAAGGTCGGGTACCGAGCGTTGTTGTCCTCGCTAAAAAGTCCGGCTGCGAAAGTGTCGTCGTGTGAGAATGACACCCACAGGCGCTTGTCTCTGGCCTCTTGGAAGAGCGCTTTCTTAGAGGCCATCGTTGTAAGTGGTTCCGTGTCATAAGCGGCGTTCCATGAGGGCCGCAGATGAGAAGTAGTAGGTACAATGTCGGCAAAGTGAATTAGGCCACCTCCGTCTGACTCAACGATTACGCATTGGTGTGACGAGGTGTGACCGCCCGAAACGCTTGTACGTACCCTGCTGTTCAGCGAGATGTTTCCAGAAACGAGTTGTACGTTCTTCATTGGTTCGAGACATTCTATCGCGTGCCGATAGGCTGCCAGATTCCGCTCGTCAGGCGGATTAGTTGCAAGATCCCACTCGGCCCTTTGGATCATGACGCTGGCGTTCGGAAAGACCGTCTTTACACTCCCGTCTTCGGCTTTGCGGATTACGCCTCCAAGGTGGTCGAAGTGCAAGTGACTCAGAATTACGTGGGTAACGTCACCGGGGTTTATGTCTATACGAGACAGCTGTCCTACCAGGCCGTCACCACGGCTTGGGGCAAAATATTGTTGTTCTCGCGCCGTCAAGCGGTTTCCAATGCCCGTGTCCACCAAGATAATATTTTTGCCGTCGATGATAAGGGGACATGTTAGACTCATACGAATGCGACCCTTTTCATTCGGCTGCTTCTCTTTTTGCCACAATTCACGGGGTACGATTCCGAACTGCGCACCGCCGTCGTCCCACCAGAAGCCATCGTTCAAAAAATGTATTGTCACCTCACCTGCTTGTAACATTCCCGGAACTATAACCAAGGAGGACATCAAAAACAAACACTTGTTGCGATCTTCTTACGACTGAAATTCCCGCCGGAGGAGGAATGGGTGTGAGGCTGGTGTTGCGTAACTTTGGCTTGCCCGGGCTAGATAAGGGATTCACTTCTAGCTGTGCGGTAGGCGTGACTCGTCCGGATTCTGCGGCGTTTTGTTGTGTCCGGTTTAACCGGCTAGACGCGAATAATCTTATGCGTAGTATAATTCACTTCGTTAGGCGGTACGAGGGCGGCCGCGTCAACCTTCGAGAAGCGTGCAAGAATATGCCAAACGATCTAAAATTTGGTCGACGAGTATGCGGGCTTCTCTTCGACTTTGATGGACTCATGGTCGACACGGAGTATCCCTCCTACCAAGGCTGGACGGAGCTTTTCAAAGCTTACGGTTGCACTTTGGATCTCGAGAAATATGCGAAGCATATAGGTTCGCCCGGCGCATATGATTTACATGGGCACCTAGAAAGCCTGGTGGGAAAACGGCTGAGCCGTGTCCAACTGCAGGCGGCACGGCGAAGGCGGTACAGAGAGCTTACGACGAATCAAAAGCTTTTGCCCGGTGTTCAAGGCTACCTCGATTCGGGACGCGAGCGTGGTTTGCGAATAGGAATCGTGTCTGGATCTCCGGATACCTGGGTGGAGTCACACCTAATTGACTTCGGAATACGGCGGTATTTTGATTGTGTTGTTACTGCAGGGGATGTCTCTCACAATAAACCCAATCCTGAAGGGTATGACCGTGCGCTGGGCTGCTTAGCAATTCGGGCTGACGAGGCAATAGCCTTTGAGGATTCTCCACACGGTGTTACAGCCGCTCGCCGCGCGGGGATCTATTGCGTGGCCGTACCGAACGGCGTCACGCGAAGGCTTTCGTTGGAGCATGCAAACAGGGTGGTGCCATCACTTGCAGACGTTCCGCTATCGGAAATCCTGCGGCAGTTTGAGAATGGGCAAAAGAGAAGGAATTCAAGGAAGGAACAGTAGTTATGGCGAAAGCGCACGACCCCGGCGGTTGGACAGAGTTGGGCTCTATCAACACTGACAACCATGAACTCTCGGTTTGGGAGAAACGGACGGACGCGCTGTTGGTGCTGTTAAGTGCGACCGAGCGACGTGTCCTTCGTGTGGACGAGTTACGTCGGGCCATCGAGAGTTTGCCCGCCGACGCCCACGAAACCATGACTTATTATGAAAGGACGGCTGTTGAAAGATGCCAAGGACGCCATTAAGACGCTTGGCATTGACGTAGAGTCGTGGATCACCCTTGTGGCGGTAGAGAACACGGACGACATTCATAACGTGATAGTGTGCATGTTGTGCGCTTGTTATCCTCGCGCGCTGCTCGGCCTACCGCCGGATTGGTATAAGAGCTTATACTATCGGGCGCGCGTCGTGAGGTAACCGCGCGCCGTATTGAAAGAGTTTGGCTTACGTTTGCCCGCCTCCGTAACGTTCGTGTTTATGATAGCACTGCCGATATGCGGTACTTGTTGTTCCAAAGCGCCCTTCTGCACCCGAAGGGATGAGTGAGCAAGAACTCGCGCAGTTGATCACGCGAGATAGTATGATTGGTGTTGCGTAGGCGCTCCCGTCACATGAAAGAGAATAGAAGCATCGGTTCAGCCGACCGCGGCCTCGTGGTGTAGGCAGGCATCGTGGGTACCTGCTTAGAATCAGCGGTGAGGCGCCATCCGGCCGGCGAATTGTTCCATTTCTCCTATCACGGTGTTTGTGTTGCTGCTTACGGGTAACATGTAGAGGACATGTACGCCCGCGTCCCTATATGAATCTAAAGTTGCCTGGTCGGTGCGACTCGATAGAGCGAGTGCCGTGATTTCTAGGTCGCGAAATTCTCGGTTGCATTCGGTCATTAGGATTTTAAGCTGGCTCACCTTACGCGGGATACGTTCCGGCAGAATGAGGCCGCAGTGCCAACCGTTCCCAAAGGCGGCAACGCGTCGTAGCGCCGGCTTGGATTCACCCCCAACCCAAATAGGCGGGTAGGGCTTTTGGTACGGGCGTGGGAGTACGTTCACGTCCTCGTCCAGTTGAATAAAGTCTCCACTGAAGCGGGGAGAGTCCTGGGTCCATAATGCCTGCATCATGGCAACATATTCTTGTGTCCGTGCCCCTCTTCTCTCAAATGGTATCTGCAGTAGGCGAAATTCGTCCTCTAACCAGCCGACGCCAACGCCTAAGATGAAGCGCCCGCGGGAGAGTACGTCTATAGTGGCCACTCGGCGGGCGACGTCAAAAGGGTGACGGTAAGGGATAATGACAACGCTGATGCCGAGACGAATAGTGGTGGTTATCCCGGCAAGAAACGCGATCGTGTCGAAGGGGTCCAGCCATTCCATATCGGTGTAGACAGAATAGGGTGTTTGTCCGCCTACGTATTCATCGTAGGGCCATTCTGCCGAGATTTTTTTTGGGATGACTATATGGTCGCCGATCAGCAGAGAATCGAAACCCAGCTGTTCAGCCGCCTCCGCAACCCTTTTGAGCGAGTGGCCTGTTGATACCGATGCACCACCGCCGAGTTGGATGCCATATTTCATAGGACACTCTCCATCGTATGTTCAATATGTACATGTCTGTGTTAACGAAGGAAGCGTGTCCGGACAAGGCGTCGCCGGCACATCCAGGAAACGAGGACTTGATGAACGAACCAGATGTAACACTAACCGATTATGCGCTTGCGTTGGAATGTGGTGTGTTTGCGTACTGGCTGTTTCAAGAAGGGGGTGACTTAGATTCCATTTGTTTTTGGTACGGGGTGTTTTTTTTCACAATTGCAGTAGCCGCGTTCGTCGGCGGGACGGTACACGGATATGTTCCCGACGAGTCTTCTAGTGTGCACCGTGGGTTGTGGTGTGTGACGTTAATCGCGGTAGGGGCGACGGCATGGTGTGGGTGGATTATAGGCGCCCGAGCCTACTTTGGTGATGTATTCGTGACCATAATATATTGGGGCGCATCCCTGGTATTCGCCGTGTACGTGGCTGCGGTATTGTTCGGAGCGCGCGATTATAGCCTCGCCATACTGCATTATCTTCCGTCGGCGGGTTTCCTTTTTGTTACATATTGCCTGGTGTACCGTGCAAATGGGGACTACAAAGCGCTGGTGGGCGCTGGCGGTTTATTCCTGACGCTGATTGCTGCGGTAATTCAATATCGACGTTGGGGGCTACACCCTGTGTCCTTTAGTCCTAACGCGCTTTACCATGCCGTCCAAGCGGTCGGGCTATTCCTGATTTATTGGAGTGTGCGGTGCTTCACGATCCCAAAATAACAACGTTCAGCTACCCGGAGTACCTTAAGGGCTCAATGTCCAAGGATGTTGCAACTCTAGGGCGGATGATGTCCGAAGATAGGCAGGGAGATTGCCAAAGGCTGGGGTTGTCTCTCGTAGTCTCTGTTACACGCAGGATGCGTAAAAATGCCCAATGAATATCTCCAGGCTGTGATTGGCCCGTTCGAACAGATTGACTGGGCCGGAGCGTGGGGCGTCCACGTAGGTGCTACGATCTTGGTAACGGTGGCTGTGAATCTGCTGGTGCGGAGGGTATTGCATCGGCTGCAACGGAAGGCCATTGACTCCAAAGCCTACTGGGACGACGCTGTCCTCCGCGCCGTGAACAAACCACTGGCGTTACTTGTCCTGGTAATGGGACTAAGTGTTGCAACTGACATTATTCGGCATCATGCCGAGCTTGCATTCTCGGGTTTCTTTGAATCGGTTCGGATCGTGGGTGTAATAGTCCTCTTCGCTTGGTTTTTGGTGCGGCTCGTGCGCGCGGGAGAAGAGAGTCTTGTTGCGAAGTACGAGGGGGAGGGTGAAGCGTATGATCGCACGACCATGGATGCGTTGGCCAAACTGTTACGGATGTCAGTTACGATTACGGCAACGCTCGTGATTTTACAGACCGTGGGCGTGAGTTTATCAGGTGTACTCGCTTTTGGAGGAATTGGAGGCATTGCGATAGGGTTCGCCGCTAAGGATCTCCTTGCTAATTTTTTTGGTGGATTGATGATTTATCTAGATCGTCCCTTTGCGGTAGGGGATTGGATCCGGTCCCCTGATCGAGAGATAGAGGGAACGGTGGAACAGATTGGATGGCGGCAAACGAGTATACGTACTTTTGATATGCGACCGTTGTATGTCCCGAACGCCACGTTTGCCAACATTGCGGTAGAGAACCCTTCGCGCATGTTTAACCGGCGGATATACGAGACAATCGGCATTCGTTATGACGATGCGAACAAGATGGGTCCTATTGTCTCTGCGGTTGAAAACATGCTGCGCGGACATGAGGAGATAGATACGAACCGTACCCTGATGGTGAACTTCAACTCCTTTGCACCATCATCCCTTGATTTCTTCGTGTATACATTTACAAAAACCACTAACTGGGCCCATTATCACAAAGTCAAGCAAGATATTCTTCTCGAGATCCTCGGAATAATAGATTCGCAGGGGGCGGAGACTGCGTTTCCTACTTCGACGGTTCGGTTATCCGGCCCCGGTCGTTTGCTACCGCCGGTTACTGGAGAGGTCGAAGAGGACCCTGCAAAGGCTGGCGCGAAAACGTGACGACACTAAAAGATGGCTCTGATTATGACAGAGGGACGGTAAAAAAGTAGTTAGGCGGTGAGGAACGGAAAGTGGCAGCGGCCTTATTAACGAGAGCCCCTTAGCGGATGCAGGTCATTAAGATGGAGGAATAATGGAGTTTACTTCCGACGTGGTCGATGTCGCCAATTATCACGCGGCGGTCGAGGTATTCTTTGAGCGTGGCTGGACGGACGGGCTCGCCATAGTGCCCCCTACCGTCGAACTGGTCGAACAAATGATTAACGGTTCACGGCGTGACCCCCAAGAAGAAATCGGAGAGATCCCGCCGGCACAGGGTATCGCCACCATAGAGAAACTAGCAGTCAATAGTGTTATGGCGGGCTGTCGACCCGAGTATTTCCCGGTAATTCTTGCAGCAGTTGAGGCGATGTTGGAGCCGGAACACAATTTGAACGGAGTTCAGACCACAACCCACTCGTGTGTCCCGCTCGCTATTGTTAACGGTCCCACGACGACAGAGCTCGGCTTGAACTCAAGAGATGGGGTCTTTGGGAATGGCTTCCGCGCCAATGGGACCATTGGAAGGGCTATTCGTTTGATCCTCTGGAATCTGGGTGGAAACGTACCAGGTGAGGTGGACAAATCGACCCAAGCTCACCCGGGCAAATGGACTTTCTGTATTGCTGAGAACGAAGAGGATAGCCCGTGGGAACCATTCCATGCCGAACATGGCTTTGAATCTGGCAAAAATGCCGTGACCATGTTCAGTTGCGAGGCTCCCCATTCGGTACTCTGTTACGGCACAGCCAAACAAATGCTGGGCTCTTTGACTAGTTCACTGGCAGTTCTGGGGAGCAACAATGTCCAGGCGATGGGAGAGACGCTGGTTGTATTGAACCCGTGGCAGGCGAGTCAGTTTCACAAAGAAGGGTGGTCAAAGCCAGAGATTCGGGTGTATCTGTGGGAACACGCGAGGGCCAGGCTCGGAGACGTTCGAAAGGTGGACGCGCTCGGTATAGCAGATCAATTCTGGCCGAGTTGGGTGGAGAAGGATAACGACGATTATATGGTCCCTATCACGGAACGGCCACGGAATATTCACATTATAGTAGCAGGGGGAAAAACTTACTTTGCCGCCGTTTGCCCTGGTTGGGGAGGACTCGGTGGTTTCGCGGTAACCAGGGAGATTCAATAGCGGGAGCGAGACTGCCCCCCATCGTGGGCGCTCGTGACCAGGAGTGATGTATGCGCGTACTTAGTCCTGTCGGAGTCCGAAGACAATTCGCCGAAAAAACAATCGATCGTAGCGTCGGTGACCGCGTGATCGGTTTGGTTAACAATGGATTCGGTAACGAAATCGCGGGTATGTTCTTTGAGCGACTCGAAGAGCTTCTGTCCTGCCAACCGGCGATAAGTTCGGTATCGGTCTGGAGAAAACCGGTGTTCACCCGGCCGTCCCCAGAGCCGTTGATTAACGAGATCGCAGCGGTATCTCATCAGGCCGTCGTTGGCCTCTGTGCTTGAGGGTCATGTACGTCGGGCTGTATGCTCGACTCAGCCAAATTGTGGAAGCGGGGCGTGCGGACGGTTGCCGTCAGTTTCGACACTTTCTTAGTTGCTGCTCAAGATCAGGCAAAAGCTATGGCCATGCCAGATATTCCGATTGTGGTGATTCCCCATATCGGGGCTGGGGACAAGCCGGCAGATTTTCGTGGTCGTGCGGAGAAGGCCCTAGCAGACATCGCCCGGCATCTAGATTTGGACGGAGCGCACCCGCAGAACATTGTGCGGAACTGATGTGCGCGTCAGTGAAAACTGCGCAAGAGAGGAACTCACTAATGCCAAAACTTGAAATTGTTGATCCATGGGGATTTGACGAGCGGTATACCTTTTCTCCTGGAGTCCGTAAAGGGAATTTGCTGTTCATTTCTGGCCTGACCGCATTCAATGCAAAGGGTGAAATCGTAGGGGAAGGAGATATTGTCACGCAGACACGTGAGATCTTCGAAAAGATTGGAAAAATTCTGGAGAAAGCAGGGGCAACCTTTGACGACATTGTGAAGACCGTCGACTATATCACGACAAAGAAGGGCTATAGGGGCACCGCCGAAGTCCGACGCGAATTTTTCACTAAGGGCTTTCCCGCTGCAACAGGGATTGTCGTGAAAGAATTGTTGAGGCCAGAAGCACTGATCGAAATCGACGCAATAGCCGTTCTTGATGAGAAATAAATGACGGCAACGTCAAAATACTTTGAGGACTTCGAGCTTGGCGAGACGTATGAGAGTCAGGCGACCACACTTACCGAGGAGCACTTTCTTTCGTTCGCGGAGATTACGGGCGATGCTCACCCGATCCACTACGACGACACCTACGCCAAGAAAAGCCGGTTTGGTAAACGGGTGACCCATGGTCTGTTGGTCGCGGCAATGGGGGCGATGGGGGCATCGACTTTGTCGCCCCTCGTCGAAGAATCTATGGTAGCCTTTATTGAGCAGTCGTCCCGCTTTCTCAGGCCAGTGTTAATTGGGGATACCATCAAGCCCGAGTTCGTAGTTAACGAATTAATTCCGAAACGCGACGTCGGGGTCTTACGATTAGAAACACGCATTACCAATCAGAACGGTGAGATTGTGCTTGAGGGACGGCACGCCTATTTGCTGAAAAAGAGGCCAACCGCCCAAGCGATAGCGCGGGGCACCCGAACAAAAGGGTGAGGGAAATGCCCGCCTCGCTCGTACCGGTTCTCGGCGCGCAGTTATTTGGGGTATGGAGGACCACCCGCATTCCGGCGGGTAGCCTCCTTTTAAATTTCTCGTACCGCCAAAATTAGTTGAGCTTTTGAAGGTTTTGCACGATGTCGGTCGGCTCCAGGCGTGTAGTGTAGTCGGCGTCTACGTAGGCTAGAGTGATGTTCCGGTCCTGGTCGATGATATAGGTGCCAGGTATCGGTAGTTCCCAGGCATCATCGCCATTATATTCGGGCAGTTGAATCCCCATTTTCTTAAAGGTCTCTTCCAATTCTTTCACGAACCGGAATGCAAGCCCGAATTGGCGCGCGACGTTATTACCCACGTCACTAAGTACTTCAAATTCGAGATTGTTTTTCTCAGCGAAAGTCAGCGATTGATCAGGCGTCTGTGGAGAGATAGCAATGAGTGTCGCGTTCTTGGCTTGCATTTTATCGAGATGTTTTTGGTATGCCTGCACCTGCAGGTTACAGTACGGTCACCAATTACCCCGATAAAAGGTTACAACGGCGGGACCTTTTGAGAGGACGGTTGACAGGGTAACTGCCTCTCCGCGCGCGTTGGGTAGCGTGAAGTCGGGTGCTTTGTCTCCGACATTGAGGGCCTGCTCGGCTACGCCCGATTTTACCTGATCTTCGGTGGTGCGTACCAGGACATCAACGATTTCCTTAGGTATTTTGGGAAGCATCTCTTTTTGAAAATCGGCGATTTGTTGTTTGAGTTCGTGGTTAAGTCCCGTACCTTCGCTGGCCATATTTGTTCTCCTTTCGAAAGAAACATGCTTAAACGGTTCATTCGACGCATAGAGATTGCGATAGGGAAAGTCAACTGGACACGACAGTGTGCGGGCTGAAAAACGCCCCGGTGGCAAAAGGGCTCACCCTCGGTGGGAGTCATTTCCTGGACTGGTTTCTCGATCCATAGTATAGTCCGGCCCGACCCTCCGAGCTTTTTTGATTGTCTACCGGGGAGCACCTATGAAGCCTGCGCCGTTTGAGTATATTGCTCCAGAGTCTGTCGAAGAGACGCTAGAAATCCTAGCTGAATATGGTGAGGAAGCGAAAATTATCGCTGGCGGGCAAAGCCTTATGCCGTTACTGAACATGCGGCTCGCTACTCCCGGGGTTCTGGTCGACATCAACGGACTGACAGGTCTCGATTACATTCGGCAAGAGCGAAATAGTCTTCATATAGGTGCTCTGACCCGACAGTATCGGCTTGAAGAGGCCTCAGTTATTCAAAACTTAGTTCCGATCTTGACCGGAGCGGCTAGGCTGATCGGTCATCCCGCAATACGGCATGCTGGCACAATTGGCGGTAGTTTGGCACACGCGGACCCAGCTGCAGAGCTACCTGCCGCGCTAAGCGCTTTGGAGGGAGAGGTGCAGGTACTGGGTTCTTCGGGAGCGCGCTGGGTTGCCGCCGCAGACTTTTTTCAGAACTACCTAACGGTCGATTTGCGGCCGGACGAACTGCTGACCCAAATCCGGATACCGGTGCGGAATAACCTGGTGTGGGGAATGCGCGAGTACACGCGCCGTGCCGGGGATTTTGCCATAGCGGGAGCTATCGTCGTTGCTGAAATGGATGGGGACCGCTGTGTGTATGCACGCGTGATAGCCTTCGGCGTCGGGGACCGGCCTATTCGGTTAGGACCGGTAGAGGCGTTCATGCTGGATCGCTCGCTAAAGGGTGGGAATGCCGATGATGTGGCCAACGCCGCGGTGGACGGGCTCGATTCCCACAGTGACTTGCATGCATCCGCCGAATATCGGAACCACCTTGCAGAGGTGATGATCAGACGGGCGTACTTGGATGTCGTATCTATGTGTCAACAGGCGAAAGTGTGAGGAGGGCAGATGCTCAAGCCCCAGCGACGAAATACTGTCAGCACCGTAGTTAACGGGATACGGTTCGAAAAACTGGTTGATGTGAGGAAGACCCTTGCGGATTTTCTCCGTGAGGAGGCCGGTTGTGTGAACGTCCGACTCGGGTGTGAGCATGGTGTGTGCGGCGCGTGCACCGTCTTGGTCGACGGATTGCCGGTTCGTTCGTGTCTGCGCCTCGCACCGCAGGCGCAGGGACAAGAGATCACAACGCTAGAAGGGCTGATGGAGACTGAGCTGGGGAAAGCGATTGGGCGGAGTTTTGTAGAGCAGTTCGCTATGCAGTGCGGTTTTTGTACAGCCGGGATCGTAGTAAGTGTGTATCATTTGTTCGAAACGGCGGCTGCAACGGTCACAGACGAAGACATTTACGAAACGTTAGGTGGACATATTTGCCGTTGCACGGGATACGTCAATATTCTTGCAGCCACAAAGAGGCTACGGGATGAGAGAGGGCAAACGTAATGGCGGCGCCAAACGAGCCACGGACCATCCCGCCTTCGACTGAAGGAAAGCGTCTATTTGGCCTTGAGGCCCAGTACATCGCCGATCTGAATCCCTTGCCCAATGTTGCGTACGCCGCTGTGGTCAGGAGTCCTCACGCGCACGCGCGCGTTATCAGCATTGAAGCGGATGCGGCCCTGTCCCTGCCCGGTGTTGTCGCCGTGTTGACAGGACAAGAAGTTCGAGAGTGGAGTCGCCCCTTCGCCGTCGCAGCGGAACGTCCGGGCCGTTATTACTCCTGTGCCATCGATAAGGTTCGGTACGTTGGGGAGCCAGTGGCTGTGGTGGTTGCTGTTGACCAGTATGTCGCCGAAGACGCGAGAGATACAATCGAGGTAGAGTATGAGCCTCTTCCGGCGGCAGTAGATATTGAGGCTGCCATGCAGACCTCGGCACCTATCCTCCATGAGGAACTCGAGACGAATGTAGCGATTGACCGGCATCTGGTATACGGCGACCTAGATGAGGCCTTTCAATCTGCAGATATAATTTTTTCTCAACGTTATACGTTCCCTCGTTATCAGTCGTTCCCGTTGGAAACGTATGGGATTGTGGCCAATTGGAACCAGTCGTTGTCCCAGATAGGTTTCTGGGCAAATTTTCACGGGCCTTATAGTATGCTGTCGGTTCTGGCGGGGGCGTTGCGTGTGTCTCTCAGCCAATTAAGGGTGGTCACGCCAGCCGATGTGGGCGGATCATTTGGTAATAAGATCGCTTTGTATCCTTATATGGCCCTGATGGCCCTGGCCGCTCGCAAAGCCGGGCGCCCGGTCAAATGGATTGAAGATCGTATGGAGTCGTTGAGTGCGAGTTCGGCCGGAGCGGACCGAGTGACCGAACTCGATGCCGCGGTGAGCAGAGACGGTCGTATTCTCGGCCTCAAGATGCGGCTCATGGATAACGTCGGCGCCTACATTCGTGCTCCGGAGCCGGGTTGCTTGTTCCGGCCCGTGGGCAACTTTATGAACGCGTACAAGATCGAGAACCTTTCGGTCAATGCGATAGCTGTCATGACTAATGTGTGTCCGAGCGGGCCTAACCGCGGGTACGGGTGCCAACAACACTATTTCCCCATTGAACGCGCGATTGACGAAATCGCACTCAAGATTGGCAAGGATCCTGTCGATGTTCGTTTGCAAAACCTGATTCAACCGGAAGAAATACCTTACCGTACAGCAACGGGGGGGTTGTATGACTCGGGCGATTACCCGCGTGCAACCGAGAGAGCTTTGGAACTCAGCAAGTATTGGAAAAGGCGCGAAGCCAAGACCGGAACAGAATTGGCGAGGTCCAAGGTGTGGCGAGGGGTAGGGGTGGCGCTTGCGATCGATCCCTCAGGCTCAAACATGGGGTACATAGACGTGAGCAAGAAGGCTACCGAACGCCGGCCCAACCTCATCCGGGTAGGGTCTGCGCAGACGACCCGCCTTTATCTGGATGCGACGGGCGGGGTGACGGTAGAATTAGAAACGGCGGCGCACGGGCAGGGTCAGGAAACGACGGCTTCCCTCGTCGTTGCTAGGGTCTTGGGGCTTAGTTTGGAGAGTGTGACGGTGGTTGGTGGGATGGACACAGGCTCGCGCCCCTGGTCGGTTTCGTCGGGTAGTTATTCGAGTCGGTTTGGTGCGGTTGGTGCCAGTTCTGTCGTCGCTGCAGCCAACAAATTGCGCGATAATCTCGTTCGGGCGACGGCTTACTTCTTGGATGTGCACGCTGATGAACTTGTCCTCCAGGGCGGGCGGATCGTTTTGCAAGAGAATGTGGCACAGGGCCTAACCATCAAAGATGTTGCGGCACGTCTGCACTGGTCAACAGGTACGCTTCCTGCAGATTTAGAGACCGCGTGTAATGTGGAAGGAACTTTTGTCGCTGAGGCCCTAGACTACCCGAACGACCACGACCAAGTGAACTCCTCGGCGGTCTATGCGTTTGCGGCAGATGTGGCAGTTGTTGAAGTTGACAGAGAAACACTAGATGTTCGGGTGGTCGAGTACGTTACAGTCCATGACGCCGGAGAAATCCTACATCTGCAAGTAGCGGAGGGGCAGCTTGCTGGTGGTCTGCTGCATGGTCTCGCCGGTGCGTTATATGAGGAACTGCAGTATACGGAAACAGGCGACTTTTTGACGGGAACGCTCATGGACTACCTCTGTCCTACCGTGAACGAGATGCCAGAAAGCATATTAATGGACCATATCGTTCTGCCAACGCCACAGTCTCTGACCGGGGCCAAGGGCATTGGGGAAAGTACAGCACAGACCGCGCCAATTGCAATTGCGAATGCTGTGGCTGATGCTGTTTACCACCTCGGGGTGGAAATTCATGAACTCCCGATAACGCCCAGCCGGCTATGGGAAAAGCTACACAAATGTTCGGAAGGGAAGGATCGATGATTGTTTCCCAACTCATAGCTCTTGCTGCGGCCCGCTATCCGGATACGGAAGCGATTGTTGAAGGGTCGGTCCGTTTGACTTATCGGACATGGCAAGGTCGGATCAGTCGGGTAGCGCGGGCCCTATATGCTCGCGGGATCAGAAAAGGTGATCACATTGTTTTTCTGCTGAAAAATAATCTCGAACACGCGACCGTCTACTGGGCGTGCCAGGAGATTGGGGCGGTGGCTACGCCAGTAAATTGGCGATGGTCGGCTTCGGAAATAGAGTTTTGTGTCCAGGACGCAGCAGCGGCGGGTGTCGTGTTTGAACAAGCAAGTCGAGAAGCAGTATTATCTGCCAAGTCCTCACTGCCGAGCGTCGCTACTTGGATATATGTTGGGGACAATACACCGACAGGATGTCTTGCCTTTTCTGCTTTGCTTGGTGAGGAAGACTCTGCGGCTAATACGCAGACTGCAATCTCCGAGTCCGACACCAGCATTATGCTATACACCTCCGGGACTACCGGTCGGCCAAAAGGTGTACCGCGCACCCATCGTGCCGAATATAGCGCGGCGATCGCACATACCATCCAGAGTCAGAATAGTGTCCGGGACAGAACCTTAGGGGTTATGCCGCTCTACCATACGATGGGTGTTCGCTCTATGATCGTGATGGCTCTGTTGAATGGATGCCTAATCTGTCTTCCGGATTGGAGTCCCGAAGCTGCTGCGAAGCTGATCCCCACTGAACGAGTGACATCACTATATTTGGTTCCAACACTTTTTCACGACCTGATGAATGTGGCAGACTTCGATAGTGAATCTGCGGAGTGTGTAACGAAACTCGGCTATGCTGGTGCTCCCATGTCTAGCGCCCTTACGCGACGCCTGGCTGATCACTTTCGACCTCAGGTTTTCGTTAATCATTTGGGAAGCACGGAGATTTATACGTTTACGATATGCGATCGTGTTCTAGACAAGCCAACCTGCGCTGGTCGACCAGGCGTCTTTGGTCGGGTGCGCATAGTCCGTCCCGATTCGGACCGCCAAAGTAGCCCGGAAGATGTTCTCCCTCGGGGCGAAACGGGCGAACTGATCGTGAGTCTATCATCCCCCGAATCTTTTGAAGGGTATTGGCGGCGTCCGGAGGCCGATGAAAAGGCTGTCCGCGGGGGCTGGTATTTTACTGGCGATCTTGTGTACGAGGACAAAGACGGCGATATTTTTGTCGTCGGACGTGTAGATGACATGGTCATCAGTGGAGGAGAGAATATCTATCCTGTAGAGGTGGAGGATGTGGTCTCTCGTCATCCAAGCGTTGACGAGGCCTGTGTGGTGGGTTTACCCGATGAGCGTTGGGGGCAAGTGGTGACCGCGTTTGTCGTTCCGAAACGGGGATCCAACGGCGAATTTGTTTCCGTTGACGAGCAGGATCTCGATAATTTTTGTCTACAAGCGAGAGACCTCGCCGATTTTAAGCGTCCGCGCCAGTACGAGTTTGTCTCGAACTTGCCGAAAAGTCCGACGGGTAAGTTACTGCGACGAAACCTCACCAGTGGCGAATACAAATTGTTGTAAGTTAAAGGCAAGAAAGGAAAAACCATGAGCGACGTCCTTCGCCTAGAAAAGACCGCAGCGAAAGCAACTATTTGGATTGACCGTCAGAGTTTGATGAACACGATAACGGTTGCTATGCGAAAAGAGTTGCAAGGATTGATCGGCAGCCTGGATGAAGACGAGGAAGTGCGTGTCCTGATTATTCGAGGGGCCGGTGGTAAGGCCTTCAGTGCTGGGGGAGATTTGTCAGAATTTCTCGCGCAGGCCCCTGCCGATCTCGAGGAATGGGGAGACACGCTTAGCTGTCCAGAACGCTGTCGCAAACCTGTGATCGCCGCGATTGATGGCTATACCATGGGTGCCGGTCTGGAGCTTGCCCTATCATGTGACTTTCGAGTTGTGACGGACCGTTCGTTATTCGCGTTTCCGGAGATTCGTCTCGGGATGATTCCTGGTAGCGGGGGGACGCAACGGGCCATGCGTTTGATTGGAATGACTCGTGCGAAATTGTTTATGATGACTGGACGACGCATCGACGGTCCTCAGGCAGAGCAGTGGGGACTGGTTACACAGTGCGTTCCGGCGGACAGTTTTGATGCTGCAGTATCTGAACTTGCCGAAGAATTGGCGGAGCGAGCACCCTTGGCATTGCGCACTTTGAAAGCCGTTCTAAATAAAGGATCTGACGCTCCCTTGGAAACGGCGCTTGAATTGGAGCGTAAGGCATACGCGTGGTTACGTTCTACGCATGATTATGAGGAGGGGGTTAACGCGTTTTTGGAGAAACGCGCGCCGAAATACATCGGACGGTAATAGGGACTTATCGCCATCGTAGAGAAAAGATTCCGTCGTTTGGCCGTTTCAAGAGCCGCGTTTCAGAGCCCGACAATGTAGCTGGCAAGAATTACGCACGGGGTTTGGTTGATTTTGCTGTGTCTACTCCGCAAGTGATCCGCCACAGGAGCTCCCGGTCCCTGCGGTACAACCGTAACAATGGGAATCGAGCAGCACTTTCCGTCCGATCAACTTTTCCGCGAGATCAACGGCAGAATGATCGCCTAGACTTAGTGGGGTACCGTTTCCAAGTCGGAGGTCAAGCATTTGGTTGAAGTCGCAATCGTATAAGTAACCGTCCCAGGAAATACTCACCAAGTGCCGACACATGAGACCATCTAAGGTGGAGGGGTTAAACGCATGCGCCAGTAGCTGCATGTATTCTTCTAGCTTCCCGTCTCGTTCGAGGCTATGGGCGAAGCGCGCTATAGGCATGTTTGTTATCGAATACAGCCTGTTAAAGGTCAGGCCGAAACGCTTGCCGAGCTCGCGTTTGTAATCAGCTTCTAATTGTTCTTGTGGTGGTGGAAGGTGGGAGCCAACTGGGTTGTAGACAAGGTTTAACAAAAGATCTGATCCCGGTCGGCCATAGCCCAGTGAGTTGAGCTGTTGCAGCGCCTCTATCGACTTCTCATAGACGCCGACACCCCGTTGCGCCCGGACGTTTTCTTCAGAGTAACAAGGAAGGCTAGCTACAATTTCGACCTGCTGACCGGCCAAAAACTCACCCAAATCTTCTTGCCCCGGTTCGAACAAGATTGTGAGGTTACAGCGGTCCATCACGTGTCGACCATCTTTCCTATTTTGCTTGACGAGGAAGCGGAAAGACGGGTTCAGTTCCGGCGCACCACCGGTGAGATCCACTGTCTGTGCGTTGGCCGCCCGGGCCAGGTCTAGAGCCAGTGCGGCTGTTCGGTGATTCATGATTTCCGTGCGCTTAGGACCGGCGTCAACGTGACAGTGCAGACATGCCTGGTTGCACCGTTTCCCCACATTAATCTGTAGCGTGGACAGATCAGTCCGGGTGATGCAGGTGTCTTCTTCGCGTACGCGGTCTACGAAGCGTTGGAAAGCAGGCTGGCCCGTCTTCATATCTCTTGCCCCTGGCTAACAAGACTCTCCGGCTTCACAGCATTCGCCTGTGCTAGTGGTTATGCGATACTCTTTGCCTTTGGTTTCGCGCGGATCCCGGACGCTATCTCTCGTACAATCGAAGGCCGGTGCGTCCTCTAACGGAACCGTAGCTACTGGCTCCACCGGAATAACTTCGCGAGAATAGGGCTCATTGGAGTAAAGATTGAAGGTCTTTTCACATACAGCCATGGGGACACCTCGGGCAAGTGTGTGTCCATCGTCGTCCCTTACCTCGCTCCACGGGCCTCGGTAAATAACTGCTTGGTTACGATCCCAGCACTGGCCCTGTTTTCCTTTGTATGCAGCTAACGTCACGGATCGGAACTCGATGCCTTCAACGGTTTGCCACGGATGTTCGTCACGTTTAAGGATGGTCATTCCGTAGAAGCCGGCTGCTTCGAATGCTTGGATGAAATCTTTCTCTTGCATAGCACCCGATACACACCCGCTCCATAGTTCAGGGTCCGCCTTCAGATGGTCGGGGACCGGCTCGTCAGCGACAATGTCTGAAATAACCGCCCGGCCGCCTTTCCGGAGGACACGGAAGATTTCATTAAACAGCGCACGTTTGTCCGAGTCTTGAACGAGGTTGAGTACGCAGTTCGAAACGACGACATCGACAGAGGCATCTTCGATCAGGGGCTGGCTAGTTTTCTGCTTTATCATAGCGGATTCGAAGGCCTGGAAATCTTCGACCGATTTCACCGGATGTTCGCGCAGATACGCGTCTACTATCGCAAAATCCGTCCGCAGATCTTGAATCTTACCACGATGAAATTCCACGTTGTGATAGCCAAGTTGGTCACCAATGGACCGGCGATATTTCTCCGCCAAACCGAGCATTTCCGGGGTCATGTCGAGACCAATTACTTTGCCCTTGGCCCCAACTACCTGCGAGGCGATATAGCAAATCTTACCAGCGCCTGATCCGAGGTCGAGTACGGTCTCGCCTGGCTTGAGATGTTGGGATGGGTCTCCACAGCCGTAATCACGCTCAATAATTTCTTTGGGGATAACCCGTAGAAACTGGGGATCATAGTTCACGGGGCAACATAATGCCGGTTCTTCCGCTTGGGCCCCCGCGGCATAACGTTCTTTGACCGCCTCTTCAACGTTTAGTAGGTCTGGCATTTCACGGTCCTTTCTTGTGCGTGCTCTAGATCGCCAATTGCGGCAGTCCTGTGTCCGATCACCTCTGAGCTGCCTTGCAATGTTTATACTGCTCTCAGGATAGTTTGTGAAGCGGAGCGAGAGAACACAGGAAGCTTTACGGTGTTACCACAAACCGTACGTCAACTGGTAGGTCGATTATGGAGATCTCATGCGTTATAAACCCTTTGTTGGATAAATTTTTGAGAACGAAGGAATATCCCTTTTGTTATGTTTTTTATCAGTTTTTATTAACGATTCTGCCTATAAGCGAGAACGATAATTATGTCCTCTGGTCAGCATGATCGCTCCAGCTCCCGCGCTAAAGATTTGATGAGACCGCCATCTGGAAGTTTGGAAGACTGTATTCCGAGCGAGACGGATGAAGCGGCGGGATTTCATTTATTGTCTGACTTTGAGCGTTTCAATCAAAAAGACGATGTTTTTCGTCGCTCTTGGTGGGATGCACGCGTCCGAAACAGGAAGAGTGAATTATTCTACGAGACCTATCGTGAGCCCCTGAAAACTTGGCGCCAGGTCGACGGTTTTACTCAGAAGGATTATGCGTTGCGGAATGCCACATGGCATGTAAGCGATATCTTTACCGAGCTGAAGCAGGATCAAGACCGTCGTGAGGGGTTTTCAGATGAATTCACGCTGTATCGAGATGTAGCCAAAGAGCGAATGAACCTTGGTAGTCCCGAGGCGGCTGCAACCGAAATCAAGCGCGTAGGGAAAGCCTTTGGTGCTGACCTGGTAGGGATTACAGATTTTGACGAGCGTTGGATGTATGTGAACAAATACAGCGACATGAGCAAGCAAGAAAAACCTCAGGAAATTCCCAAGGGTCTAGGTTACGTTATCGTCGTGGCCCAGGCTATGGACTACGACTTGATTCGGACCGTTCCTTCAGCGCTAAGCGGTGCTGCCACTGGTTTAGGGTACTCGCAGGACGCCTTGGTTATCTTATCCCTCGCGCAGTATCTCCGAAATCTGGGCTACAACGCAGTCGCTAGTATGAACGACACGGCATTAGCGATTCCCTATGCGCTGAAAGCCGGGCTGGGCGAATACGGGCGGCATGGGCTCTTGATCACTAAGGAATACGGGCCACGTGTCCGTTTAGGGAAGATTTTCACCGATCTTCCGCTCGCACTTGATATGCCCACCAGTTTCGGAGTTAAAGAATTTTGTGACGTGTGCCAGCGCTGCTCTAGCGGCTGTCCTGTGAATGCTATAAGCCCGAACCCGCCCTCAGAGCAAGTTTACAACCAATCAAATATCAAAGGTGTGGTAAAGTGGAGCGTCGATGGTGAGAAGTGTTTCAGTTACTGGGGAGCTCAGAACAGTGACTGCTCTATTTGCGTTAGGGTGTGCCCATACAACAAGGATTATTCGAGACAATATAATAAGCTAGGCCGCTGGTTGGCGGGAACAAGGTTGCGCAAAGTCATGCTAAGGCTGGATGTCGCCCTCGGGTTTGGCAGTCGTCTGCGGTCGAGGGATTGGTGGCGAGAGTCACCGTCTAATCTCGTCAGCTGGTTAGTGTGTAAGATACGTCCACGCCCCGGTAGGCGCGAGTAAGAGGCCGGTCGTGCTCGCTTCGCCGGCGCTAATTCTCCGGGAAGGTCACGGAGGGCACGGACTCCATCGCCCGCTCGATAGCTTCCGCGGGGTATTGATAGCGGTCCAATTTTCCCGCAAGAAAGTCCGCGTAGGCGGTCATGTCGAAGTGGCCGTGCCCACTCAGATTGAAGGCGATTACTTTCTTTTCACCGCGTTCCTTGCAGATATTTGCTTCGTTGATGGCTGCCCGTATCGCATGATTTGATTCTGGTGCAGGCACGATTCCTTCCGCTTTCGCAAAGGCTACCCCCGCCTCGAAGGTGTCGATTTGATCTACTGCTGCCGCTTCCACGTGGCCACTGTGCACGAGGGCACTCACGTGGGGCGACATGCCATGGTAGCGCAATCCTCCTGCATGGATAGTCGCGGGC
Organism: uncultured Enterobacteriaceae bacterium; assembly: GCA_964460065.1. Lineage (GTDB taxonomy): Bacteria > Desulfobacterota > Binatia > Bin18 > Bin18 > Bin18. The sequence goes on from CAYWPF010000095.1 coordinate 26,409, forward strand.
ATAAAAGAATGGCCGAGCGTGTACATGCGACAAATTGGGGCCACGCCACCGGCGTCGGCCCAGTCCCAAGTGTAGGAACCTTTGGTCAGAGTTGGGCAGGCTAGGGGTTCGACCGCTATAATGCGGGTCTTTTTATTGTTTCTGATTTTTTCTCGGACGAACGGAAACGCAAACCCAGCAAAATTTGACCCTCCCCCAGCACAGGCTATGACGATGTCGGGATATTCTCCCGCCATTTCTATTTGGCGGAGGGTTTCTTCTCCGATGATCGTTTGATGCAAGAGAACATGTGGCAAAAAAGAGCCGAGGCTATATTTTTTTGCACCGTTCGAACTCTGCGCGGCCTCGATCCCCTCGGAAACGGCCAGGCCTAAAGAGCCGGGGTGTTCCGGATCGCTAGCGAGAAAACGGCGGCCAACCTCTGTCCGGTTCGAGGGGCTCGCAAATACTTCTGCACCATACGTTTCTATAACGTGGCGGCGGTAAGGCTTCTGCTCGAAGGAAACGCGGACCATGTATACTTCGCAGCCAAGGCCGAACATGTTGCATGCCATTGCCAAGGATGTGCCCCATTGGCCCGCGCCTGTTTCAGTTGTGAGGGTTTTAATTCCCTCCTCTTTCGCGTAGTAGGCCTGGGCGACAGCGGTATTAGGCTTATGCGAACCGACAGGGCTAGTGCCCTCGTATTTGTAGTAAATATGCGCCGGAGTTTGTAGAGCCGCCTCTAGGCGCCGGGCCCGAAAAAAGGGTGTGGGTCGCCAAAGTTTATAAATGTCCTGTACCGGTTTTGGGATCTCAATGTACTGTTCCGTGCTCATATCCTGCGCAAGCAGCAGCGTCGGAGTGAAAGAAGCCAAGTATTCGGGGGTGACCGGCTGTTTCGTTTCCGGATGCAGCGGCGGCATCAACGGCACGGGCATATCCGCGTTGATATTGTACCAGGTCAGCGGCATCTCATCTTCTTGTAAGAGGAACTTCGTTTGGTCGGTCATGCTCTAGATCCTGTTTTTCCGTGCCCGTTGCCAAACACGGAGCGCACTCGTGACAAAAATTAGTAGCGATAAACTAAGACAGCTCTTTCACACTTGCGAAACGTCACGCACGGCCCCGCGTGCGGCGCTTGTCGTCAGCGCGGCATAGGCCTGTAAGGCGGCCGAGACGTGTCGTTTTCGGTTTAGCGGTTTGTAGGCGGTACCGTTTCTCGCCTCCATGGCCATTCGTCTCTTCCCTATTTCGTCTTGTGAAAGGGCAACATTTATTGACCTGTCTGGAATATCTATTTTTATGATGTCACCTTCTTCGACCAAGGCGATCAACCCCCCCTCGGCCGCTTCTGGCGAGATGTGTCCAATTGACAACCCGCTCGTTCCGCCACTGAAACGTCCGTCCGTCACGAGAGCACATTTCGTACCAAGGTGCTTGGATTTTATGTACGACGTCGGATAGAGCATTTCCTGCATACCTGGGCCACCCCGAGGTCCTTCGTAGCGAATGACTACCACGTCGCCGGGTTGTAATTGGTCCTTCAGTATTCCTTCACAAGCTTCGTCTTGTGATTCGAAAATGCGCGCCGGCCCTTCCATGACCCAAATGGATTCATCTACGCCCGCGGTTTTGACAATGCACCCGTCTTCCGCAAGATTTCCATACAAGACTGCTAACCCGCCTTCTTGACTGTATGCGTGATCGGCGGATCGAATACATCCGGTCACGGCATCCGTATCTGCGGCATCGAAATACGGGTTCTGAGAAAAGGCTTCTTTGGTCCGGATATTACATGGAGCCGCCAGACTCCTTTTTCTTGCAAAATCCTCGGTATTCTCGCGCCTGATGTCGTTTGTGTTGAGCATTTCTCCTAGAGTTTGCCCGGTCACCGTGTGGACTTCCCTGTGTAATTTTCCAGCCCGGTCTAATTCACCAAGAATGGTAGCGATCCCTCCGGCTCGGGCGCAATCCTCGATGTGGTATTTCTCGGATGCAGGGGCCAGTTTGCATACACAGGGAACTGACCTAGATAGCCGATCAATATCGGCCATAGTGAAGTTGACTCCAGCTTCCTGCGCGGCCGCGAGAAGGTGCAGCACCGTGTTGGTAGAGCCGCCCATCGCTATGTCCAGTGTGATGGCATTCTCGAATGCCTCGAATGTCGCGATGCTACGGGGCAGTACCGATTCGTCGCCTTCCACGTAGTACGCGTTAGCCATTGCGACGATGCGTTTGGCCGCTCGCTGAAAAAGCTCCCAGCGCAGCGCGTGGGTGGCAAGGATAGTCCCGTTTCCGGGAAGAGCAAGCCCGATCGCCTCGTTGAGACAGTTCATGCTGTTGGCGGTAAACATGCCCGAACAGGAACCACAAGTCGGGCAGGCCGCTTCCTCCATCTTCTCGACGTCGTCATCACTGATCGATTCGTCGCCTGCTCCAATCATGGCGTTGACGAGATCGAGCTTCGCAAGACCTGTGGACAGTTCGGCTTTGCCCGCTTCCATCGGGCCGCCGGAGACGAAGATTGCGGGAATATTCAGGCGCATAGCGGCAAGCAGCATTCCAGGAGTAATTTTGTCGCAGTTGGAAATGCAAATCATCGCGTCGGCCTTGTGCGCCTGAACCATGTATTCTACGCTGTCCGCGATAAGTTCCCGACTCGGTAGCGAATAGAGCATGCCGTCGTGCCCCATTGCTATCCCATCGTCTACTGCAATGGTATTAAACTCGACGCCATAACCGCCGTTTGCGTCCACTATTTTCTTTACCTGCTGTCCAACGTCGTGGAGGTGGACGTGGCCGGGGACAAATTGGGTAAAGGAGTTCGCGATGGCGATGATAGGTTTCTGAAAGTCTTCTGTCTTCATGCCGGTTGCGCGCCAAAGTGCTCTTGCTCCGGCCATCCTGCGTCCCTGGGTCGTGATGCTGCTGCGAAATCCACGCTGGTGCATATTTTCTCGCCTCCTCAGTCAGTTAGGGCTCGAACTATAACATCTTTTTTGTCTTTTCACATGAGTAAGTGAGGACTGTTTGTTTTGGCTTTCCTAAGATGACACGGGTACTACTCTTTTTTCCGAGCCGATGAAGAGGTAAGGATAGAGAAAATCGCCGAATTAGAGAGGACATGGATATTATGCCAGAACAGCTTACGGACAAAATCGCTATGGTAACAGGTGGGGGTTCCGGGATCGGTAGAGCGACCGCCCAGGCTCTATCACGGGATGGAGCAACTCTTGTGGTTTCAGATGTGGACGAACAGGGCGGGACGGAAACTGTGGATTTGATAAAGGCGGCTGGTGGTCAGGCTTTGTTTGTTGGTGCCGATGTCTCCCAGGCCGAACAGGTCGAGGCACTCGTGGAGAAGACAGTAGCGGAGTACGGAAGGCTCGACTGTGCCTTCAATAACGCCGGGATCGCTGGGGCCGCTGCAAGAACTGCCGATTATCAGGAAAAGCACTGGGATCGCGTTATTGCGATCAATCTGACGGGCGTTTGGTTATGTATGAAGTATGAGCTCCAGCACATGATCACACAGGGAAGTGGGGCCATTGTAAATACGGCATCGGTTGCCGGCCTAGTTGGTTTCAGGAGCGGACCGGCCTATGTGGCCGCGAAACATGGGGGCGTCGGCCTAACTAAAACGGCGGCACTAGAATATGCAAAAGCGGGCATTCGCGTGAACGCGGTGTGCCCCGGAGTCATCCGGACTCCTATGTTCGAACGCGGTATGGAGGTTGATCCCCGGATCGAAGACGGGATGGTTGCGAGAGAACCGATAGGACGATTGGGGAAGCCGGAGGAGATTGCCGAAGCGGTCGTTTGGCTGTGCTCGGATGCCGCGTCTTTTGTGACAGGTCACCCCATGGCTGTTGATGGTGCGTGGGTGGCGCAGTAAAACGTCGGCCTCTCACAGGCTCGGGGGGCCATTCCTTGACGGTCTTTAGACGAGAAAGGCATGGAGCCGGAGCTGAGTGAGTAATATTGACAACTATACTTTCTGGCCAAAAGCGCTCAAAGCTTCTGAGCGCGGATCGCGGCGCTTCCAGCCGCCGGAGGCCACCTCATCGAAGAATTCCTGGGTCAATGTGTTGAAGCGTTCTGGCTCTTCTAGGTTCAGGAGATGGCCGCTTTTTGAGAAAATATGCAGCCCTGAATAGGGCATTGTACGTTTTAGGTACAAATTGACGTCCAGACAGGATTCGTCTTCGTCGCCTACGAGCAAGAGCGTTGGCGTAGTGTTTGCACGGAGACGGTCGGTCAAGTCATAAAGCGAGGGTCTTTCCGCCTGTACGTGACGCAGTGTGTAGGCAGACCCTAAAGGCGAGTGTTCGGATAGATGTGTTGCAAACTCGTCCCATACCTCCGGGTTTTTATTTTGCAGTTGCACACGGCTGGGGCCCGAAGAAATACCGGCCGCGTCAACCGATTCCGCCTCGAGGATCCTATTCGCGACCGCGCTGGTGTCGGACAGGAACTGTGCTCGTGTTGCAGGGAAGGCACCGGATCCGCCGCTAGCAAAGACTAGTGCCCGTACTCTTTCCGGATGTTCTATAGCCAGCATCAGGCCGGTATAGGCGCCCATGCTTAAGCCGACGATGTAGGCCTGCTCAATATTGAGTGCATCGAGCACTCCCTTGAGGTCTTCGGTCGCGTTCGGCTGACTGTATAATGTTTCGTCGCGCGGCACCTCGGATGGAGGGTATCCCCTGGCATTATAGGTCACACACCGGTACCGTTCCGAGAAATCGCGTACCTGCGGCTCCCAACTACGCGTGTCGCCGCCGAATTCGTGTACGAACACCACCGTGTCGCCGGTGCCGGTCTCCTCGACGAAAATCTTCACACCATTGATAATGGATAAGGCCATTGTTAATCCTTACTGTTTGGGTTTCCTACTCGGGGAACACCCGCGATCAACTCCTTTTGTAGTTCCGTTCTGACTATTTGCGCACCGTCGGTCAACGCCTGCATTTTTCTTCGCGCTATCGCCCGTGGCAACGGCATCATGCCGCAATCTGTACAAGGGTAGAGTCTGCTCGGGTCGACGTACTGTACAGCGTCGCGGATACGTTGAGCCACCTGCTCGCGGGTCTCGATGTCTTCGGTGCCGACGTCGATTACGCCGACCATGAATTCTTTGTTGCCGGCAAGGGAAAGTACCGAAGGGTCAACCGGGGATGCAGCGCATTCGACCGAGATTATATCTATGGTGCTAACATTCAGCAGTGGTAGCGTGTGCTGGTAATGATGCCATTCCGTGTTGGCGTTTTTCCACGGTAAAACCTGAGGAACGCCGTAGCCGTAGCAAATATGAATAGCTGTTTTTGCACGGACCCCGTCCCCGGCCTTCTCGAGTGCCGAAATTCCCCAGTCCTCGACCTCTTTCAAATAGATATTAAAGCAGGGTTCGTCGAACTGTATAATGTCGCAGCCGTTCTCTGCCAGTTCTTTTGCCTCTTCGTTGAGTAATTCGGCCAATTGCTCGGCGAGGGCCTGAGGTCCGCTGTAATACTCGTCGGAGAGCGTATCCGCCGTTGTCATGGGGCCCGGAAGGGTGACCTTCACGGGACACGCGGTATGCTGTTTGAGGAACTGTAGCGCCGGCAAGAAAATAGATCTCGTGCGTTTGAGCGGTCCGGTGACTCGAGCAACATCAACCGGCGCTTTATAGCGTCCATCGCGAATCGTTTTCTTGACCATACGGCCGAAGTCGATTCCGCTGAGCGCCTCAGTAAACCCCCAAATGTAGTGGCGTCGGCGCTGTTCCCCGTCCGTCACGATGTCTATGCCCGCATGGAGCTGATCCGCGATTGCTAAACGTACAGCGTCATCCTGTCCCTCGGATAAACTTTTGCCCTCAAGTTTAAGTGAGATTGAAGAGATCTGTCCGGCCGGTGCCAGCCAGGAGGGTCGTGGAAGGCTCCCGGTAATCATAGTTTTCAACATGCTTACCTGTTGCCATGCCTGGGAATTTCGTGCAAGTACAACTCTGATCACAGAGAAGTTTGTTGAAGAAGGAATGCTAGTGAGTAGGCCTTCTCTCGCGACCAACGGAATTTTGGATTTTCCGATTCCGAGTCTCGGTAAGGGAGCAATTATGAACACGAGTCAACCATTTGAGATTGCGATTCCAGAAGAAACCCTGGATGACGTGCGCGAACGTCTAACCAATACGCGCTGGGCGCCCGATTTTGCGAATGATGGGTGGGAATACGGAACGAACGCGAAATACCTACGGGAGCTCGTGGTCTATTGGTTAGAGCAGTACGACTGGCGCGCACACGAAGCCGAAATGAACGCCTTTTCACACTTTAAGACGACGATTGACCAAGTGCCGGTCCATTTCATACACGAGCGAGGCAAAGGGCCGAAACCGATGCCACTCGTTTTGAATCATGGGTGGCCGTGGACGTTTTGGGATCTACGCAAAGTCATTCGGCCCCTTGCGGACCCGGGCTCTTATGGGGGAGACCCAGCCGACGCCTTCGACGTGGTTGTCCCGTCGTTACCCGGGTATGGTTTCTCTTCTCCCCTTACAGTTCCGGGACTCAACTATTGGAATACTGCGGATCTCTGGGTCAAATTGATGCAGGACGTACTCGGGTATGAAAAATTTGCAACGCAAGGAGGAGACTGGGGGGCATTACTTTCTGCCCAACTCGGGCACAAATACGCAGACCGGCTAATAGGGGTGCATATTCACCTTATGATTCCTCTCGATTTCTTCACAAACACCCTTCCTGCTGCTGCAGAATACGCCGCGGACGAAGCAGGATGGCACGAAAAAACTGAACATTTCTTTGAGGCGGAGGCGGGATACTTCCGTTTACAGGCCACCAAACCACAAACCTTGGCGTTCGGGTTGAACGATTCGCCCGCTGGGCTGGCGGCATGGTTGGTTGAAAAGCGCCGCACCTGGAGCGACTGTAAGGGGGATGTCGAATCCCGCTTTTCCAAAGATGACTTGATTAATACAGCCATGATTTACTGGCTTACCAATAGCTTTGGCACGTCGGCCCGTTACTATTACGAAGCCGCCCACAACGTATGGGCGCCGTCCCATGATCGGCTGCCCGTCGTTGAGGCGCCTACTGGATGCGCGGTCTTTCTTCAGGAAGTGGCGCTGATGCCGAAAAATTGGGCGGAAAAGTACTATAACCTGCAGAGTTGGAACGTGATGCCATCGGGGGGTCATTTTGCATCAATGGAAGAACCAGAGATGCTCGTAGAGGACATTCGTTCTTTTTTCAGAAAGCTCCGTTAGTGGAGCGTAAGATAAAGAAGCAGGAGCGCTAATGGCGAGAAGGTAAGTTTGAATTGGTGCTTCCTTGTTCTAGGAGTCCTCACTTCGGCAGAACGGGACCATTGGCTGAGTGTGTCGGATCTCTGGTTAGGTTCTTCGGCTTTTGGTACGGTTGGGCAAATGTTTCTTGAAATGGAGTATTTATGCGTCAGCGCTTACGCTTCGGGGCCTTCTTAGCCCCTCACCATCCTTTAGGAGAACACCCGACACTGCAGTTTCAGCGGGATCTGGAATTAGCGACGTTTTTGGACCAAATGCAGTTTGATGAATTTTGGGTAGGCGAGCACCACTCGGCCGGCTGGGAAACGATTGGGTCGCCCGAAATGTTCTTGGTGGCCGCGGCGGAACGCACTCAGCGGATTCGTCTCGGCACTGGTGTCGTTTCCGTGCCATATCATAACCCCTTCAACATTGCCCAACGAATCGTCCACCTCGATCACCTGAGCCGTGGCCGGGCGATCCTTGGTGTTGGCCCCGGTGCGTTGCCATCTGACGCTGTTATGTTGGGTATCGACCCCATGACGCAACGAGCACGCATGGACGAAGGCCTCGGTGTGGTGCTCCGGCTGCTCAATGAGGAGGAACCCATCACGGCCGAAACCGATTGGTTCACGCTAAATGAGGCCGCCTTGCAATTGCGGCCGTTGCAAGACGAAATTCCAGTGGCAGTGGCATCAACCATATCCCCCTCCGGTATGAAAACGGCTGGTAAGTACGGGGTGGGTGTATTATCCATTGCATCCTATTTGGAGGAGGGACTGACCGCATTACCGACGCAATGGGGCTGGGGCGAAACCTCGGCGGACGAGCACGGCCAGCGTTTAGACCGGAAAGATTGGCGTATCGTCATGCCGTTTCATCTCTCCTCGTCGAAAGAGCAGGCCTACCGCGAGGTCGCTGATGGCCTGCAACGGTGGCAGAACGAATATATTGTTGGCATTCTGGGGACACCCAAAAGGAAACCTTTTGAGGACGGGTACAAAGCCGCACAAAGTTTGGATCGGCACGGCGGCGGGATTTTTGGTACGCCTGAGGACGCACTGGAGAAAATAACACAATTGCAAGAGCTTTCGGGTGGGTTTGGTACGTTGTTGTGTTTCGTACACGATTGGGCCCCCAAAGATTTAGCGTTGAGGAGTTATGAGCTATTGGCCCGTCATGTTATGCCCCATGCACAGGGTCTGATGAAACGACTGGAGACCTCAGCGGAGCGGGTATCACGGAATAAAAAGGACCTGATGAAGCAAGCTGGCGGAGCGATATTGAAAGCGATCCGCGATTACAATGCCGAACACCCGCGTTAGGAGCAATGTGTGGATAGCGTTGCAGGAAAAGTGTCTGTTGTTACAGGTGCGAGCCGAGGCCTGGGAAAGGCCATCGCGCTTGAACTTGCGCAGGCTGGCTCCCGACTTGCGTGTGTCGCTACGCGCGCAGAGAATACGGCAGGGACCGTCGCCGAAATAAAAAGACAGGGCGGTGAAGCCCTTGCCTTTGGCTGCCACGTTGAAGTTGCAAACGAAGTCACGAGTTTATTTGGCCACGTAGAATCAGAGCTTGGGCCTGTAGACATTCTGGTGAACAATGCGGGCATTACTCGGCCTCAGCTGACGCTCGAGATGACCGAGGAAAATTGGAATCAACACGTTGATATCAATATGAAGTCCATTTTCCTGTGTTCCCAAGCGGCCGGACGTCAAATGAAGGAGAATGTCGGTGGCTGCATCGTGAATATCGGCTCGATTTTAGGGCGGAACGCGTTCCCTGCTACGCTGGGTTACTGCGCCTCTAAGGCTGCAGTTGATCAAATGACACGTGTCATGGCGATAGAATGGGCGAGGTTTAACATTCGGGTAAACTGTGTTGCATCTGGGTACATAGAATCTGATATGGTTGATGGGCTTGAGGGTGACGGCAAACTCACGGTCAAAGATTTGATTAAGAGAACTCCCCAGCGGCGCCTGGGGTCAGGGACAGACATTGCCAAGGCGGTGCATTTTTTAGCGAGCGAGGACGCTGGCTTCATAACGGGAGAGGTGCTGGTTGTCGATGGCGGTTGGAGTGCGTTTGGGTATTATCAAACAAGATCCGGAAGATAGGGGAAAGGCTAATTGTTTCACATTCAAGAAGGGAGTTGCGTATGGCACAGGACGTAAACCAGAGTGAACTGTCGGAACGCGCGCGTGGCTGGTTGAAGTATCTTTATCGAAAAGCCATGGTCGACGACGATTGGTCAAAAGACGGTCAGCCTTCGGAAATGTGGGATGACAAGAGTCTACCGCCCATGGCCAATTTCCATCGCTTTGACGCTGTGGACTCTGCGTACGCGGTCGCTTTAATGAGTGACCTTACACCGGCTTGGCGCGAAGTCTACGGGGAAATTCTTGAAAGCTTGGTCGACCGCATAACGGAGTACTGGGGCACGTACGATTGGTCCGAGCAGATCGGAACGGACCCTAAGCGGGAACAGTACCCAGACGCCTTTTTCCCCTTACTTATTCCTGACGAATTACGGGGGAAATATGACTCGCCAGGGTGGGCGGCTAACGGTGTCGAGCCGTGGGGCTACGAGCCGGACCCGATTAAAGCGGCCGGCGCAATCTACTATAAGGGCTTTTTATCGTTGACTATGGGGTTACACCTGTACGCCACCGGAGACAGAAAATACAATGATGGATTCTCCGTGGTAAACAATGGCGAGCATACCTTCCATTACACACACACCGGCATGAACGATTACATCAGCGAACAATGGTCCGGCCGGCCAGAAGGCTCCCATTGAGAGAACACGAAAGTGTGGCCGCTTTGACTTACGGTCACCAGCCTCGGTTTGAGGCTTTCCGACACGTTCTATGAAAGCAACACATTTAGCGCATTTGAG
>CAYWPF010000096.1:0-5187 GCA_964460065.1 uncultured Enterobacteriaceae bacterium
AATGCAAGAGGTAATCGATCGCGAGGCGATACGCGGCCTGCCCGTGCAGTACTGTCATTGTGTCTGGCAAAAAGACCTCGACGGCTATGTTGCACTTTTTACGGAAGATGGTTCTTTTTCGACAGATGATCCGGACCTACCGGGTGCGGAAGGCCATTCAGATCTGCGAGAAATGATCAATAGTGGCCTGACAAATATGCAGCCTCGCCCGTTCATCCACAATCATGTCGTCGAACTCTTAGGCCCTAATGATGCCAAAGGGACCTGCTACGTTGAGGTTCATATGAACCGGGATGGTCAAAAATGGGAGATGAAGGGCTGGTACAACGACAGATACGCTAAGGTAGACGGTGAGTGGAAATTCAAATCGCGCCAAATTACGACCGACTCCTTCGGGCCCGCAAAAGAATAACTCCTCATCCCGTAATGCCGTTAACAACGATCTGCTAAGGGAGGCTCACTAGGCCAAGCCTACGACGCTTCGCTTATCCCGTCGCAGTAGGTCAGTTCCGGGGCACCTCATAGTAGACCCGCTCCATCGTTCGGAGATGGCCTTTAGCGTCAAGGTTACCCCCTAGTGTGCGCAAACACAGGTGCGTTAGCCCCAACTTTTGCCACCCAAGGACCCGATCTCTCCACTCGGACTCGCGCGAACCGACCACAGCGACCCCCGCCTCCGTCCCGATTTCCTCGGGCTCACGCCCGTTGTCCTTCGCCGCCCGAAGGATATCGGCCTGTACGGAAGGATATTCCTCCGGAGAACACAATACAAACCAACCGTCGGCGAGGCCTCCAACGCGACGTCGAATGCGAGGGATCGGCAACGCGCTCGCCCCAATCCAAATCGGCACGGGCCGTTGGATCGGTAACGGATTGAGACCGGCGCTCGAAACCGTATCCCATTTGCCCGCAAAGTTCACGGTGTCTTCGGTCCATAGACGCTTGAGAAGCTGTATTTGTTCTTCACAACGGTCCCCGCGAATGGGAAAATTTGCACCGAGAGCTGTATATTCGTCCGGGCTTCCCCCAACGCCCACACCTAGCCGGACCCGGCCCTCAGATAAAACATCTAACTCCGCTACCTGTTTTGCTACCAGCACGGTCTGCCGAGATGGTAGAATAATCACAGAAGGCACGAGTTCTATGTCACATGTGATTCCTGCCACGAACGCCAGAAGAGTCAGCGGCTCATGCATATAACCACCGCCTGGTCGAAGAATGACCTCCGGCACTCGCAAGTGAGTGTAACCAAGCCCATCGGCTGTCTGCGCGAATTCCTTGATCGCGCCTAGGTCCCCCTTTAATTCTCGAACCGGAAGCGATATTCCTATTTTCACTACCTACCCCATCTGTAATCCATTGATTCTAACATTTGAGTACGGTCTTTGAGGCAGGACGTTGTCGATATTTTGTATCCCATGATTGGAGATTCGGGTACTCAGCAATCAAGTCAAACTTAGCAAACCGCATAAACTGAAGCGCAGCCTGCAACGTGCAGTCTGCGACCGAAACGTCGTTTCCCAACAAGAAAGGTCGCCCATCCCGTAGAACACGGTCGAAATAACCGAATGCGGCCGGGAGCGCACGCCTCGCCTGTTCGGCCGCATGTTCGTTGGAAGGCAATCCTATGGGTGATTTCGTAGCGTGCACGAGCCGGCCTATCTGCAACAGTACACGCAGGTCAGCGATGCGCTCGAGTTCTCGTGCACGCACTCGCTCTCGCTGGCCTGTACCCCACATTGAGGACTCCGGGTGCATGTCTTCCAAATAATCAATAATGCTGAGCGACTCAACGATGCAATCGCCCGGAACGACCTCTAGTACCGGTAAACTGCCGAAGGGGTTGCGGGCCAAATGAGCTTTGCTATTTTGTTCATTTCTTAATGTATTGACAACGATTTCCTCCACGGCGATGTTCGTTCCGGCGTGTTTTTTTTCTGCGATATACAAAAGGACTTTTGTTGGATTGGGGGCAACCGGGACCATATAAAGTCGCATGCGTTGCAGTTCCTCCTCGGTCGCTTATCACAAACACAAATCAGCAAGCACTCTCAGCGCCTCTACCTGATTTGTTCCAATAATCATCGTCGTAACAGGAGACGAGTGCCATCTGCTTAACTGGTCTCTTATATGCTCTTTTGGCCCGACGAGCGCTACTGCATCAACTAGTTCATCCGGCACCAAACGTTCTGCTTCGGCCTTCTTCCCCGACAAGTACAGTTCCTGCAGCGTTTCGGCGAGTTCCTCGTAACCAAAATTCTTAATGTAGGTATTGTAGAAATTTTTGCTGCGCGCTCCCATCCCGCCTATGTAAAGAGCCAGACTCGCCTTCACGGGGCCACGGCACTGCTTCAGGTCTGCGCCCATAACGCAGGATACATAGGGCGCGAGATCGAACTTGTGCATATTCTTCCCGCCGCCGACTTTTTCAAAGCCTTGCGAGAGCAGGGGCGAGTAATATTTCTCACACCAGTCCGGACTCATCCATACTGGCAATAATCCGTCGGCGATTTCGGCCGCAAGCTCGATTCCCTTCGGACCAATCGATGCCGAATAAATCTTCATGTCCTTGCGTCCGTGCAAGATGCTTTTGAGGGGCTTTCCCAACCCGCTCGCATTCGGGCCGCGGTAAGGAATCTGATATTCTTCCCCTTCGAACTCGAGTTTATCCTCCCGCGCCAAGATCTTCCGCAGAATTTCGACATATTCGCGGTACCGGCGAAGCGGCTTTCCGTAGGGAACACCATGCCACCCCTCGATAACTTGCGGGTTTGAAGGTCCGATTCCAATAAGAAACCGGCCCCCAGTCAGCCCATCAATCGTCATTGCTGTCATAGCAGTCATGGCGGGCGTTCGGGCCTGCATTTGTAGGATACCGGCCCCCAATTTGATCTTGGAAGTGCGAGCCCCCACGAACGCCAGAAAAGACACCACATCGGACCCCCACGCCTCCCCGGTCCATACGGACTCGAAGCCCACACGCTCCGCTTCTGCGATAACCTCTATTGTCTCGGCCATCTTTGGTCCCGAATACCCAGTAACCAGACCTAGGCGCATAACTAATCCTCCCTTAGTAACCGCATTCACCGCCGATCGAGGCACGAAGCTGTTGCGTAAACCCTAGTGAGTCTCCGGAGCAATTCGCTATTCAATTCAACGCGTCCTCGACAGTGCTTCTCCTCAGCTCGCGCCGTCGAGAAAGATCGTACCTTCTTCCCCTGTGCAACACAGCTCGGTTATCCCACATCACCAAATCACCGGGCATCCACAAGTGCCGGTACACAAACCGTCTTTGTGTTGCATGCTCGAGGAGGTCGTTCAATAAGAGGCGTCCTTCTGGAACGGACTGGCCGGTGACCTTGCAGGCGTGCGCCCCAATGAAAAGCACTTTTCTTCCGGACCCCGGATGTGTACGAACAAGCGGCCATTTCACCGATGGATATTTTGCCAAATCTGCGGAGGAATACTGTTGGTCTCCCAGCTGTTGTCTAGAGTGAAATGCAGAATGCTCGGCAAAGAGGCCCTCCAAATCAGCAACAGTCGAGGCGGGCAGCGCGTCGTATGCAGCCCGCGTGTCTGCGAACTCGGTTTCCCCGCCTGTTTTGGGCAAAACGCAGGCGAATAACAATGAATATTTTGCAGAAGGAATTTTGAAGGAGCTATCGCTGTGCCACAATTGGTTGGCAAGCATCGTTGCTAAACGGGGATCGTCCCTTTCCAAAACGCGACGGTCTCCGTCTACATTTGAAATGTCAATCATACCAGGGTTTGTAAATCGATTTTTCTTCTGGACCACTTTGAGCAGGCCCATGTCAATAGAGCCAAACGCTCGCGTGAACGCCATTTGTTCATTCACGCGGAGGTCCTGATCCCGGAAGACAAGCACACCAAATATGTCCATGGCCGTCTCGATCTCAGAAATCAGCGCCGTATCGATCTGTTCTCGCAAGTCAAGATCCGCAACCTCACCGGCAAACACATCGTCTAAGGGTGTCACGCTAAAATTAGTCATAGAATCAACCATTTCGAGTCTCCACCGTGAATCCTTTCACGGTGGCCCGGAATATGCCGGACGCTTTGTATAGTCAACACGATCCACTGGATATCAAGGCAAGAACCGGATAACAACATACCGAATCATGAGTTTAATATATCGCGCGCTCGCATGAGGGAGCGAACACGTTCTTAATCAAGAAAGATGATGCGCAGAAACCGTAAAGGATGAACCAGAGGTTCTTATCAGGTCGAAGGAGTAACGCCCATGAGTACCACTGCGAACCATAGCTCACAGAAGGAATCAGTCGTTCCACCACTGGCACCGCCAAGCAGGGCGGAGATCGATCTGGGAGTGCGAATACTTCAAGCCTCCACCGATCTTAGGGGGGATACCGTTTTTTGTAGCGTTAACATCCTAGAGCCGTCGAAATGTTCGGGCGACGAGAATAGGAACGACGCCTCTGCTCCCCGGATACTCCGTTTTTTGGGAATAGACCAACACCCCCAATCTAATTTCGATGCGCGGGTGAACATAACGAAAGGGAAGGTACTAGAAACGCGCCGTATCAAAGACGGACACGTACCCTTCAGCGCGACAGACCTTGTCCGGGCGATTCAGATCACGAAAGCCGATGCGGCATGGCAGGCCGCGGTCCGCAAGCGAGACGTCCACGATTTTCGGCGGGTCCAGATCGACATGTGGCCGGGCAGTGGGCCTTTGCCTGACGGGGTGGATGCCAACCACAGACTCTGTAGAGCGATTGCCTTCGTCCGAGAAGACAAAACCGACAACGGCTACGCTCGGCCACTGCAGGGAATCATCGCACACGTCGATCTTACCGAAGGTCGCATCGCCTACCTTGAAGATCACGGTGTCATTGACCTGCCTCCTGAAGACGGTCGGTATGACTTTGCACACCAGAAAGCCGTCCGAACGGACCTGAAACCCATTGCTATCACCCAGCCAAATGGCCCAAGTTTTACAGTACGAGGTTTCGCGGTGGCATGGCAGAAATGGTCATTCAGCGTGGGCATGCACCCACAACACGGACTAGTCCTACACGAAGTGGCGTACCAAGACGCGGGCCAGAAACGCTCAATTCTCTACCGCGCCTCCCTTGCGGACATGGTGGTTCCCTACGGCGACCAGGATCCAATGCACTCGTGGAAACACGTGCTCGATGCTAGCGA
>CAYWPF010000097.1:0-15192 GCA_964460065.1 uncultured Enterobacteriaceae bacterium
GAAACACACACTCACTAGCCTCGATGTCAACGGTCGTATGATCAAACCGTGCAGGCGCCATTTGGCTCGCCATAAACCGGTTCCATATTAGCGTGTACAGTTTCAGCTCGTCCGGTTTGAGGTACGCGGCAACGCTGTCCG
The DNA here is from genome assembly GCA_964460065.1 of uncultured Enterobacteriaceae bacterium. Taxonomy (GTDB): domain Bacteria; phylum Desulfobacterota; class Binatia; order Bin18; family Bin18; genus Bin18. Next base: position 142 of record CAYWPF010000097.1, read on the forward strand.
GAGTGTTTTCCAGCGACGTAGGGCGTATTGCTTCGTGCGCCTCCTGCGCGGACTTACTAGACCGGAAATTGGGGGGTCGCGACGGAATATAATCTTTGCCGAAATGTTCCCCGATATATCCCTGCGCAGCACTCATCATCTCTGGGGATATCCGTGGAGAGTCGGTACGCATATACGTGATCAAACCGACCGAACCCTGGTCTCCCAGTTCGACTCCGGCATAGAGTCGTTGCGCGATGCCCATCGTACGGGACGGCGAATAGCGCAACTTGCGGGAAGCCTCCTGTTGTAGTCGCGACGTGATGAACGGGGGCGTAGGCTTTCGTTGCCGTTCTTTCTTCTCCACATTGCTGACGGTCCATTCTGCGCCGTTCAGCCCGTCCACGATTTTTGCCGCCTCGCTCTCATCGCCAATTTTGAATTTTTTCTTATCGGGGTGCTCTACTTTGTCATTGCCAACCTTGAACAGATTTGCCTCAAACCGGGGGGGAGCGCCGGACTCCAGAACAGCCGCGATCGACCAATATTCAACCGGTTGGAACGCACGAATCGCACGCTCGCGCTCCGCGATTATTCGCACAGCAACTGATTGTACTCTGCCTGCTGACAGGCCCCTCCGAACCTTGTCCCAAAGTAACGGACTAATCTGGTAGCCAACCAACCTGTCCAGCACGCGGCGTGCCTGCTGCGCCTCATAGCGCTCACGATTCAGCTCCAAAGGGTTTTTAATAGCAGCTTGAACGGCCGTCTTTGTAATTTCATTCAAGAGAATTCGTTGTGCGTTTTTCCCGGCTGTACCTAATTTCTCCGCGATGTGCCATGCGATCGCCTCACCCTCACGGTCCGGATCCGATGCCAGAAACACTTTCTCTTTTCCCTTCGCGGCCTTCTTCAGATCACTAACTATTTTCCCTTTTCCCTTGATCACTTGGTATTCCGGATCAAACCCGTTTTCGATGTCGATGCCAAGTTTGCTTTTCGGCAGGTCCATGATGTGTCCGACCGACGCTTTGACCTGATACCCTCGGCCGAGATACTTCCCGATAGTTTTAGCCTTCGCCGGAGATTCGACGATAACAAGGTTCTTCGCCATATCCACAACCCTCTCGCTTACTCCACGTGGTCGGCCTCCGCTCATCCCACCCCGCAGCCGACCACGTCACCACACACTGTAATACGGCCCTAATTTCGGGCCGCCCTTCTACAGCAGATCCACCAAATACATTACATATGGCTTTCCTATGTTACAGAATAACCAATTTGTCAAATCCCCCTGTGCGTTCCCCCATTACTAACCACCTACCCAACACCGGTTCCAGAGACATTCATTCACCTAGCCGGAGCTTCTACAGTCGCAGTAACCGGAAGGACCTGAATCTCCTGCGCCGGCATAGATTTGCCAACCTTAATTTCGATCGGATTTAGGCACAGCTCCAATTTTCGCACTCCGCTCCTTGCTACACAATAGTCCTAAAACCACCGGCCATAATCTATCGCGCTCCCGGCAGCTTCGCTTATTGCACCTTCGTAAATCGGTCCACCGCATACACCCTTCAAAGATGAGCTTACCATTGTTGCGATGATAAAGAGCAGCGATACTGACCGTGCTATACTGTGGCCTAGGACGCGCGGGCCCCTTGCCTCCCCAGAATGGCTTTTGTTACAAATCACCCACCTCACAGGCAAACCGCGCCTTACGTTGCACACAGGAGCAAAGTCACTAGGATGCCCACACTACTAGAAACCTTGGAAGAGGAAACGAGCAAAGCCATAGAGGCCGTATGCGGCCATCTGGCGCCTGCGATCGTCAAACCGGCGGCCGAAAAGAAATTCGGAGATTATCAGGCAAACGGTATAATGGCCGTGGCAAAATCTCGAAAACAGAATCCGCGGGAGCTCGCGGAAGCGGTCGCCGCCGTCCTAGTTAGTGATGGCCGTGTTCCGGCGACTTGTGAGATAGCCGGACCTGGATTCATCAATTTTCACCTGGATCGCAAATGGTTGGAGAAAACTCTTCTCGACACCTCCAAACATGAACATCTCAACGTCGAACAAGCACAAAACCCGGAAACTGTAGTAGTTGATTTTAGTGCGCCGAATGTCGCAAAATCCATGCATGTCGGGCATATTCGTTCTACCATTCTCGGAGATGCGCTTTCCCGGATCCTACGCTTTTTAGGTCACACCGTTATCACGGATAATCACCTGGGAGATTGGGGAACACAATTCGGGATGTTGATAGTCGGTTATCGTTCTGTGTTAGACAAAAGGGCATACGAAAAAGACGGGCTCGCCGAGATAGAGCGCCTATACAAAGAGGTGCAGGCCAAAATCAAGACAGATCAGGGTTTAGCAGACCGCGCCAGAGAGGAATTAGTCCGACTCCAAACCGGAGACGAAGAAAACCTGAAGCTGTGGAACGAGTTCATGGATGTGTCAAGAGACGCGTTCGAACGGATCTACGCGCGCCTAGACGTAGAGTTCGATCATTGGCTCGGAGAGAGTTTTTACAATCCGTTGCTAAAAGGAGTTGTGGCAGAACTCCAAGAAAAGAACTTGGCTATTCCAAGCGAAGGGGCAATCTGCATTTTTTATAAAAATGATCCCGAACTCGAAAAGACGCCCTTTCTTATTCAAAAACGGGACGGTGCATTCCTCTATGCTACTACTGATTTAGCGACCATCAAGTACCGGGCAGAAACGTTTCACCCTGATCGGATCGTGTATGTCACAGACTCCCGCCAAAAACTTCATTTTCGACAGTTGTTTGCTGCAGCCAAACGTTGGGGCCACAAGATGGTCCTGGACCATGTTTGGTTTGGAACGATTCTAGGAGACAACGGGAAACCGATAAAGACGCGCGAAGGCGAACCTATAAAATTGTCAGAACTCTTGGACGAAGCCGAGCAAAGGGCACTGACCGTTGTTCAAGCCAAGAACCCCAGCCTGCCTGCCGCCGAGCAAATTTCTGTCGCACGCGTCGTAGGAATCGGTGCCGTCAAGTATGCCGATTTAATGCAAAATAGGACAGCCGATTACCGTTTTAGTTGGGAGAAGTTGCTAGCGCTAGAGGGTAACACCGCACCTTACCTCCAGTACGCCTACGCCAGAATACGCTCAATCTTTCGGAGGGGAGGCCTCGTTGGCTGGCGTCCCAACCAAGAAATGCAAGTCCTGCTTCAAGAACCTGAAGAGCAAAATCTGGCAAAACAAATGCTACGGTTCAATGACGTTCTGCTAGATGTTCAACGCTCCAACAAGCCAAACATCTTAGCCAATTTTCTCTTCGAATTGGCAACGCAGTTTAATCTGTTTTACCAAGCACATTCAGTCTTAAAGGCACCCGAAGAGTCACTAGAGACGAGGCTCTTATTGTGTGATTTAACAGCGCGGCACTTACGGAAAGGCCTAGAACTCCTTGGTATAGAGACGCCAGAGGCTATGTAGAATTCGCGGGCATGGGAGAGAAAACGATGGCACCAACGTTTCAGACGGGCGGATCCGTCTCAATTACATACGAACTCGAAGGTACCGGCCCTCTCATCGTGTTTCTGCATGGCATAGGCGGAAACAGGCGCAACTGGGCCGGGCAACTCGCTCATTTTGGCAGCCGTTTCTGTGCAGTATCGTGGGACGCGCGTGGTTATCTCGATAGCGATGACTCCCCAGAACCTACAAAATTCAAAGATTTTGCCGACGACCTCCTGCGCCTGTTAGATCACCTTGGCGCAGAGAAGGCACATCTTGTAGGGCTCTCAATGGGCGGAATGATAGTCCAAGATTTCTATGACCGCTACGCGGCCCGAGTTGCTAGTCTTTGTCTGGCGGACAGCTCGGCGGGGTTCGGTGGAATTTCAGATAGAGTCCGAGACGACTTTCTATCTACGCGCCTCGAACCGCTGGAACGGGGACTGACGCCACGAGATATAGCCCCTGAAGTAGTAAAGGTTTTGGTCGCAGAGTCGGCCCCGCTACACGTTCGGGAAACCCTCATAGCGTCCATGTCAGTACTCCGTACGGAATCCTACAAACAAGCATTGAAAGCAATTATTACGACCGATTTCCGATCGGTATTACCTCACATCGCGGTTCCGGCATTAGTTATAGTGGGCGATGAGGATCAAGTAACTCCAAGGGCCGAGTCCGATTTCTTGGTTTCACACATACCCGATAGCAAGCTGGTTGTGATCCCGGGGGCGGGTCATTTATCGAATATAGAAAAACCCGACCTCTTCAACGATGCATTGGACACATTCTTGACGCCCCATTCCGCGAAAGCATCGTTGATTAGCACCGGTTAGCTTGTCCTTTGTCTGAATAACGATTCCAGAATCCTGGCAGGCGCTTGTTTCCCAGGCGATCCCCTATTACTTTAAACAATCACCCCCAGGAGTCAGCTTCTTCGTTCTGTTCCTCCACAAGGAAAACCGGCTTAAGAATTCTCCGCGGTATGTCCTCCAGAAATCTCGACGGCCGACTTAGGACCATTCCTGTGGTGCGGGCAAATACGTTAATAGGGTAGGAAATAAACAAATTCTCCTTAGCACGAGTGGCCGCGACGTACATCAGTCTTCGCTCTTCTTCGAAATCCTCATCCTCTTTGCTGTATAACGATGGGAAGCGACCCTCCACCGCCCAAATAACGAAGACAGAATGCCATTCTAGGCCTTTGGCCGAGTGTATCGTCGAAAGTGTAAGCACGCCTTCCTCGTCCTGATCGGTCGCAAGCACTTCCCCTACACTACTCGTCGGCGGTTCCAACGCCATATCGGACAACAGTCGTTCCAGACTTCGATAGCGCTCAGTTATAAGAGAAAAATGCTCCAGATCTTTTTGGCGCTTTGGATAATCGTCTCGATGCGACCGCTTGAGAACCGGCAGATAATATTGGGCAATCATTTCAATCCGCTCGCGTGGGAGTAGATTCTCATCTGTCACGGTTTGCAACGCTTCAACGAGTCGGTCAATTTCTTTCTTCACCGTGCCTCGTCCGGGGTACTCCGCTAGCCGTTCCAAAGGGCTCGGACCTACCAGCATATACTCAAGAATTTTATCGCAACTTTTTGGTCCGACACCCTCCAGCAAAAGAAGTACTCGGTGCCAAGAGACGGCATCTTGGGGATTGGCGAGTATCCGCAAATGCGCGAGGACATCTTTCACATGTTTCGTTTCGATAAACTTGAAACCGCCGCGTTTAACGAATGGTAGGTTGCATTTCGTCAGTTCAATTTCCAAGTCAAAAGAATGAAAGCTGGACCGAAAAAGAACGGCAATTTCTGTTAAGGGAACCCCTTCCTCTCTGAGTTCTAGTATTCTCTGGGCGACGAACCGAGACTGATACCGTTCACTATCCGCCTCGATTAGGGCCGGCTGTAGCCCGTCGTCTTTCCTCGTGAACAAGTTTTTAGTGTAACTGTCCTTAGCCTGAAGTATTATCTCGTTGGAGAGGTCCAAGATCGGCTGGGTACTACGATAGTTTTCCTCCAGCTTTATCACCTTCGTTCCCGGGAACAAATTTGGGAAGTCCAGAATATTGCGAACGGTAGCGCCGCGAAAACTATAAATAGATTGGGCATCGTCGCCTACCGCCATCACATTATCGTGCGCGCAAGCCAGTAATCGGACGATTTCTGCCTGCAACCGGTTAGTATCCTGATACTCGTCCACCATAATATACCGGTACCTATTGGACAAACGCTCCGCCACCTCAGGATGATCATGCAGTAGGTCGCGGAGGTAAGTGAGGAGATCATCATAGTCAAGCAGACTTCGCTCGAGTTTGTATTCTCTGTAGTACTCTTTTATACGATCCAACTCATCCAATTCGCCGAATAAATGCGGAAATTGAGCATCCAAAACGTCGGCTACGGTCGTCGTCTTATTAACCGCAAGGCTAATTATCTCGGCAATGGTCTGTTTTCTAGGGAATCGTCTCGCCTTTTTGTCTAAGCCGAACCGTGTCCGGATCAAATTAATCGCGTCTTCCGAATCACCCCGGTCCAAAATAGTGAATGCATTAGAAAATTTCAGCAGGCTCGCATATCGACGAAGTACCGTGTTCGCAAAGGAATGAAATGTCCCGCCCGTGACCCGATCGCAACGTCCCTCCATCAACGCTTCCGCACGATGAATCATTTCTTCCGCGGCTCGGCGAGTGAAGGTCAACAACAGTAAAGTTTCAGGAGCGACTCCTTCTTCTATCATACGAGCAACTCGAAAAACGAGTGTGCGGGTCTTTCCGCTTCCGGCACCGGCCAATACAAGAATAGGACCGTCGCGCGTGGTTGCCGCCTGATACTGACTGGCGTTTAGTTCCTCTTTGTAATCAATACAAAAGTTGGGAGTGTTACCACCTCCGTCAGACCGCAGAACATACTTTAAAGGCCCATTTTCATCACGTTCCACGCCACACCCCGATACATTGAAAGTTGCTCTAATGTAACCGAAAAATGATCAATCGTCGCCCCCGAATCTCCCTTCTGCATCCGTTCAAATTACCGCGCAAATGCGCTGACACCGCCACGGCACTCTGGTATATTTCGAGCTGTGTCACCAAAGAACCAACATCTGAATCTTCTCGGGGTCAAGTGCCCGCTCAACTGGGCGAGGGCGAAAGTAAGGCTCGAGTTTCTGTCGGATGGCGACCAACTCGAATTAGTAATTGATGACCCGAAAGGAAGACGCGATATCCCGAGAGCAGCGGAAGCGGAGGGGTATGCTGTTGTTGAAATCAGTCAACTGCATGACCTCGGAAATCAACAGACCTGGAAAATGGTCATCGAGAAGTGAGTTGCGGCTCCATGTCCCTGACACATACCTAGTCAAACACTTTTTCGCCGGTAGAAAAAGCTAGCCATACGACCGCCCCGAATACATACAATCCGGAAGCAATCGAAAATACCAGAGTCCAGGATCCGGTGGTGTCCAAAATATATCCGGTGAGGACAACACCAAAAATGCCCGGCAACGTGCCTGCTGTGTTCGTAAGTCCGAGTAGGACACCGGCATAGCGTGGGCCTATATCGAGGTGGTTCACAGCGAACCCGGAGAGGGCAAAGGCCCCAAACCCAAGGATACAACATAGATACACGATTGCATGGCCAGCGGAGGCTACGCCGCCGATAAGGAGAAGAAAAATGGCGGGCACAAAGAAACCTATACTCTGCATTGTTTTCCGCACAAATGTAGTGGAATATCCGCGACACAGCATACCGTCAGCAATCCAAGCAGAAACGTTTGCCATCAGGAACATTGTCATCCAGGGGAACACGGCATACATGCCGACTTGGTTAATGTCCACACCAAGAGCCTGGTTAAAATACGTGGGCAACCAGGTGAGGATGACGTAAAAGCCCCAATTAGAGCAAAAATGATTAATGATAATCGCCCATACCTCGCGCCTTGAGAGTAACTGTACCCAAGGAATACTGTCATTGGTTTGCGGAGGATCTGTATTCTCACGAATTTGCGCCAGTTCGGAAGTTCTTATAGTCGGGTGCGTCTCTGGTGTGTTCGTCACCAGGAAATGCCAAAGGAAATACCATAAAAAACCTAATCCTCCGAACAAGTAAAACACCCAAGACCACCCCAGCGTCACGACAATAACCGGCGTGAGCAACAGAGCCGCCACTGTACCAAGAGAGATACCGCTCACATTCAAGGCGGCCGAGCGTGCCCGCTCGCCGCTGGGGACCCATCGAGAGAACAGATTATAAATCGCGGGGAATGCTACGCCCTCTCCCAGGCCCATACCAACACGTACACAAAAAAGAGCAACGAGAGAAACCGCAGCCGCCGGTGGAGTAATTAAAGTAAAAAAAGACCACAAAAGGACTCCCGCGCCGAGTACAACTTTCCCGCCGTACCGGTCAGCAAGCCACCCACCGAGAATTTGCGTGGCCAAATACCCATAAAAAAAAGAAGACAGAACGACACCTTGGGTCGTTCTGTCCCAATCGAATTCGGCAGCCATCGGAATGATAGCGACGGAAATATTAACCCTGTCGATATAACAAATAAAGGTGCTCAGAAAGCACAACGCAACGAGCGTGAACCGCCGGGGCCAGTATTGACAGAAACTAACTATGGTCGCCATGAATGCACATTCTCTTTGGTGCAATAGGCCAGTCGATACGAGAACAAACACAGCCTGACAACACCGAGACTCCTTCCTTTTCGTCGTCGGGCAGACTCCTTTTACACCTTTACGTGCGCCCAACTGCCATTATACCAACTCCACCAAAAAAGCATCGACTGGAGACCGCGATACACTATGTTTGCGCTCCAAATAGCCAAGAGGCCGAAGCCCCAGATTGATTGTAAAAAGAACGCTACCGGTAAGAATAGGCACCATTGCATGGCCAGAGAAATCACCATGACCCTGTGGCTATGACCAGCGCCCAAATGAGCATTCATGAGCACAATCCCTAACGCCTCAACCGCCATGGTGCCAGCGGTCAACTGGAGAGGTAGCCTCGCCAGTGTCAGCACCGCTGGGTCCCTCAAAAAAAACATTAAAAATACGTCGGGGAAAAAGACCGCCGGGAGGGCGGACGCCCCTACTAAGCACATTGCAAACACCATCACATACCAGGCCCAAGAGCGCGCCTCCGCCACGTTTCCAGAGCCAAGCGCCTGTCCGACGAAAGACGCCGCGGCGAGTCCGAAGCCGTTTGTGATTAGAAGCCAAAGTAATAACAGGTGGGATAGTACGTGCCCGGCCGCGAGTTCGGCCGTGCCAATATTTCCAAGAATCCAGAAAAACACCATCATGCCACCGGCGAAGAAAAAGTGCTGAACTCCGGCCGGGATGGAAATTCGGACCAAGGTAAAAAGGGTATTCCAATCAGGCAAACGTGCGAGAAAACCACCAACTCGAGCGTAACGCACAGCCGTAAGCAAATACACTACCGCCCCGACGTAAAGAGCTATCGTTGTACCGATACCCGCACCACGTACACCCATCGCGGGAAAACCGAGATTACCGAATATTAATACCCAATTTAGCGCGATATTTGTTACATTCATCAATATTATAGTCCGCATATAGAGCTTGGAGAGATCTACAGCATTCCAATACCCACGGAAAACAAAATTTATGCCCAGCGCGACAAGGCCAACCAGCCGCGCTTGCAAATAAACCGTACCGTTTGACGCAACATCTGGATCAGCGGTTAGTAAAGGGAAGAAAAACGGCGCAAGATACACCAATACTATTGATGTTGGAACACCGAAAACCAAAACGAGTAGGAGGCCTCCGTTTAAAGGAATGGCAATCTCGTTGGATCGGCCCGCTCCGAACCACCGGGCCGATGTCGCTTGTACTCCTGTCGCTAAGCCGATAACGAAAGCCCCACAAGTAAATGCCGTGAATTGTGCCAGACCTACCGAGGCTAATGCCGTGGCACCGAGCATCCCCAACATTGCCGTGTCCACCAAATTCATAACGTTTTGAGACACCATCCCGCCGACGATCGGGAGCGCGAGATTGAGGGTCCGGCGCCAGCGGGGCACTAGGTAAGACCTTCCAAAAGGGCGATACTTTGTCGGCAGTCTGCACCTTGGGCTGCCGCAAGATACCGCGAGTCCGTTTCCGACACTGCAACCCGGTAAAACGGCTGTCCAGAACGATGCACCACCCGTCTAGCCCCTACCGATGAACGGCATCTGAGTAGCCAGTATTGTCATAAATTGGACGTTCGCGTCCAAAGGAAGTTCGGCCATGTAAACGACCGCTTGGGCTACCCGACTCACGTCGAACGTCGGCTCGGCCACTATACGACCGTCGGCCTGAGGGACACCCTCTTCCATCGCTACTGTCATTTCCGTTTGGGCATTGCCAATGTCTATCTGACCACAGGCGACATTATATTTTCGCCCGTCCAATGACGTAGACTTGGTTAGACCCGTCATGGCATGCTTGGTCGATGTATAAGGTGCCGAGTTTGGTCGTGGGGTGTGGGCAGATATAGAACCGTTGTTTACGATTCTGCCGCCCATAGGATTCTGATTTTTCATCAATTTGAAGGCCTGTTGCGTACACAGAAAAGCACCTGTCAGATTCACATCAACCACCACCTTCCACTGTTCGAGCGTAAGGTCCTCGAGTAGAATCGGCGGCGCTCCCATGCCTGCATTGTTAAATAATAGATCTAACCTTTCGTGCCACTGCCCTATTTGTATAAAAAGTTGCTCAACGGCGTCCGCTTCGGCTAGATCAGTCGGGATCACTAACACGCGGCTAGGCTCACCGATTTCTTCAGCCGTCGCCTGTAGAAGCTCTTCTCTACGCCCGGCAAGCACGACATCATAGCCTGCCTGGACCAGCGCCAGCGACGTCGCCTTCCCAATACCGGTCCCGGCCCCCGTTACGAGCGCGATTTTTGGAGTAACTGCCATTGGATCATATCCTTTCACCGGGCAAATTGAACGCGAAGCGTAGGACTCGAGGAAGCCTTTTCCCCTGGCTCACTCGGAAAACGACTCTAAGATCTTATTCCTGTAATGTTGCCGTTGCTCTTCCGAGGTCCCGGTATTCGGTACAGCAAGAATAGTGGTGTCCAGCAGCCCTTTCCGCTCGTTTAAACGACCCCGTACTCGGTCAATAGGACCAACCGCGCAGAACGCATCAATCAACTCGCGGGGAATTAAATCCAGCCCTTTGTCTTTTTTTCCAGTTCCGCCGAGCGCCCGAACTTGGCACACGGCTTCTGAAAACCCATGTGCCGCAAAGATTTCATCATACGCGCCCGCCCAGATACTGAAAAGCATCGCGCCAGCCGCTATGCGATACGCTGCAGCCAAATCCTGATCTATAATGGCAAAACATTGGCCCAGAACCTCAATGGCAGAACGATCTCGTCCCGCCCGATCGAGGCCTGTCTTTAGTGGCGGCAAAATGTTCTCCTGGACGTGCTGAGGGGAGAACAGTGGGTTTCCGATTAATCCATCACACAACTCCCCGGTCATCGCGGCCATGCGGGGCTTCACTGCGGCTATGTAAATCGGTATGCGCGGGCGCACTCGCGGGATCGACCGGGCAAAAAAATTCTTGGCGGCAATCTGGTAGAACACGCCATCATATTCGAGATCCCCACCCGCTTCCATTTTATCCATCGCTAACCGCAGGACCTCCACGTATTCCCGCATCTGGCTCACGGGCTTTCCGCCGTCTCTACCGCCATACCAGTTATTGTTCCGGTGCCGGTCGGCCGCTCCCAGACCAAGGATAAATCTCCCCCCAGCGAGCACATCCAGATCCAGCGCCTGAAGGGCGAGCATTACTGGGCTGTGATTGAAAGCCAAAACCACACCCGCACCAATTTTTATAGTAGAAGTGCTAGGCGCGACACCCGCGAGTGGAATCAACGCTGAATTCGTCAGTTCCGCCTGCCAGAGCGAATCAAAGCCGGCCGATTCATACTTGCAAGCCCAGTTCACCATTTCTCTGTGATTGGAGGCCGTAAGAAACATCCCGTAACGCATGGCACGTTCTTCTTTCTAACGCTCGTCCATCGGGTTTCGGAAAAAATTATTCTTCCGGGTCATGCCTGCCCCATTTATCAAAATGGGTCACCTCGGGTGCTGGACGACGGCTGACAGGTCCGAATTTACCGCTCGGATAACCAATGGGGATAGTAGCCACAACCCCATATTCGAGCGGGATTCCGAGACGCTCTTGCAACTCATCTTCAAACATCTGATGCATTGTTGTAAGGCTCGCACCGAGCCCTAACCCCCGACAGGCCAACAATATATTCTGGACGCAAGGGTACAATGACCCATACGACGGTGGGGCTTTCCCTTCTCGCATTTTTGGCGGGATCGCAAACGGCCAATCACGCTTTCCACAAACCAGTAACAAGACGGGCGCTTCGTGCATGTGTTCGGCGAGATGAATGGCCGCCCTCGCTGTTTTGGCCAACTGAGACTTGTCTTCGACTTTTGGCTTGAGTGCATCCCCAAAACGATCAACTATTGCCTTGTGATAACGCGCTTGGAAGAAATTTTTGTTGTCCTGATCCTGAAGCACAACGAACGCCCAAGCCTGTAGATTCATTCCGCTCGGTGCACGTATTCCCGCGTCCAGAATTTTGCGTATCAATGCGGTGGGCACCGGGTCGGGGTTGAGCCGTCGCATTGCCCTCATGGAGTGAATAGTCTCGAACAGTCCAGGTTCTCCGCTCATCTCGTCCTCCTTTTAAAGTCCGCCGTTCAGACACGCTACATGTCTCTATGCAAGTGCTTCGCAATCACGACCCTCAGAATCTGCGACGTGCCCTCGTAGATTTGCAACAACTTCGCATCACGCATCAGCTTTTCAACTGGGTACTCACTGAAGTATCCGTATCCGCCAAAAATCTGCACCGCGTTGGTGGTGATTTCCATAGTCCTGTCTGCGCCAAACGCCTTCGCATAACTCGAAATGATCGACGACTCCGCCCCTTGGTCTAAGAGCCATGCTGCCTTATACGTCAGTAATCGCATGGCTTCTATCTCTATGGCCATGTCGGCAAGCATAAATTGTAAAGATTGAAAGCTAGATATCGGTTGACCAAACGCCTCCCGTTGCCGCGCGTACTTTATCGATTCATCAAGTGCACGCTGCGAGATGCCTATCGCGAAAGCACCCACTTCTGGCCGGCTTCGGTCGAACGTACGCATCGCGATCTTGAATCCCTGGCCTTCCTGCCCGACCAGGCCGCTCCGCGGCACTCTCACATCTTCGAACACAATTTCCGCCGTATCCGAGGCCCGCTGCCCCATTTTGTCATGCATCCGATTAGCGGTGACACCGGGCGTATCGGCTGGTAAAACAAAACAGGACATTCCCCTATGGCCTCCGCCCCTATTTTCGGTGGCAAAGGTCACATACCAACTGGCAACCGAACCGTTTGAAATAAAGTGTTTCGTACCATTGAGAACGAAATCATCCCCAATGCGGCGATATGTGGTTGATATCGCCGCAGCGTCAGAGCCTGCGCCGGGCTCCGTTAATGCAAACGCGGCATACGCGGGCTCGTTGACGAGCCGGCCAAGGTACTCCTTCTTCTGGGACTCATTTCCGGCGACCAAAAGTGGTGTAGTAGCCAGATTGTTTGCTACCATATTGAGCGCTATACCTGCGCAACCGTATATGATTTCTTCGTCCACCAGGCACGTATCAAAAACGCTGAGGCCCAACCCCCCGTATTGGGTCGGGATAAGAGGATTAAGAATGCCGACGTCCCAGGCCTTACGGCACACGTCATCTGGAAATTCCTGTGCCTTGTCGTATTTGGCCGCGACGGGGATAATTTCCTCCGCCGCAAACTTGTGCACCGTCTCCTTTAGTTGCCGTTGCTCCTCGGTCAGTTCAAATCCATACACAGCTGTGTCTCCCTAGCTCTCACGTACCTTCTAAAAACGTTCGAGCTTTACTGCAACCATTTTAAACAATTGACATTCGACAAGATGCGGTCCAAATCGCCTTTGTCGGGTATGCCACTATAGCGTTTCTGCAACACATTGAAGGAACGCGCATGGTATTTCTGAGTTTCCTGTTCATACTCTTTGCCCCGCAAAAGGAGAGAACATCGTCCCTCCTTTGCAGTTAAAGCCCGTGCGTTCGCAACCGTCCACGGCAAAAAGGTTTGCCCGATTTCGCGGAGGAGAAGTCCCAACGTGGGCTGTAGGTCATCCCAGTTCTCCAAATCACCGTCATCCCTAGGGTCCAACATCTCCTCCGTCCAAGAAAGCACATTTGGCGCCACAGTCCTCATTATGGCCCCCGCAGTCGGATCTGTTGCGCACTGATACAACTGCGACCCTAACCCGAAATCTCCCAACGTGGGTCTTCCTCCGAACAAATACATGCGCTGCCCCAAGTGCTTCTCTAGGATCGACAACAAACGGTCGAAGGAGGATTCAATATGGTCCCGCGTGGATTCCGAGGAACCAACAAATGGCAACCTTGATACCATGCGGGCCCGTACTTGCTCCGCCGCCGCGCCGGCCTCTTCGGGGTTCAACCCCGGGCGCGTGAGAGACACTATCCGTTTGGCGGTCGCTTTCTGATCTGGCTTATACGTCCACCTGTAGTGGAACATTTGCTTGTTCCCCCATTCGTCCCCATACTCCTCAATGAGCGCAGTCAAAAAGGCTAAGGTTCGGGAGACCGGAGCAATAGAAGAATTAGTATGGAGTTTTTCAAAATGTTCCATTATCGGTGTGGAATCTTGCATCGGCTCGCCCGTCGGCATGACCACCAGGGGAACAAGAGGTAATTTAGCAAAACGCTCAAATTCCCGTTGATTTGTTGAATTCCGGGGGACCCATTCATGTCGAATATTTTTGTAGCGAAAATAACTTCGCACCTTCAACGAATAGGGCGACAGTTCAACCCCAAAAAGTCGAATCTTTGCCGACATAATAGAATTCCCCGCGTCTACAGGAAGTGCTTATCACTTTTCGCCGGTAAATTTCGGGGCCCGTTTTTCCAGAAAGGCCGTAATGCCTTCTTTACCATCGCGGGTCGTAGACCGTGCCGCAATTGACTGCGTCTCATTCTCCATTTGCGTTTCAAGAGTTTCCGTCCAACCGCTGCGAAGTAGCCGCTTGGCACCGCCGAAGGCACCCGTTGCTCCAGCGGCCAATTCAAGCGCGAGATTCTCCGCCTCACCGACAAGATCAGCATCCGGAATCACCCGACTGACAATTCCCCACTCCTCGGCCTCCTGAGAAGTCAGAGTACGGTTTGTAATCGCGAGATCGAGCGCGCGTTTCATACCCACTATGCGTGGCAAAAAAAACGTGGACGAACCGTCGGGAGTAAGTCCGGCGCGAGTATAGGCCATAGTGAACTTCGCGGATTCTGCAGCAAAAACGATATCGCACGAACAAGCAATACTCATTCCGGCACCCGCCGCCGTACCATTCACCGCACCTATCAATGGCGCATCCATCCGGGCAAAGCGGGACACGGCCCCATGAAGATAAGTCGTCACCTCTTTCAGGTGAGCCGATAACTTTTCCCCCTGAGCGGCGAAACTCTTGAGATCGCCGCCGGCACAG
>CAYWPF010000098.1:0-3241 GCA_964460065.1 uncultured Enterobacteriaceae bacterium
TGCGAAGGAACGAGCTGTAATCGCTGGTATAAGCAGTAAGAGTACGTACCGCAGATCGTGGAAAAAAAACTCCCAAAGGCCACGTTCGAGACTCTGGCCTCCCCACATCATGAAGAAACTAATATCGGTGTAGAAAAAGAAGCCGCACAGGGCGAGTGCGACGGAAACGATAGCGTAAGCAAGAAAAAGGCCGAAATAGGACTGAATTTCTTTGAAGTATACTGCCCGGATAACCATCATCGTCTACCTATACATTTAAGTGGACGGACGTGTGGTCGATTGATCGACCACACGTCGGAAAATCTCTTCCAAATCCATGTCGCGTGAACGGAGTTCAAGTAAGTCCCACCTATGCTCGGTTACAGTCTTAGCTATAACTGGGCGCAAATCGTTTTCATCGTTAGCTTGTATCGTGTAGTGGTTGCCACGTTCCCTGCCGGCGGTTTCGAGCTGGACCGCGTGTACCCCGGGTAAAACGGCCAAGGTTCTCTTAACTTCTTCTGGGGGGCCATCGATGTGGATTACTAGTTCACTTTTGTCGCGTAGCCGCTGTGTGAGGTTACCTGGCGTATCAAGAGCGAGGAGTTGCCCCGAGGCTAGAATCATGACGCGATCGCATGTCGCGCGAACTTCGGGAAGAATATGCGTGGACAAAATGACCGTCCTATGTCCCCGCATCTTGCGTATGAGGTCTCGGAACCCTGAGGCCTGTTCTGGATCTAAGCCGATAGTAGGCTCGTCCAATATCAAGATTTCCGGGTTGTGTAGCAGTGCCTGACCGAGTCCTACTCGTTGACGGTAACCTTTCGAAAGGGTGCCTATATATGCCCGTGCGACGGAACCAAGATCTAATTCGTCTAATATCTGTGAAACACGTTCCGTGCGATTCTTTCCGGCTAGGCCTTTCAATTTGGCAACGAAATGTAGGTACTTCCCCACTTCCATTTCGGGGTAGAGGGCAACATTCTCAGGCATGTACCCGAGACAACGTCGCACGCCGAGGGAATCTGTCATAATACTGTGGCCTGAGATGGTTGCGACGCCAGAAGTAGGGGAAAGAATGCACGCGAGAATTCGCATTGTTGTCGATTTACCGGCTCCGTTTGGCCCGAGAAGCCCGACAATCTCGCCAGATGCCACGGAAAAGCTTATATTGCTGATCGCTTGGAAATTTCCGTAAAGCTTTGTTAGTCCCGATGCTTCTATCATTCTACTGTCCTTAAATGGTGGATCCGAAAGTTAACTTGCCTGCGCGATCTCATGCAGCCCCCAGTCCACACCGGTACGACCGCACGTCATAGGTGTTACTCCCGGCCAACAGTTCGCCAACCGTCTAATACGTACTGTGGCCTCCATCCACGGGAATCACCGCGCCAGTCATAAAACTTGCTTCGTCCGAAGCCAGGTAGAGCGCGAGGTAAACAACCTCTTGGGAGGTTCCAAATCGCTTCAGCAGATGGTTGTTAGCGATCTGTTGCCATGCAGCTTCCTTATTTTCCATACCCTTAATATATTCGCGCGGCATCGGCGTGTCGATTGCTCCTGGGCAAATTGCGTTGACCCGAATATTGTGAGGGGCTAAGTCGACCGCCATGCACCGGGTAAGATTTACCAGCCCACCTTTCGCGGCGCCGTAGGCGGCCATCTGAGGGTATCCGAGGATACCTCCTGCAGACGAAATATTGACGATGGATCCGCCCTTTTGTTTTTCCATGTGAGGCACAACTGCCTGGCTCATCAAAAAAGGACCGGTTAAATCAATACGGATAATCTTTTCCCACTCTTCTAACGTCGTTTCTTGAAATGGTTTACCTAATATGACCCCCGCGTTGTTGTATAAGACGTCAATTCTTCCGTACGATTCCATGGCAGATTCTACAACGCTCCGAATACCGGTCTTGTCTGCTGTGTCAGCCTTAACGCATTGCACCCGCGCCCCTGCTGAAGGAATGTTCTCAGCGACTTGAGCGATTTCCGGAAGGATATCACTGAGGACGAGGTTCGCGCCTTCCTGTGCAAAAATTTCTGCTGCGACCTTTCCTTGCCCTCTTGCTGCCCCTGTTATGATTACTACTTTTCCATCTAAACGCCCCATATACGTGCTCCCGCCGTTGTTCGTTTACATGCACATATCAGAAACGAGGGATCACTGCCAAATCCGGCTTGCCGATGCCGGACCGGCTAGGTTATTCTGTTTTGAGATGGAAGATATATCGCTCGTTTGTTGAGGAGTAAGGCTATGCCAGGATCAGACCCTATTACCCTTGCCGTGGTCCAGGGCGCGTTAGATTCTACTCAGCGCGAGATGACCTTGACGATAGAGAAGACATCGCGCTCTTCGGTTTTCAACATTGCACGCGATTTTTCCAATGCGATTTTCGACGGTCGTGGAGAGATGATCCTGCAGGGCCAGGATATTCCTATTCACCTAGGGTCTTTGATGCCCGCTCTCCGGCAAGTCGCGAGTTATTTTGAAGGGGAAATCCATCCGGGAGATGTTTTCTATCATAACGATCCGGCTTGGGGGGGCTCACATATTGTCGACTGTTGTATGTACAAGCCCGTCTTCTACCGGGATGAACTAGTCTTTTGGACAGTAAGCAAGGGCCACGTGACCGACATAGGGGGCCCTGTCCCCGCCGGTTACAATCCTGAGGCGAGAGAAATTTATGCCGAGGGCCTGCGGATACCACCCCTTAAGATTTGGGATCGGGGCAAGGAAAGAAGGGATGTTGTCAACTTCATTTTGACGAATGTCCGGTCCCGACGCCTTCAAGCCGGGGATATGCGGGCACAGTTGGCCGCAGTAACCATAGGCGAAAGAAACTTGCTGGGGCTTTTGGAAAAGTATGGAAAGGAGACTGTCAGAAAATGCACCGATAGTTTGTTGAACCTGGCTGAAGCTCAGATGCGTAAGTTTATTCTCAGTATACCCGATGGAATCTACAGTGGGAGGTCTGTGCTTGAGGACGCGGGTCACGGCTATGGGGACATTAACATTGAGGCCGGGGTGCGTGTTAAAGGGGACTCCTTGTCAGTACAATTAGAGAGCCCACCTCAAATCCCTTATTTTATCAATTCTTATTCGGCCAACTCCTTATCCGGGGTTTATCTGGGAGTGATGATGTTCGCTCAACTTTCTCCGCCATATAATGAGGGCTTGTACAGGCCAATATCCGTCGATGTTGGAGGGGAGGGAACGCTCACCAATGCAACGGAGCCGGCGCCACATGCAAATTGT
>CAYWPF010000099.1:0-5474 GCA_964460065.1 uncultured Enterobacteriaceae bacterium
ACGCTCAGGTTCAGACAGTTCTGACATATGACCCTAATGTACCGGGCGGCTGGTTGACAGCTGTGCGTGATGGGGATTCACTTGTGGGAACACTGACGACCATGGACGGCACTCATGCTTACTGGGTACAGCAGAATAACAGTGATGCAATTGAGGTTGCTATTCCGGGATTCAGTGGTGGGGTTGCTGCGGCGCCTCCAGCAATCAGCTTGGTAGCTGGTTGGAACTTGGTGCCTGCTATCAATAACTCTAGTGACGCGGCCATGGATGCTGACGATTACTTCACTGGATTGGATTGGGCCAGAGCAAAGGGTTGGAATGCCAACACTGAAACATGGACCGACATCCTACCGGTATCGGATGCAACGCCGATCAACAAGAATAGTGGATACTGGGTCTACTTGAACGCTGCAGGTACATTGGTACCGTAGAGTAAGAAGGACTCCGTTAGGCGGGTAGAATCCGCCAAAATGAAGCCCCTCGCTCCTTGAAAAGGGAGCGGGGGGTTTTTATTATTAATGGAGAGATTTATTCGTTTGAATTTTGTTTGGGGTGTCTCTTGAAATTCCCGGTAGCCATATTAGTTTTTGCGTGTTTGCTGGTTTTTGGTATCGGCAATGGAATTGTTTCGGCAAATGCGGGGATCCCCTTGACCCGCCCCGATCTTACGTCTGTTGTCTCTGTGGTTTCAGGATCTGAACATGAGTGGAAAGACGCCGAAAACTTGATTAGGGCAATGTTGATGGGCGGCAGTGGTACCCTCGTGTTCTTGATGGGACACGGTGAGTTGCAGAGTCACATGGAAAGGCTTGCCGAGTGCGGTTTGTCAGTCGAGACACCGATAGCGTTAATTCGACGTGGCACAAAACCCGGCCAGGAAGTATTGACGGCGACCGTAGGGACCGTCACGGAGGAGGTGGCGGGGCGGAAATTTGAGTCGCCGGCAATTATGATAGTGGGGGACGTTGCACGTTTTCGTGCAACGTCGTCGTGGTTTGAATCAAAACCCTTGTTCGGAAAGCGAGTAGTAGTGACGAGGCCTCTCCCACAAGCGACACGGTTTGCCGATTTACTGGCGGATTCTGGCGCAGCCGTGTTTCGGTTTCCTATGATAGAAACTATTCCAGTGAGTTCGTATGCGGCATTGGACTCAGCTTTACAAGCGTTGCATCTTTATGACTGGGTAATTTTTTCAAGCGTGAATGGTGTCAAGTATTTTTTCGAGCGTCTGCGTCGGAACGGGCAGGACATTCGAACGCTGCGGTCGGCGTCTGTGGCGGCTATTGGCCCAGAAACGGCCAAAGCAGTGGAAGATCATCACCTTCGGGTCGAACTAATTCCGCCTTTATATAAAGCAGAAGATCTGGTTGGGGCACTGCTCACGCGAAGGCCAAGTCGTGTTCTTTTGCCGCGTGCGACTGGCGCGCGCGATATCCTCCCGATGAGATTGAGACAGAACGGAGTCAGGGTTGATGAAGTTTCAACATACCAGTCCGTACGGCCACGCGGTCGAGAGGAACTTCTACGAGATATGCTCCGGGACGGTGCGGTTGATTTGTTAACCTTCACGAGCACGAGCACAGTTGCTAACTTCATTACGTGTTTTGAGGAGGAGGGTATAGAGGACCTTATAGGCTCTGTTCGGGTCGGCTGTATTGGCCCCATCACCGCTGCGGCGGCCCGAGGATATGGACTGACCGTCTCAATAGAACCTGAAGAATATACGATCCCAGCGTTCGCGGACGCGATCATAGAATATTTTCAAGAGCGGCCTGATATGAACAACTCGTCCGCTTTGGAGCAATAGTATGTCTTTTCCCATGTACCGACCGCGCCGTCTCAGAAGAAACGAAAACTACCGTCGAATGATCAGGGAAACACACCTCCGGGTGGATGATTTGATCATGCCGTTGTTCATAGTGCCTGGTACGAATGTGAAACATCCAATAAAATCCATGCCCGATATTTTCCAAATGTCGGTCGATCAGGCGGTGGAAGAATGTAAAACGGCGAGAGATCTTGGTATCCCGGCTGTGATTCTATTTGGCATTCCTGAGGCCAAAGATCCAGTAGGGACGGAAGCGTATAGGGAGAACGGTGTCATCCAACGCGCGCTGCAGGCGATTAAAAGAGAAGTGCAGGAACTGATACTCATTACGGATGTGTGCCTGTGCGAATACACGGACCACGGACACTGTGGTGTTATAGTAGACGGGGACGTCGACAATGACGCGACGGTGGAGCTTTTGGTAAAAGAGGCCCTTTCACATGCGCGCGCCGGCGCCGATATGATAGCACCGTCTGATATGATGGACGGTCGAATTGGCGTTATACGCCAAAATCTTGACGCGCATGATTTCGAGTCGCTCCCTCTTATGGCCTACTCGGCAAAATTTGCGTCCGGATTTTACGGACCTTTTCGTGAAGCCGCGGAATCCACACCGCAGTTTGGTGATCGTCGATCATACCAAATGGACCCTGCAAACGGTGACGAGGCTATAAGGGAGGTTGCCCTTGATGTGGAAGAGGGAGCGGATATTGTCATGGTGAAACCGGCGCTTCCGTACTTGGATCTGATTCGGCGGATAAAAGAACGGTTTGACATGCCTGTTGCCGCCTACCAAGTGAGCGGTGAATATTCCATGTTGAAGGCTGCCGCCGCCAACGGATGGTTGGAAGAGGAACGGGCGATGTTAGAAACCCTCACGGGCATAAAAAGAGCGGGAGCGGATATAATTTTAACCTATTTTGCCAAGGCCGTGGCGAGTATGTTGGCAACGAAATAGTTAGGCATGGCGCGTGTCTGATTTGCTGGTGAACGCGCAGAGGCTCTTCCCTAGTGCGCGACGTCAGGCATTGCGTATGATGTTTGGAGAGCTTACCGTGAATATGAAATTGGGGAGAAACTTTGGGCATGGTCACAGGCGGGTTGGACGCGATCCGACGGCTAAATACGTCAGGAAAGCAAACAAGGATTCACTGAAGGGGTAAAAATGCGCTTGTTAAGACAAGGGAGCGTTGCGAGTTTGGGCCTATGTTTTGTTTTGCTGTGTACGCCAGTTGCCTACGGGGGCGATGGGTACGACGATGCTGAGGATACTCACCCTTTGCGGATCATGTCGTACCCCCTGCATTTGGCCGGGAATGCGATCGAGTGGTTGGTCGCGCGCCCACTACACGCGGTGGTAACACAAAAGCACTTGAGTCGCTTTTTTGGACGGGATGAAGGTCAATCCTGGTCGACGGATGAGAAAGAAGGCACCGTAGCACCTGCCAACGCTCTTGATCGGTGAGATAGCAGCAGGAAGAAGCACCGTGCCCGTCCTAGCGACGGGTTTTATACCGATGATGTTTGGTGGCTTTGCAAACGGCTACGAAACCGAAGATAAAAAAGGAGAGAATCGGATGAAGCAAAAGCTGGCAGGTGAGTACGTCCAGGTTGGTTCAGTGTCGTGGCAGCCGTTCCCAGGGGAATTCTCTACGGGCGGGATCAAGTGGAAGCTCCTCCATGTTTCGCCGGAGATGGGGGCGTGGACTGCTATTTTCGATTGTCCGAAGGGTTCGTCGTTCGCAAGGCATGTTCATGTTGGCCCGGGGGAGTATCTGTTGACTAAGGGAAAAATGGAGGTAAGGGGCGGTGACGACGACGGGGGCGCGACGGCGGCGGCAGTCGGTTACGGATACGAAGCATGTAATGCCAGGCATGACCAGACCAACTTTCCGGAAGACAGTGAGTTTTATATGACGTTCCTTGGGCCTCTTCAGTTTATAGACGAGGAGGGCAACACGCTGGCGGTTGTCGGTTGGGAGCAGGCTAATGGCCTGTGGGCGCAACAAAATGGGGCGAGTTAGTCCCTATCTCAACACGTTCTGTCGCGTCGTGTTAACGGGTAGCTATGCAGAATAATATTATAAGGATGTAGATTGGCGATCCATGAATAGGGCAGAACGAAGGCGCTCCTCAAAAAAGCGAGAGAAGGGCCCTCGGACCAGCAAAGAAAATGCGCCGCGTGTCCCGGACGTTCGGACGATCAAGTCCCGACTGCAACAGGCTCCTTCCCCACAAAACGTCGAAAAGTACGTAGGGCAGCTAGTTGAGCAAGGACTACCGGCGGCGGGCGCGGACGAACTTATTGCCTATGCCGCTCAATACCACGAGACGAGAGCGAGACTGAACAATCCCGGAAAAGAAATCGAGGTCTTGTTAGAAGCTTCCCATGCGTGGGCCGCCGACCGGATAGAGCAATCGCACGCCCGACGAGACCGGGCCTGCAAGGCCGGATGTGGTTTATGTTGTTATCTACCGCTCATTCTTGCCGGGGCGGCTGAGGTAGTCTATTTGGCTGATTGGTTGAGGGATAATTTGGCAGACGACCAACTAGAAACGGTGAAGCGACGCTTAAAGGCCAAATATTGTGCTGATTCGTCGCTGAGCGCCCCTGGCACAACGAATCCATGTCCATTATTGGAGGATAGTAAGTGTATGGCCTACGAGGCCCGACCGTTCAAGTGCAGAGCCTGGAATTCTCTGAGTTTGCGGGCCTGCGAATCTGCATATGGTGACGGCGAATCTCCGGCACAGGTGCCCGTTGATACTTACGCTTTTGTTATGGGAAATTCCGTATTGAACGGATTTAGTGACGCCGTGGATGCGGAAGGTCTTGATGGCGGGGCTTATGAACTTGGAACGGCTTTGCTGCGTGCGCTGGAAATGCCCGACTGCGCCACGCGTTGGCGGAATGGTGAGAGGCTATTTTCAGCTGTCGATTCGCAGTAGATTATCATGGGAAAATAGGAGTTTAGGCGGCCCCAAATTCCACCCGTGCGGTCGAGAACGCGTGAGCCTTGCCCACGAGTCACGTTTTTATACCAAAGGTGGGGCACTTTCTGCGGACAAGGAAAATATCCCGAGAATAACCTGTATGGGAGTTCACTCGCGCAAAGCAAATACCCATAGTACGCCTCCCTGTGGCACCTGCGTGTTGGTACCGTAGTGGGCGTTGAGCATCTCCTGTTTTCGCTCGGCATCTACGCCCCATCCGGAGAGAACCGCTACGTATTGGTTGCCGTCCACTGCGTAGGATGTGGGTACGCCTGTGACTCCGGAATTGGTTCGTTGTTTCCATAAAACCTCTCCTGTAGTTGCGTCAAAGGCGCGAAAGAACCGATCATTTGTCCCGCCCATGAAAACTAATCCTCCGGCAGTCGTTAGGACGGGCCCCCAATTATGACTTTTGAAGTGTGTGGTCCAGATTTTTTTGCCCGTGGTCAAATTCCAAGCCTGTAATTCTCCTATGTGGTCGGCGGCATCCGGGTGAGGCAGTAATTCGAAATCGTCCGGGAAAGCGACCCCCATAAATAATTGCCCTGGCCGGTAGGTTTCTTTTCTACCAGTAAGCGCTCCGCACAGGTTTTCATTGGCGGGAACATACAGTAATTGCGTTTTAGGGCTGTAGGCTGCGGGTGGCCAGTCT
>CAYWPF010000100.1:0-2933 GCA_964460065.1 uncultured Enterobacteriaceae bacterium
AGCTCTTCGGCTACCAACATGGGCAGGCCGGTAAAACTTCCCTGTCCCATTTCAACTCTTGCTACACGAATAGTCACGGTGTTGTCCGGGCTCACCAAAATCCATGCTGTCACCTCGGGTGGCGCTGGTGCCGTCGCGGCGTTGCCAGCGGAACGCGCAGTTTTGGGAGTCAGCACTTCTAGCAGCATTCCACCGCCGACACAGGCAGCCTGCAGAATGAAAGATCGTCGAGTTATCGTGAAGGATTGTTCCATGATGTTGTCCTTACGAGACCAGCGATTTAGCAGCGTCGTGAATGGCTGCTCGGATCCGTGTGTATGTGCCGCAGCGGCAAATGTTCGTAATCGCCTCGTTTATATCCTCGTCTGAAGGGTCTGGGTTGTTTTTTAGCAATGCGGCCGCAGACATAATCATGCCCGTCTGACAGTAACCGCATTGCGGGGTTTGGTGACGGACCCACGCTTTCTGCAAAGGGTGCTCACCATTCTCTGATAGACCTTCTATGGTGGTGACGGTTTTCCCATTCGCAATTGCGACGGGAATGACGCAGGACCGGACGGGCTTTCCATCCAGGTGCACCGTGCATGCTCCGCACGCGGATACACCGCAACCAAATTTGGTACCGGTCAGTCCTAAGATATCTCGCATCGCCCAAAGCAGCCGCATGTCTGACGGGACGTCAAGCTTTTGCTGTTTGCCGTTTACCTTCACTGAGATCATGAATTCGCTCCTCTTCCGGTTGCTCCGTTTGATTAGGGACCAGCCATTGCTTTAGTACAGGAACCGGCATCGCCCCATTGTACCAACTGCGCGGGGCTGCGCCTATGCGAAGAGCGCTCGTGGCCGGGATAATAGTTTAATAGTCTACAAGCTCAACATCGAACACGAGGGTGGCTTTAGGTGGAATGACCGGGGGGCGTCCACGATCGCCGTAGGCAAGATCGCTTGGTATAATGAGCATGCGCCGCTCGCCCCTGTTCATGTCTAATAGGGCCTCGTCCCAACCGGCAATTACTTGTCCTGTCCCCACCTTAAAACTTATAGGTGTTCCCCGTTGCCTGGAGCTGTCAAAAATGGAGCCGTCTAGTAACCTTCCAATGTAGTGTGCTTGTACTGTAGTGCCCCGGGCAGGCTTTGATCCGTCGCCTTCCGATTTGACCGCATATATTATTCCCGTTGGGCTCGTTCGGACCTTTCCCGGAAACTCGGTTTCAAGTTCAGCAACAGTCGCTTCTAGTAACGACTTTTCCTCAGCGACTTTTTGCGATGAAAGGGCAAGCAATTTCTGGTCGAATACTACTTGGTCAGCCTTAAATTGCGTGGCGGACGTTCCTATTCGGGTGATTTTTACGGCCGTGAGTGAATCCCCTTGCGCGATCGCGTTGACCACATCCTGTCCTTTTACGACGGAACCAAAGATGCTGTGTTTTCCGTCCAGCCAAGGAGTAGCTTTATGCGTGATGAAGAACTGACTACCGTTTGTACCTGGGCCGGAATTCGCCATCGAGAGAATTCCAGGACCGTCATGCGCGAGCTCGGGATGGAATTCGTCGGGAAAACGGTAGCCGGGTCCTCCGCGCCCTGTGCCCTCCGGGTCTCCACCCTGAATCATAAAGTCGGAGATGACTCGGTGGAATCTGGTACCGTCATAGAAGGGAGTTCCCTCGGGTTTGTTAGACCGTTTAGTTCCTTCGGCAAGGCCAATAAAATTCATGACCGTGAGCGGAGCCCGCTCGTGCTCTAAGCGAACTGTGACCGTGCCTTTGTTTGTTTGGAATTCGGCGTACAGTCCATCGCTTAAGGAAGCGGGTACTTGAGAGCGGGCCTGGGGTACCACGGTGAGAAAGAGCAATGTGAGCGAGACAAGAGCCGCTTTTACGAGGGTGCGTAGACTAACAGACATGATTTTTCTCCCGTCGAAAATGAAGCATACCGCGGCGGTATGGGTAGACCGCGCGTCGCGTGAAGTTGAACGTATCTATGGAGTATGATTGTGATGATCGTCGCATTCGTGTTGGCTCGGAGGTACATCCAGACTAGGGTTTTTATCGAAGAAACCAACCGGAACTAGAGTAAATCCCGTATATTCAACGGGCATGACGGGCCAATCTTCGGGGCGAGGCACGTGCGTAAGTCCGAAACTGTGCCAAACCACGATATCGGCATTGTCTATCTTTCTATTTTTTGAATAGGACGGTAAGCCTCCTCCACCGGGGCTTTGTAGTGTTGTATCGCCTGCTGCTGAAAGTTCTTCCGCGTCGTACGCGGTCACCCACAAATTGTGTCTTGCGAATCCGGCGCGCCGGGCAACGTAGGAATCCGGATGGGCGAGCAAGGTGGGGGTAGCGTGCGGCAGTAGTTTGTAGCCGATGGGCGAGCCCAGCTTATTCGTCCGTCCGGGGTTCACGACCTTCCAAGTGCGGCTCCGCTGGGGGTCTGCGTTTCTGCGTGCCGTCTGTTCGTTATCCAAAAGAGTACTGGTGGCACGGAATTGGGTTCTCTCCGGGTTGTCTGGCCCGGGCGGGACCGCGGCGATGTCCACCTCGTACACGGAGTTGTCCGTTCCATCCAAGTCAAAATCGAGCCGGAAACAAAATAAGTGTTGGTGGACAGGCGAGGCAAGATTGGGAGCGATCAAGGGAGCGAACTCAGGTTGCTCCATCCCCGTCTCCACGGCACTAACCCCGACGATGCCTGTGAGCTTTATTTCCATCAGTAAAGTGCCTTCGATGTAAAAATACCAAAAGAAACCGTATTCATAATTCCCTACTGTGAAAAAGTAGGATACGACTAGTCGGCGGGAGCGGCGCACTTCAGTCGTGCCCGAGACAATGTCAGTGTGCTTCCAAAGCACCCCATAATCTTCTTCATGCATGCAGATCGCGTTTTTAATAGTATGTGACGAACCGTCCGGCAAGATGGTGTTAACGTCG
>CAYWPF010000101.1:0-18478 GCA_964460065.1 uncultured Enterobacteriaceae bacterium
CCAATTAATGTTTTTGGGCTCCACCTCTCATTTTTTTTTTTTCCCCCAATCCCCCCCCCCCCCGGGCGTTCCTCAAGAGCAGCCAATTAATCAAGTATCCACGACCGTCCAAGTACTACTAACCGTTGCAACTACTTCGTCGTTCTCGTTTACAATCGTCGCCTCAAGGAACGCTACACGTTTTCCCTTACGCAGAACTTTGGAAGTCCCTTTAACCAGGCCTTTTCCAACCGGCTTGATGAAATTTATCTTAGACTCTGCAGTAGTAGCAAATTCCCCCTTCCCCATCACGGAGCCGATAGCGCTACTCATGAGCTCATCGGCAAACAGACTTAGGTAGCCTCCCGCAACATAACCGAAAGGATTCAATACCAGTGTCCTGGTTGCATCCCACTGCCACTCGGAAGTGCCCGGCCCGAACCTCACCGGGCCCATACCAGTTTGTTGGTGGGCCTCAGTCACGTAGTCTTCAGGACGATTTTCCCGCAGAGCAGCATTTAAATCTTCCAACGATGTGAGCATTTTTTCTCCTACCACTTTTTGCTTTTTACCAAAAGGGTAGCCGCGTTTCCCTATTTCGGGCAGTATAAACCCCGATCCGAAGGCGACAGGGATCAAGATGGACCGATGTTAAAAGATATTCTTGCGAATCGCCTCGCCACCATTAAGGAACGAGGCTTACACCGAACACTGCGGATCGTAAAAAGTGCCCAAGACAGGACAGTCACCTTGGAGGGCAAAGAGCTACTACTCTTTTCATCCAATAATTATCTAGGTTTGGCGAACCACTCAGCCCTTAAACAGGCTGTCAAACAAGCCACCGACCGTTACGGGTGCGGTAGTGGCTCATCCCGTCTTATCTCGGGTTCTATGCAACTACACGACGAATTGGAAACGCGTTTAGCCAGGCTCAAACAAACGGAAAGCGCCCTTCTCTTTCCTACAGGTTATCATGCAAATGTTGGGGTTTTGTCATCTCTTATGGGACCAGATGATATAATATACAGTGACGGCCTCAATCACGCGAGTATTATCGACGGTTGCCGCCTATCGCGGGCACACATCGAGATCTACAACCATAGCGACACGACACACCTCAGTCAGCTTCTAAGCAACCCCTCAAAGTCCGGCCAGAAACTCATCGTCACAGACAGCGTCTTTAGCATGGATGGCGACTTGGCGCCCCTGACTAAGATTGTCGCAATCGCACGGCGCCATGACGCCTGGGTCATGGTAGATGAGGCACACGCTACAGGCGTTTTTGGATCACGGGGGGCAGGACTCACAGACGAACTTGGTCTAAGCAACCAGGTCGATATCCAAATGGGAACACTAGGCAAAGCGTTAGGGAGCTTTGGAGCCTACGTGGCAGGAAGTAGAGAACTGATAGACTGGCTGGTCAATACTGCGCGGAGCTTTGTATATACGACCGGGGCACCGCCTGCGGTCGCCGCATCAACACTCGCCGCATTAGATATAGTCGAGCGAGAACCGGAGAGACGACGACAACTAAGGGAGAACACGAGTTTTCTATCGGATGGTTTACGCAACTTGGGCTATACTCTGGGAAACACAAGTTCTCAGATCTTACCAGTTATAATAGGGGAGGAGCGAGCAACCATGTTCGTGGCGGACCTCATTTTTCGGCACGGCGTCTTGGCGCAAGGGATTAGACCTCCGACCGTTCCTGAAGGAACATCACGCATCAGAGTAACCCCTATGGCCACGCACACCAGAGAAGACTTATCGCGGGCGTTAGAGGCCTTTGCCGCCGCTGCAAAAGAGGTCGGGATTCGATGAACACTCCAGCCTACGAACAACTCAAGGAATGGGACCACGCGCATGTGTGGCACCCTTTCACGCAAATGCGGGACTGGCTCCAAGAGGAACCTATTATTATCGCTAAAGGAGAAGGGAATTATCTAATAGACACTAACGGAGAACGGTACTTGGACGGGGTATCGTCACTCTGGTGCAACGTGCATGGACACGCACACCCAAAGATTAATCAGGCAATCGTCGCCCAGGTAAAAGATATTGCGCACTCTACAACGTTGGGGCTCGCTAATATTCCTTCTATACAGCTCGCGAAGAGGCTCGCCGAATTGACGCCAGCGGGTTTAGAGCGCGTCTTTTACTCAGATGCGGGCGCCACGGCAACTGAGATCGCATTGAAGCTGGCGTTCCAATACTGGCAACTTCGGGAAGAGACGCAGCGTACAAAGTTTGCGTCTTTAGTCGAAGCCTACCACGGAGATACGCTGGGCGCCGTCAGTGTCGGCTATTCCGAACTCTTCCATCATTTCTATCGCCCGCTTTTGACCGACACCATCAGATTAACGCCCCCACACATATTTAGGTTCGAACGCGGCTTCACTCCCGAAAAAGCTTTAGCCGAAGCCCAACGGGAGGCGCGCGAAAAACTTACCTTACATCGTAATGAGTTAGCCGCCCTCATTATTGAGCCGCTCATGCAAGGTGCCGCCGGTATGTGGGCACACTCTGTAGAGTATGTCAGAACCCTCCGACATGAAACTAAAAAGCACGGGATCCTCCTCATTTGTGACGAGGTCGCAACAGGATTCGGACGCACTGGTAAAATGTTCGCGTGCGAGCACGCGGGAGTCGAACCTGATTTGTTGTGTCTGGCAAAGGGCATAACGGGCGGATACCTGCCTTTGGCCGCAACGTTGACCACCGAGGCCATCTTCTCCGCCTTTCTCGCCCCGTACGAAGATTTCAAAACCTTCTTTCACGGTCATACGTACACTGGCAACCCTGTGGCTTGCGCGGCAGCCCTAGCCAGTTTGGACGTTTTTACTGAAGAGAACGTAATTGACCAGTTGCAGCCAAAAATAAAACTCCTAAAAGATCGTCTGCAATCTGACATAGCCCCTCTGGAACATGTCGCCGACGTACGCCAGTGGGGTACTATGGTAGGTATCGAGCTGATGCAGGATCCACGCAAAAAGATACCCTATTTTCCTCGAGACAAGATCGGCGCCCGCGTAATCCGGACGGCCCGGAAACGGGGGGTAATGATTCGGCCGCTAGGCAACATCATCATCCTCATGCCCCCGCTAAGTATCACTGCGGACCAATTGTCGGAACTCCTGGATACCGTCCACGACGCGATTGAGGAAACGACATGAACGGTATCTTTATCACCGGGACTGATACTGGGATCGGTAAAACGTTGGTCGGTTGTGGGATAGCCGCCGCACTGACCGCACAAGGAAAGAAGGTCGGGGTACTAAAGCCGGCCGAAACTGGCTGTCAAACCCAGCGCGGCGAGCTTTATCCCGACGATGCTGTCCGCCTCGCTAAGTTTGCCAAGACAACACTTCCGCTCGATACAATTTGCCCCTACCGCTTTCCCTTGCCAGTAGCGCCCAGCGTCGCAGCGAAGGACGCTGGGATACACATTCGACCCGGCCGAATCACGGATAGTTATCGACTGATAAACAACCAACACGACACAACAATAGTAGAAGGCGCCGGGGGATTGCTGGTGCCGCTACTTGACCGATACTCCTTTGCCGACCTTGCCCATGACTTAAACATCCCGATCTTGGTTGTCATTGGTTCAAAATTGGGTGCCCTAAACCATGCGCTCCTTACATTTGATTGTATACGTACAAGAGGACTGCCACTTGCGGGTTACATACTAAACCATCCATCTGATGCGTCCGACGCTGCGATCCGTACCAACGCAGCCACATTGGCCGACCTAACAGACGCGCGATGCCTCGGCATCATACCCTATGTCCCAACCGTCGTAGAGATCTCCGAGGACCCGAACCCCATGGCCAAACTGTTCACAGACAAGGTTGATCTATCCAGCTTGGTCGGGTAGGTTCCTGTTCCCGGCTTTGACTTTGAAGTGTCCGAAGGGTAACAATGAACAACTTTTCCACCCTAGCCGACAGATCACTAAGCAAAACTTTGCTATCTCGTGCGGAGGCTTTGTCGGTCATTCGCTCACCTAATGACTCCCTCCGAGATCTCCTTAACGCGGCCTTTACTGTGCGGCGGAGTTCCTTCGGACGGAGGGTAAAGATCTGTGTCTTGCAGAACGCGCGGAGCGGCCTATGTCCGGAGGACTGCAATTATTGTTCACAGTCCAGCATATCAACCGCGCCCATTCAAAAATACACGCTCCTATCGAAGGAGAAACTCTTACAGGGGGCCCGTCGAGCCGTGGAGGCCGGTGCGCGCCGATACTGCATGGTCGCAAGTGGT
Source organism: uncultured Enterobacteriaceae bacterium (assembly GCA_964460065.1). Lineage (GTDB taxonomy): Bacteria > Desulfobacterota > Binatia > Bin18 > Bin18 > Bin18. The sequence goes on from CAYWPF010000101.1 coordinate 4,243, forward strand.
AGAGGGCCTAGCGAACGCGACATCGCACATCTAAGCGAGGCCACCCGTCAAATTAAAAACAAATTTCCAAGGCTAGAGATTTGCGTGTCCCTCGGTCTCATGGATAAAGCCAAAGCTAAAGACCTTAAAGACGCAGGCGCTGGATGGGTGAATCACAACCTAAATACGAGCGAAAAGTTTCATTCGAACATTTGTTCCACTCATACGTACGAAGACAGAGTACGTACAATCAAAAACATAAAAGAAGTGGGGCTCTCGAGTTGCAGCGGCGGCATCTTGGGCATGGGCGAAAAGGATGAAGATGTCGTAGACCTCGCCTATGCAGTGCGCGAGTTGGATATCGATTCTGTCCCGGTCAATTTCTTGTATCCAATAGATGGTACCCCGCTCGGAAAGCAGAAAGATTTCGATCCGCTTCGAGGTCTGAAAGCATTATGCCTGATGCGTTTCCTGAACCCACACAGTGAAATACGGATGGCGGCCGGGCGAGAACTATATCTCGGAGATTGGTCAGGTCTCGCTTTCTATCCAGCCAATTCCATTTTTGTTGAAGGCTATCTCACGACTCCAGGTCAACAAGCACAGGACGCGAGGCGGCTCGTAGAAAAAGCCGGGTTCGAAGTCGAAAAAGAGGTCTCACCACGAGACACCTCCCATACTCCCACTAGGCATGCAAATTGACGAACGCGGTTCGGTAAACGCGTCAAAACACTGTCGAACCCCAGTAAGCCAGGCCTTCGGCGTTCAGCTCTGATGAGCGTCGCTCGACTCTGCATAAAACCAATACGAAAGTGAGGCACAGTGCCAAATTTATTGTCTTTGCTATGCATCTTGTCCACTTTTTTCTTGTCTTTCCAAGTTGTTGGGGCAGACACAAGCCAACGAGTCCGCTTTGGCCTCCAAGTTGCCCAACAAAATACCACGATCCCGGAACTCAAAGATGTTTGGCAGGAGGCGGAAGCTCTTGGATTCGATACACTCTGGGTCAATGATCATCTCCTCCCCAGCGTGGGTCCTCGTCACGGCGACAATTTTGAATCCTGGACATTGCTCGGCGCCATGGCAGCGTGGACCTCTAAAATTCAAATCGGGTGCATGGTGACCAGCAACACATTTCGCTATCCTTCGGTCCTGGCAAAGATGGCTGCCACGGTAGACCATATTAGCAACGGTCGTCTGATTTTGGGAATCGGCTCAGGTTGGTTCAAACGGGAGCATGAGGCCTACGGCATCGAATTTTCCACTATGCGGGGCCGTTCTAGGCGGCTCGACGAAGCGCTGCACGTTATCACGGAGCTTTGGAGTGCCGAACCAACAGCGTCTTTCACCGGTGAATTTTATTCGCTCGCAGATGCTCCATTTGCTCCCAAACCAGTCCAGAGACCGCTTCCGCCTATTATGATTGGTGGAATCGGTGAAAAACTGACACTTCCTCTGGTCGCTAAATACGCCACAATGTGGAATGTCCCATTTCTGTCTCCTGCGCAGTTTGCGCAAAAGAATGATGTACTAGAGCAACATTGCCGAAAGATAGGAAGAAACTGCGATGGGATCGAGCGTTCTTACCTCGCCCCTATGTACATCGATCCGGACCCGCAGACATTGAAACAAATATTAGACCGAACTATGCACATGCGAAACATAAGCGAAGACGAAGCTCGTCAGACAATCTTAGCTGGTAGCCCTAGCGAAATTCGCACCCAACTGCAGGCCTACATAGACATTGGGGTGACGCATTTCATTTTCAACCTTCGCCGGCCTGGACTCTACGACCGAGAGGCAATTCGCGTGTTTGCTAGAGAGATCATGCCCACTTTTCGCTAGATGCCGATCCCAAACCGATTGCCTTTTCAATCCAAAACTGCGCACCGGCCACCTTGTTCGGGCTGGTGCTTTTTAATTGCCGTCGAAAATAGAACCTTTCAGTTGCAATCATTATGACATTAAGCACCGTCACATACGCATGGTCGAATCCTTTTTGGAGTAAACTGAACTGCTTCGTGGACGGTAAGTAATGTCCATGAGCCTTAGCCCCCAACGCCGCGCTCTGCTACTTATGCTCCTGACGGCCCTCGTATGGGCGGGGCTATTTCCTACTGGGAAAGTGGCTCTGCGGACTATACCACCGTTTACGTTTGCGGCGATTCGCCTCATCGTAGGAGCCATTCTCCTTTTTGTATATTTGCAACGCCGGACCGGCTCGACAGAAGAATCCCTTTCTTGGACGCCAAGGCTCATTGCAAGCTTTTGTTTTCTCGGATTTACCGGATACATGTTGTCAGTAGGTGGAAGTTATCAGGGCCTACGCCTCACTACAGCCACAAGCGCCGCACTGTTAAACGCCGCATCTCCTATCGCCATCGCACTACTGGCAGCCGTCTTTTTGAAAGAGAGACTCTCGGCGCAGATGTTGCTAGGCATCTCCATATCTACATTAGGGGTCATAGTCATTGTTGCGCGTGGTTCCTGGCAAGTGATCCTGGAACAGAATTATAATCTTGGAGATTTAATTATTATCGCTACCTTGTTCGCATGGGGAACGTACACCATTTACGGGAGACACCTCATGCGCTCGGTCTCTCCATTGGCCGCCACTACCTATGCCTACATAGCCGGCGCCTCTTTTCTCGCCATCTCCAGTTGGTATTGGGAATGGGAATCCCTGAAATTGAGCGGAGTAAGCACGGAATCATGGCTCGCTGTGGCCTACCAAAGCACACTTGGCACATTCGCTCATTTTTGGTATTACCAGGCGGTCGACATCCTTGGCCCCAGCCGAGCGGGTGTCTTCATTAACTTGGTGCCAGTTCTCGCCATCATCATCGCTTATTTCGTTTTGGATGAATCCCTAACCGGTCCACACGTTTTTGGCGGTATAGTTGTCCTCATCGGCGTTGCTGTGGCGGCACGGAGATAACTGCGACTTTAGCTCTCCAGCTAGCCCAACGATGTTCTCTTCGTTAGACAACGTCAGGGCGCGGATCGATTGTCCACTCGCCAGATTTGCTAAAACTAATACCGTCAGGTTCTCTATCGGCGGGTAACTCAGCAGCAAATTCCACAGCCTTTTTGAAAGCGGCATGGCCATCAAGCCCCAGGGAGCGAAGGATAGGCTCGTGCACCTTCTCGCGGTGTATATTGGCACTGTAGAGCTTGGTGCGTAAAACAGCCCTAAGGTACGATCTACCGTTGGGAATAAAACGCAGCGCGGGCATCTCAAAACCGACAAAGACCTTGTTTAATGTATCAAAGGCAAGCGAGGGGAAATATCGTATGTAGCTCTGCACGATCTTTAGAAATAATCCGTGGTGCGCAATTTCGTCCTGCCCGACCATACGAAATGCTTCTGATGCCCCTACTTCGGAACCACGTGCCTGTTCTTCCTGTGTCGGGAGGGCAGGGAGCCCATATTCAGCACGGATACGTATTCGCGTTTCTTGATAATTGAAATAAGTCGCCCTCTCCTGCACCATGGCGTACGTTGCGCTGCCCAAGGGTGTGTCGAGGCCGGCGTGCTGCAGGGGGTCCCACTTTTGCTGCTGAACTTCAGCAAGAAAGGCCTCAATTTCTGCTTCACTGCGGGCACCCGAACTCTTTAGCACGAGTTCCCAAGCGGTTCCGTGACGGGCTTCTTCGGCTCCCCATTGGAGCTGTATCCGTCGTCGGGTTCTATCATTTCTCAGGAGTTCGAGACCCGCCACAACATAGTCAGCTACGTACTCCTCGATCGCCAAAAATCCCTCGACCAAGCTGACCGTGTCGGCGGTTAGCCTCGAGCCCAATTCCTCCGTTTCTGTAAGGGAGAAATCGTGCCACGGAGACCAGTTTCTGGTTTTCATAGCGCGATCAAAATATTCTACATAATGGCCGAGCACCTCTTGCTCGAGGGCATTCTGCTTCGCGCCTGCTGTCCACGGTATATCCAATATTTCAGGTCGCACAGCAGGGACGTTGGTCATATGATCTTTTTGTGACATGAATGAATACCTAACCTATACCTTTCCCCGCATTTGTCACCTACGTATACTGAAAGAATAAAAGCTTGATTTTCCTTTCACCCTCTACATATGATATAAAGCGTCCCTGTAGGAGTAACGGAGGAGGGAAACATGGGAATAGAAGTCGTTGAGCTACATCACCATGGGATACGGATCGGCAATACTGAAAAAGACGCTAAAAAGGCACATGCGTTCTATTCTGGGGTCTTAGGATTAGAGGCGGACCCTGCCCGACCTAGTATCCCCTCAATCCCGGGTTATTGGATGTACGTGGGCGCAGGAAAGAACACTACACAAATTCATCTAATGGGCGCCAAAGGAAAATCGCCGATGGCGCGAACAAAAAAAGAAGACCCCACTCACCCCCACGTCGCCTTGGCGGTGAAGGACATCAAAGCCGCCCGCAAAGAGCTAGATAAACAAGGCGTCTGGTATTGGAGCATTCAGGGGCTGGTCGGAGCCAATTCGGACCAGGTATTTGTCCGTGACCCATTCGACAACGTTATCGAACTGCACCAGATTGGAACGTGTACATGTAACAAAGTCACACTAAAACCTGCGAAAAAGACTGGTCGGTCCACAAAGCGCGCGGCCCCCACAAAAAGGGCGAAGGCAACGAAGAAATAAGTTAATCGAGACATACATGACCGAGTTATATAGCGAACGCCTACTGTCGGCAGATTCACACATCGTGGAACCATCCGACCTATGGGCCACGAGAATGGACAAACAGTGGAGGGTAAAGGCCCCCCGCATTGAGGCGATGGGAGACGAAGGTGAATATATCGTGATAGACGGCCTCAGACCGCGCCCCCTGGCCTTCGAAGGCCCAATGCAAGATCTAAAAGCACAGGGTATGGAAATCCCCTCGCCGAAAGGGTTCAAGTATTCCGACAACCGTCCGGGAAGCTGGGACCCGCACGAGCGCCTGAAAGACCAGGACCTGGACGGGGTTTCTGGCGAGGTCATTTATCCTGGTGTTGGACTGACGTTGGTCCGCGCCCCAGATGCAGAATATCTCTATGCGTGTTGCCGCGCATACAACGACTGGCTTGCCGAATACTGTTCCGCGTACCCGGATCGGCTGAAGGGGGTTGGCATGATTCCCTGTAGAGGCCCCATAACGTGGGCAATCAAAGAAGCAGAGCGCTGCGCAAAACTTGGGCTCGTTAGCATCATGCTCCCTGCATGGGTCGACGATAGGCCCTACAATCTACCCGATTGGGATCCCCTTTGGGCAGCCTTGCAAGACATGGGTGTTGTCGCAAGCATCCACATTGGGGGGCGAGACCCCTTTGGACGTGCGCATGGACCCGGGGCAGGTGGTATAATCATAGGCATTGTAAAATTTGAGATGAACGACACTTTACAACAGTTAATATGGGGCGGCGCTCCGGTACGGTTTCCCAAGCTAAAGTGGGCCCTAGTCGAAAGCGGAATTGGATGGATCGGCGCAGCTCTTGGCTTTATGGACCATTGGTGGAACGATCACAAGGGTTGGATGGAACCGCGGTTACCTGAGGCCCCGAGTACTTACTTCCACCGCCAATTCTACGCGACATTCGAAGACGATCGTGCGGGCGTGCTGACACGGGAACTGCTGGGCGTCGAAAACCTAATGTGGGGATCGGATTATCCTCACACTGAAGGTGTGTGGCCGTTTTCCAGGCGACAGGTGGCACACAATTTTTCCGACGTAGGCGATGAGGACACGAGGATGATAGTCCACGACAATTGCGTCAGGCTCTACGGGTTCCCGGAGGCCTAGTAAGCAACGATAAACTTCTACTATAAATTCGTGTTTGCGGGACTCTTTGCTGTTTAGAGATAGGATACCTTTGCTATTTTAGCATGAGTTTACAAGGCGAGCCGCTTGTAACAAAGCCTAACTGAACTCCCAAGGGAGAGCGTACTTCTTTTTGCTGTTGCAGCTTTTACAAGCAACAACCACATTCCCCTTGATAGATTTGCCGCCACGAACCAAGGGGATAAGATGGTCCATCGTGAGGTCCCCGGGGGAGAACGTCTCTTCGCAGTAATGGCATCGACCGTCCGCACGCTTTCGCTGCCACCAGGCCGTTCGTCGCAAATCCCTGGCGCGATTTTTCTCTCGTTGTATTTCCGACGAAGAGACGTCCGAGAGAAACGTCTCTTTCGCAGGGGTGCGACCCACTTGCCTTCTCCCTCATAGGTTTGCGGGCAGGGTACCACGCGTACACCTAGTTAGAAAGGCTCAGAGAAGAAGAATCCGTTCAAACTCGTAGTGCAGGCCATCAACAGGCAGATCCTACCCATGTGTCAAAGGCCGGGTATACCAGAAGATGCCCTAATGAGAACCTTCATGGTGATCGTGGCTAGGCGTCTCAGGAGAAGACATCGTTTTGCCCTTCAGGCCAGACGAGTCAGCCTGCCTTTCGGATTCTGCGCCCGCGCCCTCACCGGTATGCTCGCCCTGGGGCGTGGCCGCCTTTTCCACCGCCGTCTTATTGTGGGCCGGATCATGACCGTGATGGTCTGCAAATACCAATGACTGACCCATCCCTATTAAAAAAGAACTGGCAATGACAAGAAAACTCTTTTTCCCTTGCACGATAATACTCCTCTCGAAAACTACGTCAGTAATACATTTAGACAGGCATTCTCCTGCTAGTCGGACTCTGGCCGTCACCCACCAGCAGGAGAATCCAAAAGAGGAAGTGTAAGACGCTCTGGCAAACACCCATCCACTCTCACAAAGACACGCCGACCCAGAGTCCGTTAATCGGTAGGCGACTTCATAAGTTCTTTTGCAAGATCGTTTGTCGCTACTACCGTCTTCTTGTAGATGTGCGTTTCCCAAATAGCCTCATGGTCACCTTCACTATCCGAGTAACTAAACCGCACCAGACGCGTACCCGGCGCCTCAAAGAGATTGAAAAACTTACTAAGCTCGTCGTTTATCCGGTCGGTTTGACTGAGGAGTCCCGCAGTCCAGGGCCCAACGGTCCAGGGATTTCCGGAGCGTTTCGCAAGGTCTCTTCGCTTCTCGATGTTAGAGCCGAGACTAAATCCTTCACTACTGCCGTACGCAGCCTCGCCGACTATGTGCCCCTTCACCAACTGTATCGCAAGTTCTTCTTTCTGACCCATCGGCCGCTCACCGCATGACCAAGTAAACACCAAGCCTACCATAAAAGCTGTAAACAATACCTTTTGATTTCGCATCCGTCCTCCTAGATCGCAGATACAGGACTTTTTTTGCCCAACCGCGTTTTTTCTATCCGGAGTGAGCATATTACAATGAAATCGTGCGTGGGTCTATGGATACAACCCACTCCTGCCACGAAACGCTACGACGTCTCAAACATTCGGCCTTCTTGCTTTCTAGTGGATCAAGTGAAATGAGTTAGGGTTCCGCACTGGGGTTTCCGTTACAATCGTATCAATATGTCAAGAACGCCTCTAATGAATAGTACTACTATGCGACGGCTGAATGCCTTCCCGTGGGCTTCGGATCGTCAGATCGAAGAAGTACTAAGACGAATGTCTCTTCGGCAAGTGACCAAAAAGACTGTCTTGTTCGATGAGGGTGTTCCTTCTGACTCTATCTACCTGCTCATATCCGGTGCGATTAAGCTCTCTATGCGAAGTCCGGATGAGGAACGCGTTTTGGTAAGCCTAATAGCACCGGGCGAACTATTTGGGATTACGTCCCTCATGCCTGGCATGTACAGAGCCTTCCGTTCTGAAGCATTCAGCGATTGTTGGGTTAGCTCAATTAAGCCTGACGTCTTTGTCTCTTCGTTGCTAAACGTTCCCTTTTCTGACTTCAGTGCATTGATGGAGAGTACCGTGGGACGTTGGTTCGCACTCCTGTATCGTTACAGTAATTTCCAAGGCGCCAACCTACGACAGAAGCTTGCGCTTGCGCTTCTTGAACTGGCTCAGAAATTTGGAATCAACGACGCCAGAGGTACGATGCTACTGTTGCAAGTCACCCACGAGGACTTAGCAGACCTCGTCGGTGCATCGCGGCAGAAAGTGACGGAACATATGAACGAACTCGAAAGAGGTGGAGTTCTTTTACGCCAGTCGAGAAAACTCATCGTTCACCAGGACCTGCTCCGAGAGACCGCCGGCTTACTACCGAACAACGGCAACGGCTGAGACTGTCGGCAAGGCACGCAACAAGACGAAGCAGCTACTTACTCGAACCGCCGGTGGCCGCCTAGGAATAATACTCTGCAAAAAACAAGACTCTGTGCCAATACCGGTCAATCAAATTGCCCCGTTTTCAGCACATCCATGAGCAGTAAGTCTCGGCGGAGGGCTTCCCGGGAACTCTCAGAAAGCGGATCAATCGGCCGCCTGGTCGGACCAGCCGGAAGACCACAGAGTCGCATCGCCTCTTTGATGGGCGCTGGGAAAGAACCGTGACGCATCGCCACCCAAAATCGGGTGAGTCGGTTCTGCACTTCTCCCGCCTCTTCATAACGGCCGGCCTCAAACAATCGCAATACTGTCAAAGACAAGTCAGGGCAAACATTCGCACTACCTAATATAGCACCCTGCCCACCCGCCATGAGATGTGGAAGTACTAAAGTATCCACCCCTGTAAACACACCAAACGACTCGTCGCTCTCGAACATAAGTTTATTCAACAATGTCAAGTCTCCGCTGCTGTCCTTTATCCCAACGACGTGCGAATGACGGGTAGCCAATGTCAATACGCCGTCTGGTTCCAACACGTTGCCCGCCAGCATTGGAATATTGTAGAGCAGTATAGGCAGCCTGGTTTGTTGAGCGATAGCTTCGTAATGACCAATTAGTTCTTTCTGCGTCGGCCGAACAAAGCTGGGTGGCACAATACAGACGGCATCTACACCGGCCTTTTCCGCCGCTTTTGTAAGCGCAACAGAATCTCTCGTACTAGGGGCCCCTACCCCGGCGATGACCAGTACACGGTTCGCCACGACTTCGACCGTACGATGGAACAGGTCTCTTTTTTCTTCGAAGCTCAGCGACCAGGATTCACCGGTGCTACTGACGATAAACACTCCATGAAGGCCTTTGCCGATCGCCCATTCCAGCAACCATACTAATGCCCTTTCATCTATCTTTTCATCCTCGCCAAAAGGTGTGATGAGGGCCGAATATATTCCCTTTTTCATTGCCGTTCTCCATCAATATCTTCGTTACGCCAACATTCTCCACTACAGTCCAGAAACAACATGAGCACTAGGTTAACGTGTGGTGTCCGAACCGGGTTGGTTCACAGAAAGTCTGCGGGGGCGGCCGGTCCTGGTTGTCCCACACCATCGAACGCCTGGCCGGGCTTTAGTCTATAAGAAATTCGATTAGGTAATCGTTCACGATTGAACTCTTCTCTTGCTGCACCCAGTGGCCAGAGCCAGGAACATATTTGATCTCAAATCTATCCGAAAAATATTTCTGCATACCTTCCGTGAGCTCCCTACCGAGAGCAACGTCTTGTTCGCCCCAAATTAACAACGTAGGAATGCGAATTTTGGGCATTACTGACACCTTACCAAAAAGGAACCGTCGAAACGCTGCCCTATAGTAATCAACCGCAGCTTTGGCAACTCCTGGTAGAGTCAACGCGGTTTCATAAACCTGCAGTTCTTCCGCAGTGAATACCTCTTTCGTCACCGCCGTTCCTTGGAATACATTTTTCACAAAACGCCCTGCAAATACTAGCATGCCCCATTCCGGCAATTTGGGCAGTTGGAAACAGAATATGTACCAGCTTCGGCGCAACTGCCGGCGATCCGTTCTCAGCGCTTTTTCAAAGGCAACTGGATGCGGAGCGTTCATCACGACAAGCCTTCTGGTCATTTCTGGATATGTGGAGCCGAATGACCATGCTACAACTCCGCCCCAGTCATGCCCAACGATCACCGCTTTCTCTTCGCCGAACGCCGCAACGACACATTTCACGTCATTGACCAAGTTCTCGAGACTGTACGAGTCTACGAAAGCCGGCTTGTCACTCTCATTGTACCCGCGCATGTCCACCGCAACTACTTTAAAATAGCGCGCCAACACTGGTATTTGATTTCTCCAAGAATACCAAAATTCGGGAAATCCATGGAGCAGAACCAACAACGGCCCACGGCCATCCGTCACATAATGAAGGCGGACACCAGCCGCATACACAAACCCATGTTTCAACGGAATCCCTCGAAATAGTAGCGTTAAGAAACTGCGGCAACACCGGCCAGACGTGCCCGTGCCAACACAATTCTTTCTATATTCGCGATAGGCTCATCAACCATGCGACCCTGGAACGATACCGCGCCGTTGCCTGCTCTAACTGCGTCCTCAAATGCTTTGACCAATTCTTCCGCATAGGCCACCTCAGCCTGAGTAGGAGTATAGACTGCATTCACTTGTTCAACTTGATTCGGATGGATACACGCCTTGCCCTCGTACCCGAGGCCTTTCCCCTGTTCGGTTTCTTCGCGCAGCCCGCTCTGATCCTTAATGTCCAAATAGACGTTATCAATGGCTGTCACACCCGCGGCCCGGGCCGCCATAGCCACCTGACAACGTGCGTGGTATACGATTCCCCTCAACGACGGGGCCGCCTTAATTCCCATGCTCAGGGAAAAGTCACCGTGGCCAAAAGCCACACCTGCAATACGCGGCGTAGCCGCTGCGATCGCAAATGCATTCCCTATCGCCTCTGGTTCTTCTAACAAGGGCAAGAGTACGACTTCCCCGACCTTTCTACGCGATCGTTGCTCGGCCAACGTCACCAATCGATCCACAAATTCTACGTTTTGCGCGTTGTTTATCTTGGGCACTACCAACCCATCAGCTCCAGCCTGAACCATGGTCAGTACATCGTCGAGGAAATATGGCGTGTCAGTGCCGTTGATTCGCACTGTTCTCTCGAAGCTTCGAAATTCGGGGTCCTGGAGTACACCTACCATCGTCGTTCGAGCGTTCCCCTTCTTGTCGGGCGCAACAGCATCCTCTAAGTCGAAAATTAGAGTGTCAGCCGCGGATTGTTTTGCCTTTTGAAAAAATCGCTCACTACTGGCCGGCACAAATAGCAGACTACGCCGCAATCGCGACATCAAATGACCCCCTTTTCCTCAAGCTGTTCCATCTCCGATTCGGTAAGCCCCAGTTTGCGGAAAACCTCCTCGTTGTGCTTCCCCATCTGCGTGGGCCCTGGCCATCTAATTGTCCCTGGCGTACGCGAGAAAATTGGGACCACATTTTGCATTCGCACGGGGCCAAGATCCGGGTCTACCACCGTTGTGACGGTCTCTCTCGCTCTGAATTGCGGATCGGAGAAAATGCCCGCAATGTCATAGACTGGTGCACATGCACAATCAAATTCTTCGAAACGCTTGAGGACAAATTCCGCCGTGTGATCTCCGATCCAACCCCCTACTATCGTATCCACTTCGTCGATGTTTGCTATTCGAGCGCGATTGTCCTCGAATCGAGGATCGTCGTTCAACTCAGGACGACCGATAGCTTCAAACACTCTTTTCGCAATCGCCGGCGCGTTAGCAGACAAGGCAACCCATTTCCCATCCTTTGTTTTGTATGTATTCCGCGGCGCGCCAATTGAAGGGACCCTATTACCAGTTCGGCCCTGGATCAATCCCAGTTGATCGTAAGCAAGAGCCTGGTCGCCTGTCGCAGTAAATAAGGGCTCCAGTACGCTTAAATCAAGTACTTGCCCTTCACCACTTTTATGGTCCCGCTCGTACAGGGCGAACATCACAGCCCACGTCCCAAACTGTCCGGCCATCGAGTCAGCGAGGCCAAACCCCGGAAGTGTCGGAGGGCCATCCGGCCGGCCGGTGATATGGGCGAAGCCGCTCATGGCCTCGGCTAGCGTTCCGAATCCAGGTCGATCCTTATAGGGTCCCGTCTGCCCAAACCCCGAAACCCGGACCAAAATTAGTCGCGGATTGATTTTGTGCAGGGTCTCCCAGCCTAAGCCCCACTTTTCTAGTGTTCCCGGTCGGAAATTTTCCGTTAGCACATCCGCGTCGGAAATCAGTTTCTTGAGCAATTCCTGACCATCTGAGGTACTGAGGTTCAACGTTACACACTTTTTATTCCGGTTTGTTATTTTCCACCATAAAGGCACCCCGTCTTTGGCCGCTCCAAGAGACCGTAAACTGTCACCGGTCTTGGGATGTTCAACTTTGATGACTTCAGCCCCAAAATCTCCCATGTTTTGAGAAATAGTCGGCCCGGCAAATAGGACGGCAATATCAACAACTTTCAGACCTTGTAGTGGCAGGCGATCCATCCCAGGTATCCCTTTCTATGCGGTTTAGTTCCTGGCTTTGTAGCTTGTTTCACTTGGGAGCGCAAAGAGCGACCGGCACCCGCCGCGTGAGCTCCCCTGCCATCACATATCGACACCCCTCAGCCCTGATTGGTATTGAGCTTTTGCAGCACCGACACAAGAGGATTATCCAGCAACAATTCAAGATTCTTAGACAACGCGACCTCAAGGTGTCCGGCCGAACCTCGACTTATAACGAACCCTTTGGGAGAGAGGACACGTAATATCTCCGATGTAGCGCCGTCAAACGTGTCCCGCACCATGGGAACCTCTGGGTGAAAAACATTGCCCGTATACACCACCAGAACGGATGCATCAGGGATCGCTCCCAAGGCGCTAATCGTGCCATGATGCAGAAGAACTTGATGCGATAACTCCATCGCGTTGTCCTCACTAGCAAAGCCTCTCGCGGCGGCTAAGACCTGTTCGCCGACCCATTCGTATGCATGTACTCCATCGAGCCCAAAAACATTCAGCACATCGTACACTTCCTTAAAATTATTGCCGAACCCAAGACAGAGGCCCCGGGCATTCCACCCGTTCCCCCTTTGCAGGCGACCCGCAGATGGATCTACCTTGCGAGTCCTCGCCGTACGCTCGCGCTCAGTTTCGATCACGGCCCCAAGATTCACACCTGATACAACGCCGACCAGCCCTACCGCCTGGATTAATGCCGGGGCAACGTTGCCGCCAATTTGATCTTGGAGACCCGGTTGCTCTAAAATCATGGCATATGCAGGGTCCTCTAACCAAGGCACCGCATTTACTTCATAAACCGGGCCACCTAGAAAGTCTCGCCAGAATTCCTCGGGATCGGCCTTAGGAGCATTTCGAACCATGATGTCACCTTTTCACCCGACGCTCCTCGCAAGGTCAAGTACCCAGATCACCTATCAACGGCATCAATTTCTCTCTACTCGTATAGAGCAAGCAACTCCGGTACTCGGCCGCAGTCCATAGAATTCCTTAGTTTTCCTGGATAGGTTGGTTTGCGGGGGATCATGTCATGGGCATACTCGATCAACTTCGTCTGGACGGAAAGACGGCCGTAGTGACGGGTGCCGGCCGCGGACTCGGCCGTGCAATGGCACTTGCACTTGCGAAATACGGCGCCGATGTCGTCGTATGTTCTCGCACTCAACCTGAAATAAATGAGACCGCGCAGCTCATACAAGGTTTCGGAAGACGGAGTCTGCCCGTGCTGGTCGATGTCACCGATACCCAGACAATCGATGCGGTGATAGCCGCAACAAAAACCGAATTCGGCCGCCTCGACATTTTGGTCAATAACGCCGGCGGCGCAACTAAAGGAATGTTTCGGCCGCTCGACACTATCTCTAATGACCAGTGGCACCTCGGCGTCGACACGAACTTGACCGGGGCTGTATATTTCTGCCGAAGCGTGTTGCCGGTCTTCCTTGAACGCGGCGCCGGAAAAATAATTAATATCACGTCTGGGTTTGGTGTGAGAGCTGCAAAAAACAACTACATGTACACGGCCGCGAAAGCCGGGCTTATTAACTTTACCCGGGCACTCGCCATGAACTATGCCCACCGGAACATACAAGCGAATTTAATTATGCCGGGCATCTTTCCCCACGACGATCCCTCGTTACTGGAATTCTGGAAGGGGGGTAAATTTATCCCTGTTGGTCGCGTTGGCGAGGACGAGGAACTCGGACCGGCCTGCGTTTTCTTAGCGTCGTCTCTGTCCAACTATATGAACGGTCAGATGATTGCACTCGACGGCGGCGGGCTCGCAGGAGGACATTCCCCCACGGGCTTCGCCCCGTTTGTTCCTCTCGACAAGGATATTCTATGAAATCAGATCCCTTCTCACTGGTTACCAAGAAAGCGCTCGTTCTCGGGGCTAGCTCTGATATCGGGTCTGCCGCGGCAATCGCGTTAGCAGAAGCGG
>CAYWPF010000102.1:0-19488 GCA_964460065.1 uncultured Enterobacteriaceae bacterium
CTCTTTCTCACACACACGTTGGTGGATCCACAGGTTGACCGTTCCAAGAATCGGGCAGAGCAGGCCGACCCGGACCAGTGTTTGGGAATTGTCGACGAAACAGCCGAGGGACTTATCGTTCGCGGCGCAAAAATGATAGCCACCGCCGCTCCATTCTCCGACGAACTCTTGGCCTGGCCCTTCCCTCCGACGCTCACCAACGAGGAATCTCGTTACGCCGTCGAATTTATCATTCCGGTGGCGACTCCCGGCCTTAAGATACTGTGTCGTGAATCATTCACCCGGACCGGAGAGGTGGAAGATCATCCGCTAAGCTCACAGTTTGACGAAATGGATGCTGTGGCTGTCTTCGACGACGTTACTGTGCCCTGGGGCCGCGTTTTCCTGTACAACGACGTGAAGTTGGTCGGCGAAATGTACACCGGGACCCGAGTCCGCGAGTGGACCGCCCACCAAACAAACACCCGCTTGTTATCGAAAATCGAATTTGTGTACGGCATATTAAGTTTGATGGCGGACACCATCGGCGTAGGGCAAAAACCAGCGGTACAGGAAACACTCGGAGAAGCGGCGAGTTACGTAGAAATCATAAAATCATTAGTATTGGCGTCGGAACAAGAGGCTCAGGTCGATCCATCCAATCACGCCATATACCCCGCCTTGGCTCCGCTCCAAGCCGGCCGCGCCTGGGGCCCTCGGATCTACCCGCGAATGATGGAAATGATGCGACGCATTGGAGCGGGTGGGCTCATGCAACTCCCGGCGACATTCTCTGCCTTTGATGGGCCGACGGGAAAGGATCTCGAGAAATATTACCGGGGCGCTGAGACCACGGCCAAGGAAAAAGTGAAACTGTTTAAACTGGCCTGGGACCTGGTTGGTTCCGATTTCGGCTCACGGCACGAACTCTACGAGATGTTCTATGCTGGGGATCCAAGTATGATTACTGCCGGAGTCCATAGGGAATCAGACACCGCCACCTGTACCTCACGGGTTAGACGGTTTTTGGGCTCCCCTACGGCCTAAGGCCACGTTAACGGCTCCGTAGGCCGTTGCTGAAGAACAAGCCAACTCCCACATGGCAACGCGATTGACTCAGACTAGCCGCTTCGAGCAACCGGAAGCGTCCCGATCAAGGCAACACTGTAATTAAGAACTTTGTGTGCTGGTTGTCGCACAAAGAGCACCAGATCTCAGAATTTATTCCTACCATCAAATTTGACGATCTTTCCTATTTTTGGAGGTTTCTCGATACATTTAAAATTGACGCTATAGCACGACGGGTGGGATCTGGGCTGATAAAAACTTTTGATTCCGCAATTTGAGCAGAATAAATGTTTCGCGGTACCCATCCCGAATTTGTAATCCTTGAGAAAATCACCGCCGGCTATGAGTTTGAAAAAGTGTTTCTCGACAAATAAATGCTTATAATTCGTAATTTCACAAATAGAACAGTTGCATTCCCATATTTCTACCGTATCTGGAGCAACGAATTCGAAATGAACTTTTTTACAATGACATCTACCCGTATATGTCTTCTTGAACATACTTCTATTCTACAGCGACACACTACAGAGTGACAAACTATCTAATCCCGGATTGGGCGCCACTGTGAGGAACCTCCTCCATTTCGGCTCGCGATTCCGTAGGTTCCTTTTTTCTCCATAGCTATGCAATCATGGATTTCTGCACGGTCGGCGACACGAGCGTAAGGTTGACAATTGGTGTCTGAATCGGGCTATGATTTTATGTTAGGAGATGAGGGGGAGACAACACATGCTCAACGCGACAAAGGATCTGGTATTACCGACGGCAATGGTCGGGAGTTTCCCGAAACCGGGTTGGTTCACGGAAAGTCTGCGGGGGCGCCCGTTTAAAGTGGCGATGGGGGATTCACTGTATCGCGAACAATATCTGGATGCCGTCGCCTCCTATATGAACGAACAGGAACAGGCGGGTTTAGACATATTTACGGACGGTGACACTCGGTTTGATTTGGAAGTCGGCGGCCGCTCCTGGTTCTTCTACACCATCGAACGCCTGAACGGTATCAGTGGGTTTCGAGATTCCTCGCATTTTTTGGATTATGGAGACATAAAGCCTGGCCATATCCTGTATGAAGTGCAAGAAGCATACCATCCGCCTGCAGTTACGGAAAAAGTGACTCGGGGACCCCTTCACTTCTCAGCGATATGGAAAACGGCACAAAAGATGACGAAAAAACCGGTTAAATTCGGTTCCATCAGCGCAACTTGTCTACCGATGATGCTTTGGAATGAATACTATAAAAAGGACCATGCCCTGGTCATGGATCTCGCGGCAGCCTTGAACGAAGAATTACAAGAATTAGCCGATCAGGGATGTCCGATCATCCAGATCGAAGAGCCCCCCCACCATTTCGCGTGTTGCACCGATCCACCGGCAACCGAGAAGGAGCTGAAAGAGTATACAGAGGCCTTCAATCAGGAGGTCCGCGGCGTCAATACTGAGATTTGGGCCCATACCTGCTGGGGAAATCCTAACCAGCAAAGTTTCTTCTGGGAGCGGCCCAGTTATGAGCGCTCACTCCCACATCTCCTCGAACTGGATGCTGATGTGCTTACCTTGGAAGCCGCTAGCAATCAAGGTAGAGATTTCCCATTACTGAAGAACTACAAAACGAACAAAAAGATAGCGATTGGCGTTATAAACCATACCGTCACTACGGTCGAACCCCCAGAAATGGTCGCCGATTTGATTCGCAAAGCACTAGAGTACGTTCCCCCAGAACGGCTGATCATTACTGCTGATTGCGGATTCGGCCGGGAGGGCCTCTCTCGCCGGATCGCCTTCTACAAGTGTATCTCCCTAGTTCAGGGTACGAACCTCGTGAGGAAAGAATTGAACTTGCCCCCAGTCGAAGTGCGAGCGGCCGATCCCCGTTACGCTTTCCGTCCCGTCAGCTAATACACTTCAATATGCAGTGTCCAAAAAGTGGGATAATGCGCGGGGTTACAAATTGTCCTGGTGTTAAGAGGACTGAACACGCAGCAGGCCGTTCACGGGCATAAGCAGGCAGGGCACCACCTAGACATCGATGGCCAGCAAATCACCCAGATGCTGATCCAGCTGTTTTAGATATTCGGTCTCGATACCGAATAAGCCAAGGTGTCCGTATATGCTGTGAAGCACCCGGTATTCGCTATTCGGGATCATCTTCTGCTCGGCCTCGCAATCTCGTGGCGGGAAAAACATATCCTCGTCGATGGGTAATACGAAGACTTTTGCACGTATACGTTCGAGGGCAGATTTTAAATCACCGTTAGTGTGTCGACTGACATCCCCTCGTTGCCACTTCCAGGCCATACACAACAAATTGTTTGGGTCCATTGGTAAAAAATAATTCTCTAAAAACCCAACCACGAAATCTTCTGTCGATGAAAAACCTAGATCGCGCCACCGCTCCTGTTTGAACAACTCCGTGGAAAATCCCATGACCGACCACAAACGAGCATGACGGCGTAACCCGATATGAACGCCATGGGGCGTCGAGTACCAGCCCTGATTCCAGGCAGGGTCCGAAATAATAGACTCGTTCAACGTATCAACGAATAAAAAATCATGAGGTGTGTTCTTAGCAGTGCCTGCCAACGGCGCGGCCCGCTTTACCATTTCCGGATACCGCACGGCCCATTCATAAGTTTGTTGAGCACCCATCGAACCCCCACAAACAAGTTCGAGGCAGCCGATGCCAAAATGCTTTGTAAGGAGATGATGTTGAGCCCTGACATCATCTCCTATTTGAATCCTGGGAAAGCGTGGCATATCGAACGGAGACGGTGTATTGGACGGTGAACTAGACAACCCGTTCCCTAGCTGGTTGGCAATAATGACAAAGTACTTATCGGGGTCTATAGCCCGTCCTTTCCCCACATGCACGTCGGCCATAATTTTGCTCGTTCCAGAATACCATGTAGGTAACAGGACCGCGTTGTCTTTCTTGGCATTTAACTTGCCGAATGTCGCATAGGCAAGAACACCCCGATGAAGCGTCCCTCCGTCCTCTAGGAGAAAATCCCCTAGTTCAAACAGCTCGAAATCGCCATGGTTTTCTCGAGAATAATAGTCGTTTATCATACCGGGCATAATGTTAGTCCTTCAGTGGATTTACGGTTGTCATTTGGATCGGGCCTAGCCTGGGGTATAGCGGATTGCCGGTTAAATCCCAAGGAGCCGGAAAAAGAAGGTGTTAATGCAAAAAAAAGAGAATCTGGCTCCCGTGGAAGAATTCGACGTTGTCGAGCACTATTTTGAACAAGAGGTGACCGACGGGCTTCCAGTGGTTCCTCCGACTGAGTCAAAAATGACTCATATGCTCGCTGCCACCAAAAAGGCCGCCGACGACGTCATTGCCTTAGTTCCCCCCAATTTCGGCGAAGCAACCGTTGAAAAGATAGCCGTCAACGCCGTCATGGCAGGTTGTAAACCAGAGTATTTTCCCGTGGTCCTAGCTGGTGTGGCCGCGATGTGCGACGACCGGACCAGTCTTCACGGAGTACAAGGCACGACCCACACTGCGACTCCATTGTTCATTGTGAATGGCCCAATCCGCCACAAGATCGGGATAAACTGCTCCGCCGGCGTATTTGGGTCGGGATGGCGCGCGAACGCGACAATTGGGCGAGCATTACGGTTACTGATGGTGAATGTCGGCGGGGCACGCCCCGGGGAAATTGACAAATCGACTATGGGGCATCCCGGGAAATACAGTTTTTGTATAGGGGAAAATGAAGAAGAAAACCCGTGGGATCCGTTACACGTAGAAAAAGGATTCAAAGCCGAACAAAGCACCATCAGTGTTTACTGTTGTGACAGCCCCCAGTGTATTAGTAATCATGGAAGCAGAAGCGCGAATGGCATCTTGGACACGATCGGGGCTAGTATGGCGGTAGGATGGAGCGACAAAACGTATCTCTCCAGTAACCATATAGTCGTCATCGGACCAGAGCACGCCAGCAGCATCGCAGCAGATGGTCTGAGCAAGCAGGATGTGAAACGGTATCTGTACGAGAATGTCCGTCGACCACTTCGCGAACTGCTTCCAGGCCCGGACGGTAGCGAGGGTCTGGCCCGGGACCGCGTCCCCCAGTGGCTAAATGGCGCGAGTGACAACACCGCTATTCCAAAGATATCTTCTGCGGAAGGAATCATAGTAGTCGTCGCGGGAGGCACAGCTGGACGCTTTTCGCTGCATATGTGTGGATGGGGAGGCGGCGCCGGCTCAAGTAATATTGTAACCAAGACGATCGAAGATTAGGAACTATCGCTCAAGAGAAAGGGAACAACCCATGCCTAAGTTATACGATCCCAAAGCAACTGACCGGCCTGCGGACAGCGTCCTTGCCGTGCGCCTACCCGACCTCCAAGACAAAACTGTCGGCCTGCTCGACATCAGCAAAGCAAAAGGGAACTTTTTCCTAGATCGCGTGGAGGAAATACTCAGGAGCCGCTTCCGTCCCCGAGAGGTCGTACGGCGTATGAAACCGACATTTGCCCGGCCGGTCCCGGATCCACTCCGCCAAGAATTGGCCACTACCTGTGATTTTATTATCGAAGCGCTCGCCGATTGAGGATCGTGTACCACGTGCAGTGTGCACGACGGGATCCATTTTGAAAAAGTCGGCATCCCATCTGCCGTGTTTGCGACGACCGAGTTTTCCAACGCAGCGGTAGCGCAAGCGAAGGCGTTAGGCCTTCCTAGCTTCAATGTAATCCTCGTGGAACACCCAATCCAACCGTTAACCCCGGAAGAAATACATGGCCGGGCCGATCGCGTATTTCCAGAAATCATTGAGAAGATCACCGGCACACGTGCCTATTAATAGAACGCTAACGCTACTCCTCCATTGCCTTCGGTAGACATGGCCTTACAACGGCTCAAAACGTTTCCGTGTTAGCAGTTTCCCGCGTCCGGAACTGCCCAGGACGTGCCCGTTTTCCACAATAGTTTCGCCTCGGGACAGGGTGTGCGTGGGCCACCCTTTAATTTCGAATCCTTCGTACGTTTCGTAATCCGCCCGGGAGTGCATGTTACGATGCCGAATAGTCACTTTCTTGCACCAATCGAAGATAACAACGTCTGCATCAGAACCCGGTGCGATTACACCTTTTTTCGGATACATCCCGAACAATTTTGCAGGGTTCGTAGAGCTGACCTCTACGAAACGCCCGAGAGACAACCGACCCTGTCCGACTCCTTCCGAGAAGAGCATAGGGATCAGCGTTTCCAAGTTCGACATTCCGGGAAGAAGTTCGTCCACCGTCTTACCCGCTTTTTTCTGTGCAAGATTCCAACCGCAATGGTCGGTTGCTACAGTTTGCAGATTATCGTTCCGGAGTCCATCCCACATCACTTTCATTTGGGAGGCTTCCCGTAGCGGCGGCCAGCCTACATACCGTTCCGCGTCTAGCTCATCAAAACGTTCTTTTGATAGGTGGAGATAAAGCGGGCGTGTCTCACCATAGATCACTTGCCCGCGGGCGCGGGCCGCGCGGATCGGCGCAAAGGCTTCTTGGCAAGACAAATGGACTAGATAGATCGGTGCCTCGGCATATGATGCCATGGCAATCGCACGTTGGACGGCCAAACCTTCGGACTCTCTCGGTCGTGAATCAGGAAAATGCCGAGGTCCTACCTTATCCACCAGCGGTCATCTGTTCCCACAGGTACCCAATCAGGCACTGGGCCTCGGCATGGATATTGGTCAGTGCACCGTGCTTTCTTGCCTGGGCCATCACCTTCAGGTAATCGGAGGCCAATTCATCAAACCGTGCCATTCCGATCATGAACAGTTTAAAGCTCGAATGGCCTGCTGCAATCGTATCCGGAATCTCCTCTATTATTCTCTTCGTAGGCTCTAAGATGACCAGATGAATGCCAAAATCTATAATGGCTTTGTCGCCCCTGCCTTCTTTTCCCAGGCTCTCACACTTTCTTCGATGGATTGGCCGGGCTCGGGCAAGGCATAATCAACGATAGTTGTAACGCCACCGCACGCAGCAGCGACGGTCCCTGAATAAAAATCATCTACCGAACGGTGGCCCATGAGCTACACGTCAACGTGGGTGTGAACATCGACTCCACCGGGCAGGAGATACTTCCCAGTCGCATCTATTTGTCGGCGTGATGGGCCGATCCCATGCCCGATTTGCTTGACAATCTCGCCTTCTATTCCAACGTCCGCGCGAAAAGACACACCTCCCGTTACCACTGTTCCATTCTTAATCACAAGATCCATAGTCCCCCCTTCTTACCCTGGGCTCGGCAGCTTTGGCTGATGCGTATTATCGAGTACCAGTGGCGCCAACGCAGTCTCAAATACGCGTAAAGAAGCTAGG
This sequence comes from uncultured Enterobacteriaceae bacterium, assembly GCA_964460065.1. GTDB lineage: Bacteria > Desulfobacterota > Binatia > Bin18 > Bin18 > Bin18. The sequence continues at coordinate 7,378 of CAYWPF010000102.1, forward strand.
GCAGAACCTGAAAAGTCAAGTCGAAAGTCGCCAGCATTGCTACCCGAGGGAAAATTTGTCTCCGGGGCGCGTTCAAGACTAATAAAACTGTCACGCGTCAAAGAATGGAACCGCATTAACGACTAGCCGTGCACTCGCCGAGTGAGAATACTGGCAGAAACGACAAATTAAGGTATGGTAAGGTCCTATGGGAGTAATAAAAGGGAATCGCGGTTTCGCAGCCCAAATAAAGACAAATGAGAAGGAGCTACCGACATGGCACAAATGAGCGGAAAAGTAGCACTCGTTACGGGAGCCGGTTCTGGAATCGGGCGGGCGACAGCGCTCACTTTCGCCGATCAGGGCGCTCGCGTTGCAGTTGCTGATCAAAATGCCGAAGGTGGCACAGAAACCGTATCATTGATCAATTCTAGCGGTGGCGAGTCCGTCTTTATTCAGGCCAACGTGGCCGACGATGAATCTGTTGAAACCATGATCACTCGTACGACCGCCACCTACGGCCGACTCGATTATGCCCACAATAACGCCGGCATAGAAGGGTCGCTCGAGAGGACTGCTGAATACGATGAGGCAAGCTGGAGACAGGTGTTGGCGGTGAACCTAAAGGGGGTCTGGCTTTGTATGAAATACGAGCTCAAAGAAATGCTGGCACGTGACGGTGGAGCCATCGTCAACACTGCGTCTGGAGCTGGGTTGATCGGGGTAAAACGCATGCCAGCCTATGTCGCTAGCAAACACGGTGTAATTGGCCTAACCAAGACCGCGGCTCTTGAGTACGCGAAGTCGTCGATCCGCGTAAATGCCGTGTGCCCGGGCGTCATCGCGACCCCTATGGTAGAACGGGTATCGGGAAACCGCCCCGACGTACTCGAGAAAATGATCGCAGCAGAACCCATGGGTCGTTCCGGGACGCCCCAGGAGATTGCCGATGCCGTCGTCTGGTTATGTTCCGACGCCGCATCATTTGTCACCGGTCACGCGATGACGGTCGATGGGGGTGTTGTAGCCCAATAGCGGTCGGTCAGAGAATGGGACCATCAGCCTATTTAGATAGCCTTTTCCTTTTCGCCCAGGCGGCCATCCCGCCAAACAACTCGGTGAACTCCGGCATCGCCGGCTCTCCACTGAATTCTCGGTAGAGCGTATTCACATTAACAACTATACGTTCGGCATCGCCCCACGCGGAATAATCGTTCAATAAGATATCGTTGGCAGCCTCGTTCTCCGACATTCCTGCATCAAAGCGCTTTCGCGCTTCCTCTTCTACATATTGAAGGTACCCCTTCACTTTCCGTACGCCCTTTTTATCGGTGATGGGGCCATGGCCCGGAACGACCGTCTCGACGTCCAACTCGATCATCAGGTCACACGCTTTAATCCAATTTGCTACGGGCCCGTTCCACATTAAGGGCGGACCATCGATAAAAAGTATGTCTCCTGTGAAGATAATTTTTTCTTTGGGTAAATACGCCAGAACATCTCCACGCGTATGAGCGGGCCCGACCTCTATGAGTTGCACTTCTTTGTCTCCAACCTTGAGGTTCAAACAACCGTTGAAGGTGCGTGATGGATACGTCGGAACAATCCCCTCGAAATTAAACGTGCCAAGAATTTCGAGGAGATACTCACCTAACTCTCCCAGATTTGGCGCGGCCTTCATCATCCCAGCGAGACGCCCGGCCGGGAGTTCTTGCATTTCCTCCAGGCAGGCAGTCGACGCAATAATTTCCGCACCTTTTACCAACTGATTCCCGAACCAATGGTCTCCGTTCGCGTGGGTATTTACGAGTCTGTCAAAGGCCTGGATACGCGTCCCATCCTGCATGGTAGCTAACATGTCTCGGGTCAAAGCCAAGTCAAAAAGGGTGTCGACAAGTAGCGATTGGTCTCCGTCCACGATTAAACCAGCATTGCTCCAGCCCCATGAACCATCCGGCAGTAAATATGCGTAGACGCTGTTACCGAGATCGTGCAGTCCCTTAGTATAGTTCCACTTTGTCATAGACATTGGCCTCCGGATCCAGTCTTAGCAATTGTTGCGAAGAACTAGTAGTGGCAAAGGCTCCGTTCTATAATTCACCCAGATCCAGCCGAGATAAGGAGTCTGTATGGAAACGACCGTGGACGAAATTCAAGACGGTATCTATCGCATTTCAACATTTCTCAAAGAAGCCGACTTCATGTTCAACCAGTTTTTGGTGCAAGCCGACGACCCGCTGCTGTTCCATTGCGGGCCCAAGGGCTTGTTCTCAAGTGTCTCCCAGGCTGTCGCCCGGATTACGCCACTGGAGCGCCTCCGCTGGATTTCTTTCGGACATTTCGAAGCCGACGAATCGGGAGCGATGAATGACTGGTTAGCGGCTGCACCTGATGCTCAGGTCGCTGTCGGTGAAATAGGCTGTATGGTGTCGATCAATGATCTGGCCTTGCGCCCGCCAAAGCCACTGAAAAACGCCGAGACAATAGACCTCGGGGGCAAGCAGGTGCGCTATCTCGCAACGCCGCACGTGCCGCACGGCTGGGATGCAGCGGTCATGTTTGAAGAGACGACGCGTACCCTTTTCTGTGGAGATTTGTTCACCAGCATGGGGCCGAGCCCGGCCGTGTCGGAGGAGGATCCAGTACCGCCGGCTTTCGCCGCCGAGGACGTTTTTCTGGCAACTGCCCTAACCCCCAACACCGCACCCACGTTAAACCGGCTCGCGGACAGGCAACCGGTCATGCTAGCCCTCATGCATGGGCCTGCTTTTCGCGGGGAATGTGGAGATGCTCTCCGCCGTCTCGCGGCCGGTTACGCAAAGCGATTCACCGAGAGTATGCAGAAATCGTAACGCTCTATCACTCCATGACCGGTATACATTTGAACGACGAAGCGGTACCTTCCGGCGAAAGGAGATATTGGAGTAACAGCAAAACATATCTTGCTGATCACCAGGAGAGCGGTACAAATAAAAAGATCTCGTTGGTACTTGCCGCTCGCCGGTCTTAGCCAGCGTCCTCTAGTAACCGGATGAATTCCTTTCGGCTCCGCGCAATCCAACCGGTGGCGCAGCAGAAAGAAGGCCGATCAGCTGACGATCGATGAATCGGAAAGGGAAAATATGGCTGGATCAATGGGAAATAAGGTCGCCTTAGTCACTGGTGCCGGGTCGGGTATCGGTAAGTCTGTCGCTTTGACATTCGCACGTGAAGGGGCAAAAGTAGCCGTTGCGGACATTACGGAGGACGCAGGAGGAGAGGTCGTCGAACTGATAAGCGAATCTGGAGGCGAGGCCTTCTTTGTCCGTGCTGATGTCTCGAACTCTGCCGACGTTGCTACGCTGATCGATGCTGTCATCTCCACTTACGGACGTCTCGACGCCGCCCATAACAATGCGGGTATCGAAGGCAGCTCGGCTATGACTACCGAGGTCACAGAAGAAGATTGGGATCGCGTTGTCGCAGTCAACTTGACCGGTGTGTGGCTATGCATGAAGTACCAAATCTCCCAAATGCTCGAGCACGGCGGAGGTGCAATCGTGAACACGTCCTCGGCCGCCGGACTTGTTGGTTTTCGCAGAGGGTCCGCCTATGTCGCAAGCAAGCACGGTGTGATCGGCCTAACCAAAACAGCTGCCCTCGAGTACGCCAAGCAAGGCGTTCGGATCAATGCTGTGTGTCCCGGTGCTATAGATACCCCCATGATGGGGAGACTGACCGACCACCGGCCTCACCGCGCCGAAAAGATGGCCGCGGCCGAGCCCGTTGGGCGTATGGGAAGCCCTCAGGAAATCGCTGAATCTGTAGTGTGGCTGTGTTCGGACGCGGCATCCTTTGTTACAGGGCATGCGATGGCAGTGGATGGCGGGCTGGTCGCGCAATAAGAATCGCCGCCACTATTATTTAGGAGCCGGGAGGAGTTAAGAATGACAGGCTTAACAGAAAATAAAATAGCCCTTGTGACAGGCGCCGGGTCCGGAATAGGTCGGGTCGCCGCACAAATATTCTCGCGCGAAGGCGCAAAAGTAGCTGTCGCGGATATCAACGTCGCCGGGGCAGAAGAGACGACAAGCATGATCACTGACGCTGGCGGGGACGCGTTTTGTATTAGGGCCGACATGTCAAAATCGGAAGACGTAGAGGCTATGGTAAATGCGGTCGTGGCGAAATACGGCCGTCTAGATTGTGCCTATAACAATGCCGGAATCGAAGGCGCCCTCGCGACAACCGCCAACTACGATGAAAGTGACTGGGCCCCGGTGATTGCGATTAACCTCACTGGTGTATGGCTGTGTATGAAATACGAAATCCCACAAATGTTAAAGGCGGGCGGTGGCGCAATCGTAAATACTTCTTCCGCGGCGGGTTTATTGGGCGCTCCCCGAATGCCAGCATACGTTGCAAGTAAACACGGGGTGGTGGGGTTAACAAAAACGGCTGCGCTGGAGTACGCCAAATCTGGAATTCGCGTTAATGCTGTATGTCCGGGCATCATAGAGACTTCGATGGTAGGGCGCTTGAAAGAACAGAGGCCCAAAATGTTTCAAAAGATAGAATCTGGCGAACCTATTGGACGAATGGGACAACCCGAAGAAATCGCTGAAACCGCCGTTTGGCTGTGCTCGGAACGCGCGTCATTCGTGACAGGCCACGCCATGGCGGTGGACGGCGGTATTGTCGCTCAGTAGACCCTTATTCTTAATTAAGGAGGCAGTACTAATGCCGATGTATTATGGACTACATCTCGGGGGAGGCGCTGCGTTACGAGAAGTAGATGGCGCCAGAAAAATTGGCGAGGTCGCGGAGGACCTGGCGTACGACAGCATTGTCACGGGAGATCACATTACAATCCCCAAGCAGATCGATTCGACGTATCCCTATGTTGACGCGGCAACAGCCCGGGGCCAAGACCCCTACGCTGTGTTCACCTCCATGGAATGGATGGATGCGTTTACCGTATTAGCCTTGTTAATTCCCGTAACGCGGTCTGTTCGTCTTGGTACGAGCGTCACAATCGTACCGTATCGACACCCACTCGAGATGGCACGCGTTGTCGCATCGCTAGATGTCGCCTCTGGCGGCCGTATCATTTTTGGAGCAGGAGTCGGTTGGATGGCCGACGAGTTCGAACTACTCGGTGTTCCCTACAAAGAACGAGCTCCCAGGACACGCGAATACGTCGCGGTCATGAAAGAGGTTTGGACAAATGACACGCCACGCTTCAATGGTAAATTTGTTCAAATAAAACAGGACCTACATTTCGCCCCGAAACCCACACAAAAGCCACACCCTCCTATCTGGGTAGGCGGCGAGTCGACTCCCGCCCTGAAACGAGTCGCGGAATTCGGCGAAGGTTGGCACATTGGCCCGCTCCCGTTGGATGATATTCGGCACCGTTTCGACGAACTACACACACTCATGGACGCGGCCGGCAGAAATTTCTCAGAACTTGAAATAACTTCTATGGTCGATCCAGGGATCGCGCCGAAAGACATCCGCGCCTACCAGGCAGCCGGGCTACACGGTCTTCATGTAACCTGTGCCGCACCAAAACCCGAAACCGTGTGCGAAACGATGCGCGATTTCAAGTCCAAAATGGAAGACGCTCTGGGGTGATCTGACGACGGCATGAGACGCTAATGCTAGCGTCTAAAGGCTCGCGCAATCCATAGATCAGCGTCCTTCGACACTGGCATTAGCGACTAGCAATATCGTATCATCGGGCCTCGCGATCCAGACGACCACACCAGTTCTGTGTGTGTCTTCCTGTTGTGGGCCCGTGGCGATACCGCGCACTACTACTGTGTCATCGGGCCAAGTGGGATTAATAAACTTGATGTCCATACGTCCGCTGGTCCACCAAGCGTCGCCAAAGTAGTCTTCCAACAAATGCGCCGCGTACGACATGGTCATACGGCCCCCTACAACAACATCTTTGAATCCTAATTTTTTCGACTCTTCTCGGTCGGTATGGTAATTGGCGTCGCCATGAAAAAACCGGTCGCACATTTCAAGACTGATTACGTACTCGAGCGGTCCGAGACTTTCCCCTTCCGGCTCCACAAACCGCCGCCCCCTGTTCTTTGCGCTCGGGTCCCGGAATTGCAGCACGCCCTCCTGTTGTTCAATCAGGTAACTTTGGTGATGGCGCGTCCGCAACATGAGCTCATTTTGCTCGTCACGCAACTCGACATTATAACGAACTACCAATCTATCCCTTTTTGGATAGATATCGGAAATGTGGGCCGTAGCCTCATAGGACTCATTTGTCACCAGCGGGTGAAACAGTTCCCATTCCTGACGCATCCATAGATGACCAAAATGATTACTAAACGACGACTGGTCAAAATATGCGTTGTCGGGACCGCTAGCAATCATTGACGGGACATAGCCCTGACGCGGCAGCATTAGGCCTTCATGATAATCATTGAGAACATCATCGGTAACGGTAAATGGGACCGTCCCGAGCTCCTTCCCCACAAATGGCTCAACCGTTTTCTGTGTTTGCGTCATGGCACCTCCGGATAATAGGCCTACTCGGTCAGCTAGCTACTGAAAGAACATTCGTCGGGTCTTCCACTTCGAGCAACTCCACCACATTTCCATCTGGGTCCCTACCATATGTTGCTCGCAGCCCCTTGCCAGCCTTCTGGGGGGGACAATGGAAGGTCATCCCCGCGTCGCATAAGCGCTCGTACTCCTTCTCAATATCCTCGACCTGAAGGCAAAGGTGCGTGATACCGTGATCGCACACCGGCCTATTTGGGTCGGCGGACCGCGGCTCTGGCGTTGCATATTGAAAAAGTTCAATACAAGCGTTGCCGCCCTTTAACATAACCACTTGAGAAGAAGAACCCTTGAGGCCGACGATCTCATCAATTGATTCGGTCCCGACTTCCCAATCGAAAGAAAATACTTCTTCGAAGCCCAAAAGATCTCGATAAAAGCGAAGCGAACGTTGTAAGTCTCCTGTCGAAATCGCCGTATGGTGAATCCCCTTAATCATACCACCTCCGTACGTACAAATTTTTGTCCCCTGTCTGACACAATAGACGAAAAAATTCTACCTTTGGTAGGCATGCGCTCACGGCAGGTCCGGAAACAGCCTCGTCCAACGAAAAGCAGAAGAGCGCCTGATTCGGACGAATACCCGGCTCTCTTGTCCCTCTTGTTTTTCACACAATTTAATCATTCGCTTTCGGCGGTACTGTCTTTAAATCGGATAAGCCACCTGTTTTAACATACAGCCGACACCCAACCCGAGAAAGCGGAGCGTGGCTCCCACCGGCGGGAATCCGTATCCACGAATACTTCTCGTAGAGGCCGTGTTCATCTTCGAAACTGCCACGGAGTACAAAAATCTCCGCCCCGTCACGGTAAGACCAGGACCCGGGCGACGTTCCTGGTTCCCACTCTTCCAACTGGGTTTCGTCGGGGGAGTTCCAATCAGCACATAATATCTTCGTCCGGATACCCTCATGTGCAGTGATCTGCCACTCCATTTCTTCAGTATGTGTCACACGACGTTCACGGCCCGCCCCAGAATATTGCTGAAGCTTGACTAGCAATTCGCAGCCGGCACTGGAAAACGGAGCGTGAGAAAATCCCTCAGGGTGTAGAAGATGCGTACCCGCCGGCCATTCACCGTGCTCATCCCCAAGAACCCCGGTCAACACGAGTATTTCTTCTCCGTTCGGATGATCGTGTGGAGGGAACTCGGCGCCCGGCTCATACCTGACGAGAGACGTGACCTGACCGGCTTCGGCAGAACCGACGAGGTGGAGCCGTTTGCGCCAGACTTTTGATGTAGGGCTTCTCTGCCACGCCATGGTAGCAGTGTCGACGTTCGCCCGTACGCTCATATCACCATTGATACTTGACCGGGCATGTCGCGAATCGGAAATGACCGAACTCATATGAGTCCTACCGGGCCACCGTTGACTTCAGCGGCCCGACGATATGCCGGACGTGCCGTCAAGTCCGCCACGTAATCACAGAGTTCAGGGGCCAACGGTATTTTGCAATAACGTGCCCAAGTGAGACACGTCGTCAGCAAAACGTCCGCGCACGTGAACATCTTGCCCAAGAGATACGGTCCGCCGGTTCTCAGTTCCTCCGTAACCACGCTAATTTGCCGTGCGAACCCCTCTTTCGCAGCCTGAACCGCGTTTGGAGACCTCCCATACAGGTAATGCAGGTCATCATGCCGCCTTAGTATATAAAGCGTGTGCGCGTCTAACTCAGTCATAATGAAGAAACACCACTGATCATAGAGGCCACGTTCGGGGGTACCTGGGCAAGGCACCAGGCACGACCCAGGGCCATAATTTTCCACCAGATAGTTGATAATAGCGGCACTTTCGGCAAGCACGAGCCCGCCATCCTGTAAAACAGGAATCTTACCGCGCGGATTCAGCCTTCTGAACTGCGCCGTCTGTGTCTCGCCTGTTCTGGAACCCACCAATCGTTTCTCATACTTCAAATTGAGTTCCTGTAAGACCCAGTGCGGCCGAATCGTCCGGGTCGTTCCTCCACCCCACAAGATCAGATTATGCGTCTGTACTCTGTCACTCATACGTCAGTTCCAGATGCGGAAATGGCAGCAACCGCTTCGTCCCAGGCGGTATCTCTCCGCCAGGCGTTACGCCGAGACGTGCACCCCCGGCGTCCTTCCATCCCATGGCCTGGCTTCCTCCAGCTGTTTCGCGAGGCACAAGAGTCCGGCCTCATCGCCCAAATTTCCCACGAATTGGACGCCGATTGGCAGTCCGTCCGCGGCCCAGTGCAACGGCAACGAAATGGCAGGTTGTCCCGTTGTATTGAACAACGGAGTAAACGAGCAATACGAAAACACTTGTTGGGTCCACTCCATAGCGCTCATTCCGGAGCGGTTTTGACTGACCTCTCCATGTGGAACAGGCGGAGTAGCAATAGTTGGTGTCACAAGAACGTCAACATCTTCAAAGAATCGTCCTACTATCCGAGACAAACGGCCCCCATAGTCTAACGATTTCAAAAGGTCAACGGCGGTATATTTTCGGCCGTCTTCCCAACACGCCAGAGTGACGGACTCGAGCGTTTCCGGACCAACCTTACGACCCATTTCCTTTGCGAGATCCTCCACAGCCATCGCGTTGTACGCCGTCCAAATTACATGAATATTTTCGAGGAATTCCTGCCAGTCGTACTGGGGACTCGACTCGATGACCGTGTGCCCAAGTTCCTCAAGTAATCTTACCGTGTCATGTACCGCCTTCACACATTCGGGATGACTAGTTTCGCCTGATGCCCGCGTGGCCGTCCACGCCACTCGCAACGGCTTTGGCGCGGTCTCAGATTCTTCGCGATACGGCCGTGCGGGGAGCGACGGCAAACCTGGCGCGCCCGCATCTGCCCCAGCAACAATGTCCAGCAAAGCGGCAGAATCTCGTACCGTGCGCGATACAACAAACTCGCAAGCCAACCCACACAAGGGATCCGAATAATCGGGCCCGGTCGGCACCAGGTCGCGAGACGGCTTTAACCCGACGAGGCCGTTGCATGAAGCAGGAATTCTTATGGAGCCACCGCCATCATTTGCATGCGCCACCGGGACAATCCCGGCCGCAACCGCTGCCCCCGACCCTCCACTGGAGCCTCCCGCGCTATGTCCTGCCTTCCACGGATTCTGCACCGGCCCGAACAAAACGGTCTCCGTCGTCGGGTTATAGCCCAGTTCTGGGGTCTGCGTGGTCCCGGTAAGAATGAACCCTGCCCTTCGAAAACGCGCCATCAGCTCCGAATCTTCTTTGGCAATGTACCCCTGCGCCAACCTTGAGCCCATATCCAGTCGGACCCCCTTCGCATGCAACACTAACTCTTTAATAAGAAAGGGCACACCCGCGAAAGGTCCTTCTACGACCGGTCCGCGGCTTTGGGGTAAAGCTTGGTCGTCCAAGGTCTGTAATACAGCATTGATCTGCGGATTTATTTTTTCGATTGCCGCTACCGCAGTCTTTACAAGCTCCTCAGACGTGACGTCCTTTCGAGACACTAGCTCAGCCAGTCCTAACCCGTCGTATTGGGCGTATTCACTCAGCGATAGCATACCAGTTCCTCCTCCGTTCTATGGTGTTTGTATATTATTTTCGCGAAGGCCCAGACTAACATGGCAAAAACCGAGGGGTCTATCCGCCCTAAAAGATTATTCTAGTACAACTCGTACTTAGCCAAGCGACCATCAAGCCCACCATTAGACAGAGGCTTTTTCCAAGATGATTTTAAACCAATCTCTTTCAAGTGTTTCCTGTCTCCAAAGTAGATAAATGCTGTGCATCCTTGGCACCGCCGCTTTAAGAAATCGCCCAGACGACGGAACAGCACGGCCGGTTCAGAACCTTTGAGTCTGATGCCATAGGGCGGGTTGCAAACTATCACCGAATTCACGATCCTGTCGATTTGGAACACGTCGCGTTTTTCGATTGTGACGGCCTTACGAGTAAGTAAGATTTCACTGTTTCGTCTCGCCGCGTCAACCGCCCGGCCGTCAATGTCGCTTCCCGTAATGGTTCCGGCAGGAAGGATCTTGCGCCTCGCCGTACCTTTCGCACGAACCTTCTCCCATAATACTGAATCAAAATCGGGTAGAAGTTGAAACCCGAATCGCTTGCGGAGTGTTCCGGCCGGCGTGCAAGACGCCTGCATGTAAGCCTCGCACAACAAAGTCCCTGAACCGCAGAATGGATCATACAACGGCATTGACGCATCCCATTCCGTATATTGGATTATCGCAGCCGCCAACGTTTCCATCATGGGCGCATCGACACTCATTTTGCGGTAGCCACGGCGGTGGAGCGACCCGCCCGAGGTGTCGATACTTATCACCGCCTCGTCATGATCAATATGCAAGTTAACCCAAATGTCGGGATTCTTTGTGTCTACCGACGGCCGCACACCCGTCGCCACTCTGAATGAATCAGCGATAGCGTCTTTTAGCCGCAATGCCGCAAATTTAGAATGGCGCATACGACTATTACTCACAGTCGCAAAACAGGCAAACGTTTGGGAAGGCTTCAAAAAATCGGACCAGTTGATCTCTGCCGCTCTTTTGTACAAGTAACGGTCAGAGTGACAGCTAAATGACATCAAAGGGGCCAGGACACGGCTGAGGAGTCGACCATAAAAATTGACGCCATAGAGCACGCCGGGGGACGCATTAAAGTATACTCCTCTATAAACCGGACTCGTGTCTGTCGCTCCCAAACTCTTCAACTCTGCCTCGGCAATGTCTTTAACGTCATCCGGCATCTGAGCAAAATAGCGACTCGTTTCCTGGTACCGATACATTAGGAATTCGCTCCTATCAGCCTCAACTTTGAAAAATGGAAGAGTCTCGCGACAGTAGCGCCCACCAGGCCATGTTACTTTCTTTTCTTCGCCCCTGGCCAGTGCTCTTGGGCCCCGAGTCCTTCGAGCGCTAATCCGTATCCTAACTGATCCAACATAACCTTCTTCAACTGTTGGGTAATCGCAACGCGGGCGTAACGAACCGTTAACGGCGGCTTGTCCGATACTAATTTTGCCAATTCCCATGCCCGTTCCAAAAGCCCTTCGCGCGGGACAATCTCATTGACTACCCCCAGGTTCAAGGCCTCCTGGGCCGTCAGCTTCTGTCCGGTGAGCAGAAAATACCGTCCGCGATTGGGCCCGAGCAACAGAGGCCAGACGACATGAACACCATCGCCAGGAACAATCCCGTTGGGAAAGTGTGGCGCGTCCTGGAAGACCGTGTCCTCTGTGGCAATCACTATGTCACATAACACGGCAAGTTCGGCATGGATGGTGGCCGGTCCGTTTACCGCCGCGATCATTGGGACTTCTATGTCTAAATGATTCATCAGCAGTTTTTTTGCGTCCCAGTATATATGGTCCCAGAATTGGGGCGTAATTTCCCACTGATCTTCCCGAGCGTACCTTGCAATGAACTTATCCTCGGTACCTGTAATAATAACGGCCTTGTTTTCCGGGTCACTCCCAATATCGTAGAAACACTTTCCAAGCTCCGAGTGGGGACCTTCACCCCAGTGCAAAGTCTTCCCATCAGTGTGCAAACTTAATTGCAATATTCCATTGCGCCGTTCCATTTGAACGTGC